>RFKQ01000025.1 GCA_003694635.1 Planctomycetota bacterium
CCCCCCCGCCTTTCGGCCCATAAACCAACCAAAACACTACCGGCACCACCAACAAAGTGAAAAGCGTAGAAGCCACCAAGCCAAAAATCAAAGACCACGCCAACCCAGAAAAAATAGGATCCAAAGTGATCGGCCATGCCCCCAATCCCGTCGTCATCGCCGTCAACATAATCGGCCGAAAACGCACCCCACCGCTCTGTAAAATCGCCTCCTTCAACTCCACCCCATCACCACGAGCATTCTGAATAAACTCAATCAACACAATAGAATTTCGCACCACAATCCCCCCCAACGCAATCATCCCTATCATCCCCGTCGCCGTAAAGAAAACCGGGTCCTCAAATCCACCTACCGGCCGATTGCTAATCAAATTGAGCAAATAAAACCCCGGCATAATCCCAATCGCCGTCAAAGGAATCGCCAACATAATAATCAACGGCATCAACAACGAATTGGTCTCCAACACCAACAACAAATAAATCCCCACCAATGCCACACCAAACGCAATCCCCAAATCTCGAAATACCCGCAACGTAATCCGCCACTCCCCCTCACCCGCCCAATTGATCGAAAAGCCCTCCTCCAACGGCCGACGCGAAAAATACGACTGCAAACTCAAAACCGCCTCCGCCGGAGGCCTCCCCGCCATCTCTCCAAAAATGTACACGATCGGAGTAAGATTCTTGTGATAAATCGGCTGCTCACTCTCCAACTCTACAAACTCCCCAATCTCCCCTAAACTCACCAAATTCCCCAACCGCCCCTTCACCCGAAGCGAAGCAAGCTTCTCCCGCGAAGACCTCTCCTTGCGCGGCAAAATCACATAAATCTGCAGCGGATTCCTCTCCCTCGCCAAATGCACCGTCCCCGGCGACATCCCCGATAACGCCAAACGAAGCGTGCGAACCACCTGCGTCGTGCCTATCCCATGCACCGCCGCCTTTACCTTGTCCAACCGATAACGCAAACGTAGATAGCGCGCCTCCACCGTCCAATCCACATCCACCACCTTGTCCTCCCTCTCCATCCGCTCCTTTACCACCCTCGCCGCAGCTATCAACTCCCCATAGCTCTTGTTGGGCGAGCCCGTAACCTCCGCCACCAACGTTGAAATCACCGGCGGCCCCGGAGGAACCTCCACAATCTTAATCTTCGCCCCAAAACGATCCGATATCGCCTCCAAATCCCGACGTAAACGCAAAACTATCGTATGACTCTGCTGAGAACGATACCTCTTGTGAGCCAAATTGACCCTCAAATCCGCTACGTTCGGACCTCGACGCAAGTAATAATGACGCACCATCCCATTGAAATCCATCGGAGAAGAAGTCCCCACATACGAGGTAATGTCCCGAACCTCCGCCACCCCACGCAAATACTCCTCATACGCCCGTACCACCGCATCCGTCTGCTCCAACGTCGCCCCCTCCGGCATATCCACCACAATCTGAAACTCATTCTTGTTGTCAAACGGCAACATCTTCAACGGCACCAAACCACTCAACGCCAAAAAACCCGCCAAACCTAAAAGCAAAACCATCCCAACCAATAAAAAATACGCATTCCTGCGAGAATCCAAAAACGGCTTCACCAACCGGCGATAAAATCCCATCACCCAACTCTCCTCCACTCTAGCCCCCTTCTCCGAAGAAGAAACCAACTCCCCAACCCCATCTCCATACCGATGAAACCTCTTTAACAAATGAAACGCCGCCCAAGGTACAATCGTCAACGCACACACCGTCGAAAAGGTCACCGTCAACGGCACATTGATCGCCATCGGCCCCATGTACGGACCCATCATCCCCGTGATAAAAAACATCGGTAAAAACGAAACAATGATCGCTAACGTGGACATGATCACGGGCGGAATTACCTCCGCTACCCCAAACAATGTAGCCAATATCGGCGACCTATGCCGGCCGGAAAGAATATGCCGCTGAATATTATCCACATTCGTGATGGGATCATCTACCACCAAACCTAAAGAAAGAATTAAAGCAAAAAGAGTCACGCGATTAATGGTGTAGCCTGAAAGATAATTGACAAATAACGCCAGCGCAAAACTAATCGGCACCGCCGCCGAAACAATCAACGCCTCCCGCCAACCTAACGTAAACGCCAACAAAACCACCACCGTCAAAATCGCAAATAACAACGACGAAAGCAACTCATTTACCTTCTCATCCGCCGTCTCCCCATAATTTCGAGTAACCACCACCTCCACCTCCTGGGGAAGATACTTCCGACGTATCTCCTCCATCTTCTCCAAAATCTCCTCCGCTACCCTCACCGCATTCGTCCCCTTCTTCTTCGATAGCGCTAAGGTCACCGCCGAAGAAGTAGGATAGCCCGAATAACGCTCACTCGCCGGCCCAAACGCAATACGCGTGTACGTCGTCTGCTCCGCCGGACCATCCAAAATCTTCGCTACCTGATTCAGATACACCGGCTTTCCCTGATAAGAACCCACCACAAGATTGCGAATGTGATCAATATTCTCCAAAAACGGACCACTAAACACCGGCACGGAACGATTGTCCCGATTAAAACTCCCCGCCGTTAAAGAAATATTCTCCCTCTGCAACACCTGATACACCTCTAAAGGCGTAAGATGACTACCCGCCAACTTCTCCGAATCCAACTCAATCCGAACCTGACGAGGAAGCCCTCCCACAATCTGAGTGCGAGATAAATTCTCAATGGACTCCAAACGATTCAATACCTCCTCCCCAATCCGCCGCAACGCATAATCATCATACTTCCTAGAAAAAAGCGTTAAGTTCACAATCGGAACATCGTCAATCTCTACCGGCTTGATCACCCACTGCGTCACCCCCGGAGTGGTCCTGTCAATGTGAGAATAAATCTTATTATATAACTTGATCAAAGACCGCTCCCGATCCTCCCCTACATAAAAACGCACCGTAACTATCGCCATGTCCCGCTTGGATACCGAATACACATACTCCACACCATCAATCTGCCACAACAACTTCTCCAAAGGGGAAGCGACCAAATACTCCACCTCCTGAGCACTCGCCCCAGGATAATAAACATAAACATCCGCCAACGGTACCACAATCTGAGGCTCCTCCTCCCGCGGAGTAAGCAAAATCGCCCCCACCCCTACCACCACCGCAAAAAGCACCAAAATCATCGACGCATAACCGGTCAAAAACTTCTCAACTATCGCCGTGATCCAACCTCTTCTATACTCCATAACCTCTTCTTTCTCCATATTATCTGCACAACCTCATGAACCAACACCACCTCCCACCCGCCTTAGCGCAAAATGGCCACCCTCTCCTCCACCCCTAAACCACTCAACACCTCCACCAGCTCCCCATACGAAGCCCCCGTCGTAATCCAACGACGAATCCAATACTCCCTACCCTCCCTATCCCGCTGCTTCACATACACCGACTCAAACTGACCCACCCGCTCAATCGAACGCCGATCCACCAAAATCGCCTTCCGAACAGGAAGCGGAATCAAAAAAGTTCCAAACATCCCCGGATATAACTTCTTACGATAAGGCAAAAGAAGCTTAACCCGAAACGTCCGGCTGCGCGGATCCGCAGAAGGAATAATCTCCACCAGCTCCGCCAGCTCCTTATAACCAATAGAACTTACATGCACCCAAAACTTCTTTCCCAACGCAATACGAGGGCGCAATGACTCCGGCACCTCCCCCTCTAACTTCAATATCTTCGGCTTGTGTATCTGCAACAATACCTTCCCAGGCCACGCCAAATTCCCAGGCTCAATCCACTTCCGTACCAATACCCCATCGTCCGGGGCTCGAATCAATGTATATTGAAGAGCAATCTCCGCCTCCTTCACAATCTGCTTGGCCTGCTCCACACTCGCCTTGGCAATCTCTACCCCAATCCTAGCCTGATCCACCGCCGCCTTGGCCGACTTTAACAACTGCAACACCCCCTCCAACCGAGAGCGAGCTATCTTTACCCCCTGCTTCGCCTGATTGTAATTCGACTCCGCCTGCTGATAAAATACCCGCGAACGCTCCAACTCCTCCTCCGAAAGCATCCTCTTCTGCCGAAGAGCCTTGTCCCGCTCCAACTTATTCTTCGCCTCCCGCCAGGCCGCCTCTGCCGCCTTCTGACGCTGCTGCGCCTGCAATACCGCCGCCTGAGCCGCCTCCTTGTCCGACTCACTGCGCGCATAACCCGCCTGCGCTACCACCAACATCTGAATCGCCTGACGCTGCGATGCCCGAGCAATCTCTAAACCCTTCCGACTCTGCTCCAAACGAGTGCGAAATTCCTCATCATTGATCTTAACCAACAAATCCCCACGACGAACCTCATCCCCCTCCTTAAAATATACCCCCTCCACCACACCCCTAACCTGCGAAGATATCGATATCTCCTTCGCCGACGAAATCGTACCCAACGCCCGATGCACCGGCGTAATCGTACGCCAAACCACCTTCTGCTCCCCCTTCACCCTCGGAACAATATGCTCTACCTCCAAATATCCCGGTGAAATCTTGGAATAAAATACCCCCATTGAGTGCAAAATCAATAGCAAAAAACCTAAGCCAGCTCCAGTGTACAAAACCCATTTTTTTTTGAGCATATCAAAAGCTCCTTTACATCGCCTTTTCCTCACTACACCTCATCATCACGCTCAACCAATCCTAGTAAAATCGCCCTCTCCCAACAAAAGAAAAGACAACCCCACCCTAAAACTTCAACTAGAACCTAAGAAACCGAGGTCTGCTCTACCCGAGCTGCAATCTTCTCCAACGCCCTCCCCAACATCGACTTCACCTCCGCAGCCAAAGGTATCATGTCATCCCTAGCCACCACCCCAAACAACGCCAACGGATGAATCGCCGAGACCAAATACCCCCCCTCCGAATTCTGCCGAATCACCACGTTGCAAGGAAGCAACAACCCTAAATCCGGCTCCATCTCCATCGCCTTATGCGCCATCTGAGGATTGCATGCCCCTAAAATCAACTGCTCCGGTACGTCTACCCCCAACTTCTTCTTCAACGTCGCCTTCACATCTATCTCCGTCAATACCCCAAAGGCCTCCTCCTTCAAAGCCTCCAAAGTGATCGCCTTTAAATCCTCCAAACCTATACCACCCTTTACCTCAACGCGCATCCCATAATTCTGGCCCGGCAAAGGGCCAGATCCACCCTCCGGACCAAATTGCTCGTCCAAATACTGCAAAATCACCGCACTATCATACACCACCTTCTCCCCATGCACCAATACCGGCACAGCACTCTGCCCAGAAAGCTCTTGCACCTCCTTGCGATCCTCCCGACGAGGCGGCACAGACCTCACCTCATAACTCAAACCCAAAACCTCCAACTTCCTCCGCACCAATTTACAATAAGGACACGCCTCCAACTGATAAAGCACCAACTTTTCCGACATTTTTTAGCTCCTTTTTACAATACCAAATTAACATACACTGAATTATACCTCTCCTCCCATCCTTTGCAAGGGATAAAACCAACCCCAACCACTTGTACAGAATAGCGAACTATGATAAAATGAAACCCTATCCTTCCCTATGGGGCATTCCCTCTAGCTTACGTTTCCAAACAACTCAAAGTTTAAAAAGAATAAGGAGAAAACTATGCGCCCTCTACGAACAGTCCCCTTCGGAATACTCTGCCTCCTCCCCTACACCACCCTCGCCTCCCCCCTCCAACAATACGTGCAAAAACCAGAACCCCACTTCCACTGGCGCATCAAAAAAATCTACCAACTCAACGGCGATAAAGTCTACCTCCTCCAACTCACCTCCCAAAAATGGCATGGCATCCTCTGGCAACATGACCTAAGCCTCTACCTCCCCAAAAATATCCCCCTCCACCACAGCCTCCCTATCCTCAACGTAGGCGGCAAATTTAAACCAAAATGGATGATGTTCGCCCTTATGCTCGCCAAAAAAATCCACTCCCCCACCGCCATCCTACACGGCATCCCCAACCAACCCCTACTCGGCGGTAAAAAAGAAGATGCCCTCATCGCCGAGACCTTCGTGCGCTACCTACAAACCAAAGATCCCACCTGGCCACTCCTCTTCCCTATGGTAAAAAGCGTGGTGAAATGCATGGATGCCCTCCAAGAGCTCGCCCGAAAAGAATTTAACCAAAACATTCGGCGCTTTATCGTCTTAGGCTCCTCCAAAAGAGGTTGGACCTCCTGGCTAAGCGCCGCCGTAGACCCCCGTATCCACGCCATCATCCCCATGGTTATCGATACCCTCAATATGCACAAACAAATCCAACAACAATATCGCTACTACCACCGCCCCAGCGAAAAACTCAAAGACTACCGCAAACGCAAGCTCCTCGCCAACGTCCTCCAATCCCCTCTAGGCCAATCCCTACTCCAACTGGTTGACCCCTACTCCTATCGCCAACAACTCACCGCCAATAAACTCATCATCAACGGCACAAATGACCCCTACTGGACCGTCGATTCACTCAACCTCTACTGGAAAGACTTGCCCCAAAAGAAATGGATCCTCTATGTCCCAAACGCCGGCCACGGACTGCGACAAAAAACCCCCCAAGGCCATACCTTCGAAAAATCCCTACAAACCCTCTCCGCCTTCCTCTACTCCCAAATCCATCAAAAACCCTTCCCTACCCTCACCTGGCACTTCCCCCAACCAGGAACCATTCGGGCAAAATCCTCCCAAAAACTCCTCGGAGGACGCCTCTGGGTCAGCTACTCCCCTACCATGGACTTTCGAAAAGCTACCTGGAAAACGAAAAAAGCCTACGTCCAACAAAATACCCTCACCGGCAAAATCTGCCCCCCCAAACAAGGCTACCTCGCCTACTTCGCCGAAGTAGACCTGGAAATCGAGGGAAGAAAATTTCAGCTCTCCACCCAAATCCAAGTCCTACTCAGCCCCGAACTTCAACTCCAACAACAACTCCAAACCAAACTTCAACGCCTCCCCGCCATAACATCAGTGGATATCCTCCAAGACGATCACACCACCCTTATCTACGCTCATCTGAAAAACCCTTCCCCCCATACCCTCCAAAAAATCTATGAAACCCTTCGCCCCTACTCAAAACGAAAAAACATACTTTTGGCCATTTTTGAAAGCCAAAGCAAAGAAAGGAAATAACCTTGAACCGCAAACGGATTTATCTAGGAGCCCTCATCTGGGGATGCCTACTAGCCTCCCCTTACCTCCTTATGGATAAAAAAAAATCCCTCCACCAAGAACTCAATAAAATGAAAAACTTCTTTGTCTACCTCCACTCCTCCCCCCTCCGCCTCAAAATAAAATTCCACCAAAACGTCTACCTCTCCCCTAGCGATCCCGTCAACTACTACGACGGAGAAATGTACGTTGTGATCGGAAGAGTGATCAAAAAAATCTCGTATAATAAAGGCTGCGAAGTCTGGGTGGAAATGTTCCCCGATAAATTCCAATACCTCTCCCAATCCTCCCAATTCTACTACTACGAAGACAGTGGTACCGCCGAAAGTATCGTGGAAACACTCCTGAAAGGCAGGCGAGGAAAAGAATTAAAAAAATATTTCCAAAATGTCCTTGAAAAACAAAAAAAACTCCTGAAACATAAACTTCAACCCGCCTTCGATCAAATCGTCTCCGCCCTCTCCCCCTATATCCAACAAGGACTTATCCATGCCGTCAGCAAACGTCAAAACCTCCTAACCAACCTCCTAGAAGAAAAATTGCTCAACCAAAACCTAATCTCCTCTGTCCAAACTCAAGTCACCAAAAGCCTCGAAAAACGAGCTCCACCAATCCTACAACCCATCGCTATGGAAGTTTGGGAAAAATTCCCCGTCACCAGCATCATCTTCCACGAACTCAGCCACAAAATAGGCTTCAAAAAGTCCGGCATGGATAAACTGCGAGAATTTCTAGAAAACGAAGGCACAAAAATTATCAAAAAACACGAAAATCAAATCAAAAATCTATTTGTGCAAGTCGCAAGGGACGTCACCTCCAGCCCAAAAGTCGCCCAAACCTTCCAAGATAGCCTAAACCAAATCCTCAACGACCCCCGCTTCCAAAAAATCATCAAAGAAGTCCTCCAAGAAGGAATTGTGGAAAACGAACACCTCCAACAAGCCCTAATGAAAGAACTACCCAAAATCCTCGAAATGCTCTCCAACCTCATGGGCGATATGGACGATCTAGTCCGAGAAATCACCAACCAAATCCTATGCAAAAACGGCAACCCCAAAGAAGGTATTAACCCCGCCCTAGCCCGCATTCTACGACAACAAATTCTCTGGAAAGAAACCGAATGGCTCCAGATCAAAACCCCTACCCCCGGCCCCCCTCCCGCCGAAGGAACCGTATTTATTGGAAAAATCGCAGGAGAATAAAACGTGATCGCCAACCCAAAAGAACAACCCATACTCCATATCGAAAATCTAAGCGTCAAAACAAAAGAAAAAATCCTTCTCGATAACGCCAATCTACGCATCCAACCCGGGGAACTGGTGCTACTCGTCGGCGCTAGCGGAAGCGGAAAATCCGTCTTTCTACGCCTGCTCACCGGCCTAATCCACAAGGATAACCCCTCCTTCCAAATCCAAGGCTCTATTTACGTCGACGGAGTCGATATCCTAAAAAAAGGCATCAAACGCGCCCCGAAAAAAGTGGGTATCGTCTTCCAGGAATACGGGCTACTCGATGAGTTCAATATCCTCGATAACCTAAACTTTGCAATGGACCACTCCACCTATCGCTGGAAAAAAGAAGAAAGAAAAACCTTTGCCCAAGAAATCACCCAAAATCTAGGCATCGATACCCGCTTAAAAATCTCCCACTGCTCCGGAGGCCAAAAAAAACGCATCTCCATCGCAAGAACCCTCGCCTACCAACCCGATGTCATTGTCTACGATGAACCCACTGCCGGACTCGATCCAGCCAACGCCAAAAAAGTCGCTCAAATGATTCAAGATACCCAAAAATACTACGCCAAAACCACCCTCGTGGTCACCCATGAATACAAATACCTCGCCCCTATCGCAGATCGTATCATCTACCTAGATGCCCAAAATAAACAGTTCCGACAAGTGACCAAAACTCAAATCGAAGAACTCGTCGAAGAGGGCTTTGTCATCGAAAATCCTCCCGCACTCTCTTCTCCAGGAATACTTCCCACCTTGCAAAAATGGATCGCCCATTTCTTTGACACCACCGGACAAGCCTTCCTAGCTATGGTCTCCTTTTTTTTCTATCTACTTCCCCTTTGGAAAAAACCTCTCTGGGGTATCCGATATTTTTTTTATTACCTACGCCTCGTCAGCTTCCTATCCTCCGCTCTCTATATCTCCATCGCCGGCGCCATCATCGGATTCGTCATCACCTACTTTACCTACCAATTCCTCCCCTTCCGTAGCTACAACGAACCCCTCCTAATCGACGATATCCTAGCAGCGGTCGGCTTCGCCCTCTACCGAATCTTTATCCCTCTCATCGCTACCATTCTACTGGCCGCTCGAGGCGGAGCTGCCATCACAGCTGATTTGGGAAACCGCGTCTATACCAAACAAATCGATGCAATGCGCTCCCTAGGCGCCTCCCCCGAACGATACCTCTATACCAATATTCTCTTCGCTTTTCTAATCGGCTTACCATTCCTGACCTTCTTGTCGTTCCTAGTGGCGAGAATCTTCTCCTTAGCCATTTTTATCTATACTCATCCAGACTATTCCAGCTATTTCTGGCATACCAATTTTCACTATCTCCTCTGGGATGAAGGGAAAATGACCGGCAGCAAAAGCCTAATCTTCTTTGGCTTCTCCTGGGTGCTTGCCAAAACCCTTCTGTGCGGAGCTGTGCTAGGCGTGATCACCTATCTCATCGGAATGCGGGAAAAAAACTCAGGGCGGGATATCAGCCATGATATCACCGCCGCCATTATTTGGGGAACCATCGCCGTGCTCTTTATTCATTTTGGGTTCGCCCTGTTTGAGTTTGAAGGAATCAGCGTCCAGGAACTTCCCGCCGCACAGTAAGCCCACCAAAATTTTCCTCCCCTTTCCCAATCCTCACTTTCTGCCGTAGCGCCAGCTTCCTATCGATCAAAAAGCCATTGGGGGCATTGTGCAGAATTTTTCTCGCCTACCTAAAGTTTTTTCCCCTCTTTTCCGATGAATCAGTTAAAGCGAACAGAAGCGCGTTTTGAGGGTAGATATAGAAATGTCACAGGTATGCGTACGAGAAGATAAGAGAAAAAGAAAAGTTTTTGGGAAGTCTGAAACCCTTTTTTCTAAAAAGGGTTTCAGGAGAAAAAAGTTCTGGAAAAGGGGTTTTTAGGAGAAAAACTTTTTTCGAAAAGTTTTTCTCCTAAATGCAAAAAGTTTTTGGAGGTTTGGAACCTTTTTGAAAAAAGGTTCTGAGAAAAAGTAATATGAAATTGGAAATTGGAATGCTAGGTTCTATGTTTGTTTCGTTTTTTGGGGTTTATTTTGGGATCCCTTGGTTTATTCGGAAGTTAAGGGGGGTGCGGGAGTGTACGGATAAGACGGATTCGGAGCGTTTGAACCAGATTCATGCTTCTAAGCGTGGGACGCCGACGATGGGGGGAGTTGTTGTGGTATTGGCGACGGTGTTGAGCTGTGTTTTGTTTGCTCCGCTGAGTACTTCGTTGATTTTGATTTTGTTTTGCTTTCTTTCTTTTTCCTTGTTGGGGGCGGTGGATGATTTTGCAAAAGTCCAAAATGAAAAGGGAATTCGAGCTAGGACAAAATTTTTATTTCAAATGATATTGGCATTGGGCATTGGGTGCTTTTTGCACGGAATGGGGAAAAATCCCTCATTCCTTTCTTCTTTTCCTCTCGATGTTCTTTATCCACCATTTGCGGCGGTGGTGATTGTGGCTAGTAGCAATGCTGTCAATCTCACCGATGGATTGGATGGGCTAGCAGCAGGCAGCGCTATACCAGTGCTGATTTCTCTAATGGCCCTTGGGCTTCTCGCAGCTGCGAACGTCCCAAACGGCGCGCCGGTGCCCAATGCTGAAATCATGATTGCTCTTGCGTCCCTGCTGGGAAGTTTGTTGGGATTTTTGTGGTACAACTGTCATCCAGCACAAATTTTTATGGGAGATTCCGGCTCGCTTCCCCTCGGCGCTATCATCGGCCTAAGTGCCCTTATGCTGCAACAGCCTATTTTACTGATTTTTCTTTGCGGGATCTTTGTCCTAGAAACTCTCTCCGTCATTTTACAAGTGGCCTCGTTTAAACTAAGAAAAAAACGTATCTTTAAAATCGCTCCCTTACACCATCACTACCAGTTTTTGGGATTAAGCGAAACCAAGATCACCATTCGCTTCTGGATTGTCAGCTTTCTCTTGGCGATCACTTCCCTGCTCGGACTTAACCTTCTCACCACCTAAGCAAGGAAAATCAACCCAATGATGAAAATCAAAAATATCCAATCCACCTTCCTCCCCTCCCCAAAAGAACCAAAGTCAAAAATCCTAGAAATCCTAACCTCTAGGAATATCGTGCTCCTCCTCGTTACGATTTTGCTTGCCATTGGGGTGGTGATGATTTACTCAACCAGCGCAATGCGACGACTGGATCTAGCCGATCCTTCTAAACTCTTGCGCAAGCAAATTCTCTGGGTTAGTCTATCATGGACAGTTTTAATTTTATTATGGCATACCAACTACAGAGATTTGTACAAATACAAAAATCAAATCTACGCCACAGTGGTACTACTCCTGATCGCCGTTCTTATTCCGGGAATCGGTGCAAAAATCAACGGGGCGCGGCGATGGCTGCGCCTGATGGGAATCGGAATACAACCCTCCGAGATTGCTAAACTTGTCGCCATCCTCATTAGCGCCTCGTATGTCTGCCAGAACCAAGAGAAACTCCACTCTTTTCAAAAAGCCTTCCTCCCCATGTTTTCCCTTATCGCACTCCTAGCAGGACTGGTCCTTATCGAGCCGGATTTTGGCACAGCGCTCTTTATCTTGACCATCAGCTCCGCCATTTTTATCGTAGGCGGAACTCCCCTTCGCCACTTTCTCCCCCTTCTTCTCGCCGGGCTACCGGCCATCACCATTGCCATGATATGGAAATTTGACCACGTCAAATCCCGACTTCTGGTCTTTCTCTACCCCGATCTGGACCCGCTCAACAAAGGGCACCAAATCCGTCAATCCCTGATCGCAATCGGCTCCGGTGGCTTCAGCGGACTAGGGCTAGGAGCTAGCCGACAAAAACTCTTTTTCCTGCCAGAAGACCACACGGATTTTATCTTCGCCATCATCGCCGAAGAATTGGGCCTTATCGGTACCTGGTCGCTGATTTTGCTTTTGCTAGCGCTCCTGTGGTGGGGAAGAAAAATTATGAACGCCGCCCCGGATCGATTTGGACGCCTATTGGCTTTTGGGATACTATTCTCCCTCACTCTCCAATCCGCCCTCAATATCGCCGTGGTCACCGCCTCCATACCCACCAAAGGGATCTCCCTACCCTTTATTAGCTTTGGAGGCTCTTCTATGATCTGCTCGATGGCCGCAGTGGGAATTTTACTCAATATCGCCGATTCAAAAAGGAAAAAACTATGCCAACAACTACTCCCCCAACCCACCCCAAACCCATCCTAGCTATGGGAACCGGAGGCACCGGCGGACATATTTTTCCCGCCATTGCCCTTGCCGAAGAACTCCAAAAACACAATATCCAAACCATCCTCCTAACCACCTGGGGAAAAAAAGAACAACTCTGGCTCCAAAATACTCCCGTAATCATCGAAAAAATTCAAGCCCCAAAATGGAAAAAAAATTGGAGCTTTCCTATCCAACTTTTTCTGGCCTGGAAATCCTCCCTGAAGATCCTAAAAAAATGGAAACCCTTCGCCTTTGTCGGATTCGGAAGCTATGCAGCCTTCCCCTCCTCTCTAGCTGCGTATTTTCTAAATATCCCCCTCTTCCAAATGGAACAAAATACCATCCCCGGCAAAGTTAGCCGCTTTTTCTCCTCCCTCTCCCATGCCACCATCTCCCCCTGGAAAGAGTCCCAAAAATATTTTCACCAGCCCATCCAAGTGCTTGGAAACCCCATACGAAAACAAGCTATTGCCAAAAATAAAAAGAAAGCTATCCAAAAATTAAAACTCAGCACCAATAAAAAAACTATCTTAGTAATGGGAGGATCCCAAGGCGCAAAAGCCATAAATCAAGGGGTCCGTCAAGCTCTTCCTTACTTGCAAAAACAAAAAGACCATATCCAGTGGATCCACCTCTGTGGCCCCTATGAACAAGAGGAACTCAAACAAGCTTACCAAACCCATGGCTTCGAATATCACCTCACCCCCTTCTGCGCCGAAATGGGATGGCTCTACGGCGCCAGCGACCTCTTCATCGGAAGAAGCGGCGGAGGTAGCATCGCCGAAGCTAGCGCCGCCGGCCTACCAATGATCCTCATCCCCTACCCCTACGCCAGCAATAACCACCAATGGGAAAACGCTATCGCCGCCGAAGAACAAGGCGCCGCCATCGTCCTCAAACAAGAAAATATCTCCCAACTCCCCCAAATTCTAAACAAACTCCTCTTCTCCCCCTACCTCCAAGCAATGAAACTCAACAGCGTCCAAATGGGAAATCCAAAAAGCGCTCAAAAAATAGTTAATTTTTTGCTCCAATATGCCGATAATACACCCAAGAAACAAAATTCAATCGCCGCATAATAAGGAAAAAATTCCCCACAATCAACAAGAAAGAGGGAAAACAATGAAACGAAAGAAAAAAGAAGCCTGGATAAAAAAATTCTTAAAACTCTCCATGCTCCTCGCCACCGCCCTGGTCATCTATGCAATGTTCTTTTGGAAAGAAAATTCTCCACCTGAAAAGAAAATCACTTCCAACTCCACCAAACCCTCCATGCAAACAGTTCTTCAAAGTGTCCAAAAACAACTAGAAAAAGAAAAAAATTTAGTCCACCAACAACTCAAACCTACCCTGAAAAAAATCCAAAATACCCTCCAAAACGCCGTCCAAAAAAGCCAAAAACTCCCAACCATAACAACAAAACCTACCCTGAAAAAAAATATCCTCCGCTATACCATCCAACCCGGCGACTCCCTCTGGATCCTAGGAAAACGCTTCTACGGAAGCGGATACCGAGGTGGAAAAAAAATCTTCGAATTCAATCGACATATCATCAAAAATAAAAATGTCCTCCCCGTGGGCAAAACCATCCTCCTGCCCAACGTCAAAAACAAAAAACTACTCCTAACCCAACACCAAAACGATAAAATCGCCCAAAAACTTAAAAAAGGAAAAGTCCGCTACGAAACCTATCTCACCCAATCCGATGATACCCTCTCCGCTATCGCTGAAGATTACTACAACAACCCTAAAATGTGGCGCGCCATCTGGTTGGCCAATAAACATAAAATCAAAAATCCCAATATCCTACCAAAAGGTATAAAAATCCGCATCCCCCTCTTTAGCAAGAAAGATTGATCCCCATGAAACGCATCCACCTTATCGGTATCGGCGGAATCGGCATGAGTGGATTGGCAAAAATCCTTTTGGAAAAAGGATACCATGTCTCCGGCTCCGATGCCTCCCCCCAATCCCCTACCTGCCAAGAACTTGTTCAAAAAAAAATAAAAATCACACCCCATCAAGCCAAAAATATCCATAAAAATCTAGACCTCGTGATCCACTCCGCCGCCATCCCCCCCCATAACGTGGAAATCCTTCAGGCCAAAAAACTCTCCCTACCCCTCCAAAAATATTCTACCTCCCTCGCCCAAATCTTTAACCCAAGAAAAGGAATCGCCGTCTGCGGCACACACGGAAAAACCACCACCACCGCCATGATCGCCACCTGCCTAGAAAAAGCTGGATATAACCCCGGCTACCTCATCGGCGGACACTATCCACCTACCCACGCCCGCCTCGGCCAAGGAAACTACTTCGTCGCCGAAGCCTGCGAATACCAACGCTCCTTCCTAGACCTCTCCCCCAAACATATCGTCCTGACCAACATCGAAGCAGAACACCTCGACTACTACCAAGATATCCACGACCTCGAAAATGCCTTCTCCACATTCTGCCATAAACTCCCACAACACGGTACCCTGATCTTCCCCTACCACTGCCCCACCAGCCAAGAAATCGCACAAAACCTAAAAACAAAAATAAATACCATCAGCTTCGGAATAGGAAAACAAACAAAATCAGACCTCCGAGCCGAACATATCCAACTCCTCCCCCACAAAACCCTATTCCAAGCCTTCTATCACAAAGAAAATCTAGGCGAATTTCAACTCCAAATCCCCGGCCTACATAATGTCTATAACGCTCTCGCTACCATTGCCCTTGCCCATGAAATGAGAATTTCCCTCCATAAGGTCAAAAAAACATTGAAAGATTTCTCCGGCGTCCAACGACGATTCCAAATCATCACTCGCAAAAATGGACTCCTCCTCATCGATGACTACGCCCATCACCCTACCGAAATTCGAGCCACATTAAACGCATGTAGACAAAAATTCCCTAACTTTCCCCTCTGGGTCGTCTTCCAACCCCATCAATACTCCCGTACCTACAAAATGTTGGAAGAACTCGCCCTCGCTCTAGTAGAAGCAGATATGGTCATCCTAACCGATATCTACCAAGCACGCGAGAGAAGCGAATGGAAAGCTAGAGTCCACTCCCTTGACCTCTGCCAACGCATACAATGGCTAGGCGGAAAAGCAAAATATATCCCCGACTTTTCCCAAATCGCAAACTATATCCCTAGTTTTATTACCCCCCCTGCCGTCGTCCTCACCATGGGAGCCGGCAATGTCTACAAACTTATCCCTTCTCTGATCCAACAACTCCATTACTTATCTAAACGGAGTGCCTAAAAAATGATCTACCCAAAAATCGATGGTGTCCGTTTTCAAACCAATATCCCCCTCAGCCGCTACACCACCTACGGGGTCGGCGCCTCTGCGCATATCCTCGCCCAACCAACCACCATCCAAGCCTGCCAAAAACTGCTGCAATGGCTGCGTCAAAGCCAACTCCCCTACCTATTCTGGGGCGGCGGAAGCAATATCCTCTTCGGCGATCAACCCTACCTCGGGCTTGTCCTGCGAACCACCGACCTCAATCAAGCTCGCTGGGGCACAGATTTCTGCATCCTCCAAGCCGGTGTACCTACCCCAAAAGCTGTCCACCAAGCCGCTCAGTACGGCCTCTCAGGCCTCGAATGCCTCGCAGGTATCCCCGGCACCATCGGCGGAGCCGTCGCTATGAACGCCGGCGGAAAATATGGCTGCATCGCAGAAAGAATCCAATGGGTGAAATGGATAGACCTCAACGGAAAACTCCATATCACCTCCAACCTAAACTTCGGCTACCGAACCTCCCATATCCCAGGACTAATCGTGGAAGCCAAACTACAACTCAAAACCTCCTCTTGCGAACACGTTAAAAATAAAACCAAACAAATCCTCCTCGAAAAAAAAATCCATCAACCCTTCGGAGAAAAAAGCGCCGGCTGCATCTTCAAAAACCCTCCCGGGCAAAGCGCCGGCAAAATTATCGACCAACTCGGCCTCAAAGGCGTCCAGTACGGCGGCGCTATGATCTCCAAAATCCATGCCAACTTTATCCTCAACCATAACAACGCCACCGCCAACGATATCTATCACCTCATCTACTTCGTCCAAAACTGCGTCCTAAAAAAAAGAAAAATTCTCCTCCAACCAGAAGTCAAAATATTGGGCTATGGCTTCCCCCAAAATAAAATCCTAGCTGCCTAAATCCTAATGGGAATAACCATGAAATACAAACTCCCTAAAATCGCCGTCTTCATGGGAGGAAACTCCCGAGAACGTGAAGTAAGCCTAAAATCCGGACAAGCCGTCATACATACCCTCCAAAATCTAGGCTACCCCGTCCAAAAATACGATATCCAAAACAATCTAGTCCCCTTCGCCAAGTACCCCAAAAAACTCTGGCCCGATGTGGTCTTCCTTGCCCTACACGGCGGCGCCGGAGAAAATGGACAGGTCCAAAAAGAACTGGAAAAACTTTCCATCCCCTACACCGGCTCCAATTCCAATACCTGCCAAAAAGCTATCCATAAATCTATCGCCAAAAAATATTTCCAAAAATCTAATCTACATACCCCTAAAAGCCTACTCCTCTCTTCCTATTGGCCTAAAAAGATTGTCTTAAAACTTGTTCAAAAAGAATTAAAATATCCCCTGATCCTAAAACCCCCCCAAGAAGGCTCTAGCATCGGACTGCATATTGCCCAAAATTCATCCGAATTTAAACAAGCTCTCCAACATCTATCCCAACTCTGCAACCAAATCCTAGTGGAAGAATATATCCAAGGTAAAGAATTTACCGTCGCTATCCTAGAAAATCAACCCCTACCCGCCATCGAAATCCAAACCCCTAACAAACTCTTCGACTATACCGCCAAATATACCCCCAATACCACCAACTACCTTATACACCCACCCTCCAAACTCACCAAACAATTACAAAATGCTGCTCTCCTTGCCCATAAATCCTTGAAATGCCGCCACTTCTCCCGCGTAGACCTTATCTGGAACTACCAAAAAATCTATGTGCTCGAACTCAATACCCTCCCCGGACTTACCCAAACCAGCCTCCTACCAAAAGCTTGCGCCGCCGCCGGTATCTCCTTCCCACAACTGTGCACCAAAATGATCTCCCTCGCTCTCCAAGAACATAAAAGACAAAAAAAATCTGCTTAAGCCTTATACCAACCCCTAAAAATCATGAAACTTAAAAACTTCCTAAAACACCCAGCTAGTACCCTCACCTCCTCTCTGCTCCTATCCGCCCTGGCCATTGTAAGCTCTAACTATGTTC
The DNA here is from genome assembly GCA_003694635.1 of Planctomycetota bacterium. Lineage (GTDB taxonomy): Bacteria > Planctomycetota > J132 > J132 > J132 > J132. The sequence goes on from RFKQ01000025.1 coordinate 17,876, forward strand.
AAAATAAAATTTGCGCCCTGCCCGAATATAAAATCCAAAATAATTTTGAAAATAACACCCTACCCCCCTGGCTAAATCAACAAAACATCTCCCAACTTAACCCCCCAAAAATCAGCCTCTTCCAAGAAAACCTTATCTTCCAACTCACCTACCAATATCAACAAATCCCCTGGATACGCAAAATCCTCTCCATACAAAAATCTTACCCCAACCATGTTCAAATCAAACTCAAACTGCGACGCCCCCTATGCTGGAGCTATGTCCAAAAAGATAAATTCTTCTGGGATAAAGATGCCTTTCCCATCCATCAACGATATGTCCATCCAAAACTCCAACTTCCCCAAATCATAGGTATCCCCTCCCCTACAACCCCCTCTAAAAAAAATCTAAGCGCTATCCAACAAGCCTGCTACCTCCTCCATAAACTAAATCAACATAACCTCGTGCAAAAACTGCATATCACCAAAATCGATCTCTCCAATATCCACGGCAAAATCAACCCCAAAGAATCCGAAATCGTACTCCTTACCAAACATAATATCGCTATCGAATGGGGAAGAAGCCAACTCTCCACAAAACCTAACCCCGTCCCCACCTCGGAAAAAATCCAAGCCCTCCAAAAAATCCTAAAACTCTACCCCAACCTACACCACATCCAACGCATCCGACTTCAATTTGGCCAAGATAACCTCGCCCTCGTCCTAGCCTATAACAAATCCAATAAACCCTCCCTCTCCAGATAACCCAACACCTCCACCACCCCCCCCGCAAGCGAATGAACACAACGACGAAAATCTCGCACCAAACAAAATAACCTCCAAGGCGTAAAAAATGCCGCCCCCAAAAGCTCACCTACACCACCTACCTCCGGCAGCGTAGTCTGCAAAGGATCTAAAACACTTCGTAAAAAAATTAACGGTAAGGAAGGAAACCTCTCCGCAAAAAGAGCTGCTACGTGCGCATTCTCCATCTCCAATAACCCCGCACCACATCGCCTCCAACGCGCCTTCTGCCTAGGAAAACGTACCACCTCCCGTACCGTTATACTGCGCCTAACCGGGAAAGAAACAACCCGAGCTAAAGCCTCCTGAACCCTATCATTGTACGACAACCCCACCCTCTCCACCCCCCCCTGAACCTCCCGATAACACGGCCTGCAAAAAAAAATATCACCCACCTCCATCCCCACCTCTAACCCCGCAGCACAACCAATAAATAACACACATCGCACACGAGCATCCATATACTCCACCATCCTCCTCAATCCCATCTCCCCTACCCCCACCCAATAAATCCGAACCAACATCCCCGAAATCCAACCCTCAAAACCATACCGCCCCCTCCGACAACCCTCCAACCGCCGTATCAGAGGAACTAACTCCCACCTCAAAGGCGCAACAATATCCAATACCATAACCGTGCCTCTTTTCCTGAAAACCTTTTGAAAAAAGGTTTTCAGACTTCCCAAAAACTTTTCTTCTCGGAACCTTTTTCAAAAAAAGGTTCCCTACCTCTAAAAACTTTTACTTTGTAAGGGGAACCCTTTTTGAAAAAAGTGTTCCCCCTACCACCCCCTCCCAAAAACTTCTCAGATTTAGGGGAAAACCTTTCCCCTAAAAACCCCTTTTCAAAAAGAATTTCGCCCTTGCCCAAAACTCTCTAAATCTCCCTTCATAAAAATCTCTAACCACTGCTCAAAATTCAACAAAGACCAAATAAAAAGTCTGCGATTCCTACTCCCACTCAAATGCTCCTCCACCAAACGAAAAGTCGTCTCCCTATCAAAAAAATCATAAATCAATGCCCCCTCCCTCAATAACCTACTCCGCACAAACTCTAAACTCTCCCCCTTAAACCAACTCCTATCCGGTGAACTAAACCCCTGCTTCCAACCATTGGCCATCTCCTCCGGAATATACCTCCGCGCCATCCTCCTCAAAATCACCTTCCCATCCCGAGTCCTCAAATAATACTGCAACGGCTTGGCAATCTCATTCTCATTTATCCGCAAACACTCCCCTAAATTCGCTAACTTGAAATCCACCGGAATCCTCTGGGCAAACTCCACCAACTCATTGTCCAAAAAGGGAACCCTACTCTCCAAAGAATGCGCCATGCTTAACTTGTCCTCTACCGTCAATAAACCATGTAAAAATGTCTTCGCCTCAAAATATAACGATAAATTGATATAATCCTGCGGTGTCTCACAAACACACTCCCTAGGAAAAACACCCCGAAAAATCTCCCGCAAATCCACCTCCCTCACCTCCCTCCAAATGGGCGCAAAAAATGACCGAAAATCCTCCTCTCCAATCAAACGCTGCCAAAAGTTAAAATATTTCTGTATGTAGTCGTCAAAGTCCCTATTCACCGTATGCCGATAATAACGCCAAGGATAACCCGCAAACAACTCATCCCCACCCGTTCCACTCAAAACCACCTTCACAAATCGACTAGCAAGATTGGATGCATAAAAATTAGGATAACTCTGACCCACCCTAGGCTCCTCTAAATGATAAGCAAACCTAGGCAGACATCTCTCCATATCCCCCGCCTTTAACACCATCTCGTAATGCTCCGTCTTAAATAAATAGGAAAAGTACTCCGCCTTCTCCCTCTCATCATACGTCAACTCCATCCCACTAATCGAATGAAGATCAAAACCAATCGTAAACGTCTTTAAATAACTCAACTGCCTAGAGGCTACCGCCACAATGCAACTGGTGTCAATCCCACCGCTTAAATAACTCCCCACCTCCACATCCGCCACCAACTGCCTCTTCACCGCACCCTCAAAAAGTACCTTCAAACCCTCCAAATACTCCGAAAAACCTCCCTCCGAAGGGGAATTCGAAAACTCAAAATCCCAATACCGATGCTTCCTATAACTCCTCGAACCAATATCTAACTCCAAATAATGCCCCGGCTCCAAAATCGAAATCCCCCCATAAAGCGTGCGATAGGAAAAAATATTCTGAAATGTAAAGTATTCCGCCAACGCCTGATAATCCAACTCCACTCTCCTCCAATCATAAGCCAAAATCCCCTTCACCTCGCTTGCAAATAAAAATGTGTCTAGGCTTCCATCAATGACAGTGTAATACAAAGGCTTCACCCCAAACCTGTCCCGAACCAAATACAACCTCTTCCGATAATTGTCGTACAACGCAAAAGCAAACATACCATTCAAACGATGCACACACTCTATCCCCCACTCTAAATAAGCGTAAATTAAAACCTCCGTGTCCGTCTGACTCCGAAACGGATAACCCCTCCCCTCCAAAAACTTACGCAACTCGCGAAAATTGTAAATCTCCCCATTGTAGGTCACCCAAATATTCCTCGATAAATCCCCCATCGGCTGATGCCCAGCCGGACCTAAGTCCAAAATCGATAACCTGCGATGCCCTAAAAATAAATCCCAATGGTACCCCCTAAGCTTCTGAAGCGCAACCCTATCCAACCTAGGCAAACCCTCGTGAGAATGCTCCCCAAAAATCTGAGAAAACGACAACCGCATCCCCTCCCGACAACCGGTCTGAATAAACAAATAGCCACCATCATCCGGGCCACGATGCCAGAGAATATCCGCCATCCTTTTGGCACCCCTCACCTCAATCCTCTCCCCCTCCCAAGCTAACGCCCCTACAATCCCACACATAGCACCCCCTCCCAAACGCCTATGCGCTCTCTATCAGCACTCTTTGCCCTAAAACCAAAATAAAAATAGCTGTCCCTAATGGGTGGAATAAACGTTCGGGACAGCTTTGGACAAGATAGGAGGGAATCGATGAACATCGTAAAAATTTTCTTACCCTAAACTACGAATAAAAGAAAAATTTTATTCCCTAAAAAGCTCCGTTTCCTGCTCCCCCCCCTATCTGCGCTGAAATAACTCCCGCACCATAATCATGCGCTGAATCTGATTGGTCCCCTCATAAATCTGCATCACCTTCGCATCCCGCATCAACTTCTCCACCGGGTACTCCTTCGAAAAACCATATCCCCCAAAAATCTGCACCGCATCCATCGCCACCCGCATCGCTACATCCGTAGCAAAACACTTCGAATACGCCGCCTGCAACGTGTTGCGCATCCCCTGATCCTTCCTCCACGCCGCCTGCCATACCAATAAACGCGCCGCATCAATGTCCTTCGCCATGTCCGCTATCATAAATCCTACCCCCTGATGCTGATAAATCGGCCGACCAAACGCCACCCGCTCACCAGCATAATCCCGCGCATACTCCATCGCCGCCCGAGCCAAACCCACCGCTGCTGCCCCAATGTCCGGACGACTGCGATCAAATGTCTCCATCACAATCGACCAACCCTCCCCCTCCGAACCTACCAAATTCTCCTTGGGAACCCGAACCTCCTCAAAACGTACCCCACGAGTGTCCGAAGCCCGCTGACCCATCGTCTCCTCCTTCTTGCCCACCTCCACCCCATCCAAATCCGACGGAACAATAAATCCACTCATCCCCTTATATCCCTTCTCCACATCCGTATAAGCCAACACAAAAAACCATCGCGCCTTCCCCGCATTGGTGATCCACATCTTCTCCCCCTGAAGAACATAATCCCCACCCACCCTTCTAGCTACCGTCTGAATCCCCCGAACATCCGAACCTGCCGAAGGCTCCGTCACCGCATAAGAAATCGGCCAAAACTCCTCCTTCATCGGACCTAAAAAACGCCTCTTCTGCTCCTCACTCCCCGCTACCAAAAGCGGAGTGGCCGCCAAATTGTTCACCGTCAACGCCGTCCATACCCCCGTACAACCCCAACCCAACTCCTCCGCCACCAACGCCGCATCCAAATACCCCAAACCACTCCCCCCATACTCCTCCGGAATATGCGTGCCCACCAAACCAAGCTCCCACGCCTTCCTCGCAAGCTCCAAGGGATACTCCCCCGTCCTATCATGATGAGAAGCCACCGGACGAATCTCCTTCTCGGCAAACTCACGCGCCGTCTGCTGAAGCATCTCCTGCTCAGAAGAAAGTCGAAAATCTACCATATCAATCTCCTTCAAAAAATTCACCTCTTACCTTCTGCCACAATAAAACAAAAAACAAAACCCCACCCAAAATGGCAAACAAACCCCCCACCCCCATCAACACCAACCCAATGTACTGAGAAAACGTCGTGATCTGCTGCTCATACCCATACACCTTCCGCAACATCCGAGCATAACCAAACCCCACCGCAAAAATAAACTGACCACCGCCATACAACACCGGCTGCCAAAACGCTAAACGTCTCTGCCACCTCCCCCAAAATCTATACCCAAACCACTCCAATACACAAAATATCAACCCCATATACGCTACCGTAATCGAACCTAAAGAAGCATGATAATGCGCAGGTATAAGCGTATCGCTCGCCGTGATCAAAAAGCCTAAAATAAAACTGGTTAACATCAATACCAAACTGGTTATCGTTGCACTCGCAGCAAACGAACGAAAAGTCCCTACCCTACGCAACAATAACCAAAAACAAATCAAAAGAAATGGAGTAGCTACAGGGCAAATCCCCCATCTCATCATATCTATCGCCCCCTGATAGTACAACGGTGATGTGGTCCCGTAAAAAATCGTCCGCAAAAAAAGAACTATCGGCAAAAGAAAAAGAAAAAATAAAAAAAAGGATACCCTCTCCTGCCAAACCTCCTCCACACCTAAATGCCAAAGCAATATCCACCAAACACTGATCGCTGTGGCTACATTTGCAAACTGAAAAATATGACCTCCCCCCCAAAACAAAAGCTCATAGTAAACACGCGCAGAAAGCGAAGAAGGCGTGTACATATAACTCAACCCAATCCCCACCAAACCTAAGCAAAACGATAACACCGCTACCCTAATTCCCCAAACCGCCGCACAAGGAAGTACGCTCCCTCCCCCCTCTCTCCACAACATATCCTGAAAAGAAACCACCCTCACCAACCTTCCATTCCCCACCACCCCTAACACTCCCAACACCACCAAACCTAAACCCAGAAAAAATAACACACTCCCCCCCAATACCGGTACATAATTGGAAATCACCGCCCTCGTCGAAGGAAGAAATGCCGATACAAACAACATTCCCAACCCCAACCACGTCAAAAATACCGGCGCAAAACCCCTCCGGCGCGGATTCCGAACCGGCAAAAGATAAATCAAAGCGCATAAAATACAAGAAAACCATATCCCCAAAGCTAAATTGACATGAATAACCAAGCATTTCCTAGCAAAGTCCGGGGAAATCAAACGCTGCGTGAACGGGAGACGACCTAACACCAATACCAACGAAAGTATCCCCGCCGCCGCTAAACTAAACACCGCCGTGGCCAGCCACCTCAATGCGTTCACCCTGTCCACAAATCCAGCTTGGCTCATTCCATTCCCTCCTTCCTGTCCAAACACAACAAAATCTAAGAATGGAAAAAAACAAAACTATGTACCTAACTCCTCCTCACCTCCAACAAAACAAAATCCACCTCTGCAATCCACCCCTTCCCATCTCTCCCTTAACCAACCTTTGGCAAAAAACGCAAATCCAACCCCTCCTCAACCACTTAATACGAACGGGGTAAACCCAATACATGCTCCGCCATAAAATTCAAAATCATTTCCTGAGAAACCGGTGCCGTGCGAAACAACCGAGCCCCCTCCCAAAGATAAATGATCTCATACTCCTCGCTAAACCCATACCCTCCCAAAGTCTGTATCCCCCGATCCACCGCCTCCACCACCGCCTCCGCCGCAAAATACTTCGCCATGTTGGCATATCTCCCTACCTCCGCAGGATCATGCCCCTGATCATAACACCACGCCGCTTTGTACGTCAAAAGACGCAAAGCCTCCGCCTGGATTTTCACCCGCGCCAATGGATGGGAAATGGCCTGGTACGCCCCAATTGGGGTGGAACGAAAAACCTTCCGCTCTCTCGCATAACCCACCGCTACCTCAAGACAAAACTCCATCATCCCCACCGCAATCGCCGCCGCAATAATGCGCTCAGGATTGAGAGAATTGAACATCGCAAAACTACCCGCATCCGGCTCACCCACCAAGTGATCCTCCGGAACAGATACATCGTCCAAAAAAAGATGGTACTGGTGCATCCCCTCAATCCCACGGGTCGGCAAAACCCGCTTCTCTAAACCCGGCGCCTGCGCCTCCACCAAAAATAATGATAAACCATGCACCTTCGGCATTCCCTGCCTCTTGAGCTCTTCAACAGAAGTGGTCCTCGCCACCAACAGAATATAATCCGCTAAATCCACCCCCGTGATGAACACCTTCTGACCACGCAAAATATAACTCCCCCCCTCCTTGCGCGCCGTGGTCTCTATGGCAAACGCATTGCTCCCCGCATTTGGCTCCGTAAGCGCCCAACAAAGCTTGAGCTCACCAGAAGCCACCCGAGGTAAAATCCTCGCCTTGAGCGCCTCCGAACCATTCCTCACCAAACAAGCCGTGTCCATCGCCGTCAACAACAAAAGGCCCGGCGAAAATCCCGCCCGGGCAATCTCCTCTACCCCCAACACCAAACTCAATAAACCCGCCTCATTCCCCCCATAACTCTCGGGGATCAAGCAACCCGTAAGCCCCAAATGAGCAAATTCCCGCCAAAGCTCCGAGGGAAACCTCTTCTCCTTGTGCATCAACTCTATGTATTCCTTGCGCCTCGGCTTGTACCTCTCCAACATCTCGCGCACGGATTGCTGAAAAAGCCTCTGCTCCTCACTCAATTGAAACTCCATCAAAACTCCCTCTCAAACTCAATCATAACCAAAAATACCAATCAATTACCACCTAAAAATATACTCCCGCACCAAACTTCAACGGCAACGCATACAAATTATCACTCCCCCGAAGCAAAGAACCTGTCTCCACAATCACCACCTCCCCCTCCACCATCAAAAAAAATTTTCCGTAAAAACGCCACTCCACCCCAAAACCCAACAAAATCGTCAAGGACTCACCCCCACCAAAAATCCGAACCTTCTCATCCGCACTCAGATTTACCCCATCCGCCTTAAGTACCGCCGGGAAAGAATCGTAAACACTCACCCCCAAAGCTCCACGAAAATACGGCTGCAAAACCAACTCCTCCTCCCCCTCAAACGCATAGTACTTCGCCCCCACCAAAATAGACGTCAGCTCCCAACCCCCAAACTCCATATCCAACCGAAAATTGGGAAGGCTAAAATGCCCATTCTTCTGAGCAAACGACGAAAAACCCACCGAAACGAAAAACTGTATAGACGGCAACGCCCGAATAGAAAGCTCCAACTCCCCCCCCAACCCCGTGTCCGTAAGGTTGTCATAACTGTAGTCGTTGTTGCGAAATCGCGCCGCATTTCCCCGCAAATGGTTGAGTCCGAATTTTAAACTCAAACCAAACTCCACGGGAAAAACCGGCTCAATCTCCAACTCTTTCGCAGAACTTAACCCAGGCGGAGGCGGCACCTCAAAAGCAAATCCAGAAAACAAGGAAAGCGAAAAATCCTTCTCCCCCTCCAACGTCCCCCCCATAAGGGGGGAAACCCAAACCAAGGAAAAAAATACCACCCAAACAAACATTCCAAAAAATCCTCTACTCATATCGCATCAATACCTGATCCTTACTCACCGATTGATGAGGCTCTACACAAACCTCTTGAACCTTTCCAGAACGCTTGGCCTTCAGCTCCGTCTCCATTTTCATCGCCTCCAAAATAAATAAAATCTCCCCCTTCTCCACCTCCTGGCCCCGCTGAACCCTCACCTCCAGAATATTTCCCGGCATCGGCGCCTGCTCCAGATTTCCCTCCCCCCCCTCCGAAGAAGAAGTAAGCAGCGAAACCTCACTCTGAACAACCGCGCGAAATACCTCCTCCCCCAAACGTACGTGCCAAGTATTCTGGCCTATCCGCTGGGGAACACAGCGGATCACCCTCTCCCCCCAACGCAAAAGATAAGCGCCACTGCTTTCGGAAAACTCCACCGTGTACCGCTGACCAGAAACCTCTAAATGAAAGCAATCCCCCTCCAACCTCTGAACGCTCACCTCCCGCTTCGGGGAAGAAACCTCCAAAAATTCTACAAAATATTTCCTCATCTCTATCCTTTCCTACCAGGAAAGATTCGCATAACCAAAAACTTCCCTATATCCACCCCCGCCTCATGGAAAAAATCCGACCAGAAAGCTTCCAAGGATTTTTCCCCCCCTCCGAAGAAGCTATCCTCGCCTTCGGATCATCCTGCAAATAGGCCACAAAAGCCGCCACCGCCGCCGCCCTATCCAAATCGGATAAGGAATAGCGCGGCGCCAATTCCTCCTCCAACGAACGTGTGTGGTACTCATCGCGAAGAAATGCCGGATCCTCTAAAACCTGCCGAGCGTACGAAATGTTGGTCATCACCCCCTGAATGTGAAACTCCTCCAACGCCCCCACCGCCCGCTGCTGAGCCTGCCGACGATCCCTGCCATAAGCGATAAGCTTCGCCAATAAAGAATCGTAATAAGGCGTGATCTCCTGACCCAAATACAAAGAACTATCCAACCGAATGCCCGGCCCACCCGGCAACTCAAGAGCCGTAATCCTCCCCACCGACGGCATGAAATTCTCATACGGATCCTCCGCCAAAATCCGCACCTCAATCGCATGCCCCCGGGGAGAAAGATCGCAAGGTAGCGCCAAATCCCCCGATGCCACCCGAAGCTGAAGCTCCACCAAATCCAATCCATACACCAACTCCGTGACCGGATGCTCTACCTGCAAACGAGTGTTCATTTCCAAAAAATAAAAACGTTCCTCCCTATCTACCAAAAACTCCACCGTCCCTGCACCCCTGTAGCCAATAGAAGCACCCGCCTGCTGCGCCGCACGATGAAGACGCTCCCGAGTACTCTCCGAAATAAAACTACATGGAGCCTCCTCAATCATCTTCTGGTGCCGCCGCTGGAGTGAACAATCCCGCTCCCCAATGCTAACGCAATTCCCCTCACCATCCCCAAAAATCTGTACCTCCACATGACGAGCAAAGGGAATATAACGCTCAAAATAAATGGATTCACTGCCAAACGCAGCCTTGGCCTCCGAACGAGCCCGCTCAAAAGCATTGGAAAGCTCCTCCAAACTGTGCACAATCCGCATCCCCTTGCCACCTCCCCCCCCCTGCGCCTTCAACATCAACGGAAATCCTACCTCCCCCGCCGCCTCCTCCAACCGCGCAGGGGAAACCGCCTCCTCTGTGCCCGGAATCACCGGCACACCCGCTGCCTTCATCGCCGCCCGTGCCGCCACCTTGTCCCCCATCCAAGCAATGCAACGACTGCTTGGACCTATCCACGTCAACGGCGAATCCTCCACCAAGCGTGCAAACTCCGCATTCTCCGCCAAAAAACCATACCCCGGATGCAACCCATCACAACCACTCGAGAGACCTATCCGAAGAATCTGCTCCATGTCCAAATAATGACCCTCCTCCCCCTCCAAAGGATACGCCTCATCACTGCAGCGAACATACAGCTCATCCCTGTCCCAAGGCGAATAAATCGCCACCGTCTGAACCCCTAAGCTGCGACAAGTGCGTATCACCCGCAACGCAATCTCTCCACGATTGGCAACCAAAACCTTCTTTAACATCGCTTCTCCTTCAAAACCCTCTAAAGACTTCCGAAAAACCCCCCGCTACAAAACCCTACCTTCTGTAGCGACGATAACCGGAATACCAAGAAGCCGACTTTATCTCCCGAATAGCCCGCCGGGCCGCCTGCCGAACCTCGGGATCAGGATCTGTATAAGAAACCCGACGAAGAAGAGAAAGCACTCTCCCTCTAGGAAAAACCCCTGACTTCAAGAACTCTATTATCTTCAACTTTACAACGGAATGCGCCTGCAAATCCTCTAAAATATGGGAAAAATTGGCCAAAACCTGAGGATCCTTTGCCCCCGCCACCCGCACAAAAGCCTCCACCGCTTGCGCCCGCACGTAAAGATCCAGGTCATTGTACAACGCCTGACGAATGATCGGCAACGCCGGACCAGCCCCCGCCCCCAACCTCCCCAACGTCCGCAGTATCTGCCGACGGACCATCGGCTCGCTTTCCCGACGAAATGCCTCCACCAGCGCCGGAACAGCCGACAACGCCGGAGGTCCAAAATCCCCTAAAACCTCCACAAACTCTCTCCGTACATAAGCGTCGGACTCCTTACTCAACGCCTCCAAAAGCGCCGGTATCGATGAGGCCCCGCGCCCCCCCATCCGACTAAGCGCCCACGCCGCACTACGGCGAACTCGCGGACTCCAGTCCTGAAGCTTCTCCTCTAAAAACTCTACCCCCATCACCGGCCCAAGATCCCGAACAACCTCCCCCCGAAAATCCCCATCCAAATGATAAGCTAACACCATCACCAAAACCGCTAAAGCCAAAAAAACTAAAGTAGCACGAACCATAAACCGCTTTAATTTCCTCCAACCCTTGCCCAAATAAGAAAAAATGGGCACCATACCCCGAGACAAATCCGAAGGAAAAGAAGCTTCCTCCTCACGATCCAAAGGCGCCTCCTCCAAACAACCCTTAAGCTCTCGGCACAATTGCCAAGCGCTCTGATACCGCTTCTCCCGAACCGCTAAGCATTTCTTGATCACCCTGTCCACCCACGAGGGAAGATCACCGCGAACCTCCGATGGAAGCGTCATCCCCGATGGTAACTGGCGAGTCAACAGCTGATAAAACACCACCCCCAACGAATAAATGTCCGTGCGCTCATCCAACGCCTCCCCCCGCCTCTGCTCCGGGCTCATGTACTCCAATGTACCCACCACCTGCCCCATCACCGAAAGCTGCTCCACCGATAAAAGAGAAGGATGAACCTGCCTCGCCTCCGCCTCCGTGGCAAGAACCAACTCCCCCTCCTCGGTGCGTATCACCTTATCCAGAATCTTGGCCAAACCAAAATCGGCGATCTTTACCTTCCCCCCCTTCCCCAAAAGAATATTGCTTGGCTTAATGTCCCGATGAATCACCCCCTCGCGATGGGCATAAGCCAACGCCTCCGCACACTGGAGGATGATTTTTCCCGCCTTAAAGACACTAAACTCGGTTTTCCATTCCTCTAAATGCCTCCTTAAATCCGCCCCCTCCACATACTCCATCACGTAATAGTAAATTCCTCCCTCCTCACCCATATCCCTCACCTGAACAATATGCGGATGAGAAAGCTTGTGCATCGCCCGGGCTTCCTGCTCAAAACGCCGCCGGAGCTCCGCTTTGGAAGCAAAGCCCTCCGGCAAGGTCTTGATCGCCACCACCTCCCCCAACCGCATATGCTCGGCCTTCCAAACCGTCCCCATCCCCCCTTCCCCAATTTTTTCCAAAATCCTATAATTGCCCAACTGAGACGGTGCGCTCATCCTTCCCGTCCTTTCTAGCGAATTTCGCAACCCAAGGCTTCCGTAGCGATTTTTGCTAAAACTCCATTTTCGTTCCCTATCGTAGCACCCTTCTCCGCATTTTTCAAGAGAAAAAAAGGATTTTTGCCCCCCACCTCTGAGAATTTCAAAGAAGGAAATTCAGCGCCATACAGAATCGCGGCGCGGGCGTGGAGGCGAAAGCGGATTCAGCATGATATGAGCAGAAAACCATAGACCTATACGCAAAAAGGACCTACAAGTAAGGAGGAAAGGCGGAAACCCGTGCCGCAGGGCAGCGAGGATTGAGCCGGATATACACCCCCGAGGCGGAATCCCGTGCAGCGCAGAGAAGTGGAGGCCTTGCGCCCTCCACCAAGTTGGACCGCAAGAGGGAGCGGGCGAGCTATTTTTTTTCGCCCACTTTTCCGCTCACTCTCCCTTCCGAATGCTTGTGGCCCCTCCGTTGGGGTTCTGCCCGCCTTCCCCCCTCTTGCGATGCAGTGAGCGCTTTTGCAACCATCCTCTGACTTGCTTCACCACCCAACGAATGTGCTCAGAATAGACCTGAGCTCCTAGCGGCAAACGGGTCAAATCCCTCAAAATTCTTAGCGCCTTCTTCCGCTCCTCCAGGTCCTTCTGCTCCAACAACTCCAAAAGCGCAGGAACCGCCTCCACATACCCTCGCTTGCCCAGCGCTAGGGCCGCCCCCCGGCGCAAACGAAAGGATACACCACGCTCCAAAAACCTCATCAACTCCCCAATTCCTCCCAGCGCTGCAATCTTCTCCGCCAAACGCTCCGCCTCCCTCGTGTACTCGTACGCCACCGCTGGCTTGCCCTCCAGAGCGCGAAAACGCGCCAACAATTTCTCCAACCTCCGACGCACCGGAAGAGAAATATCCTCTAAATAGTAGCCGTGAAGAGCAATTTCCTGAGGATTGGAAGGGTACCTCAAAAAATCCCGCCGCAAACGATACACCCGCACAATCTCCAACTTCCCCACCGAAGGTTTTAATCGACACACCAAATAATGCGGCTTGCGATAAATCAAAAAATACCCCCCAGACAACGCCACCATCCGATCCCCCTCCGCAAGGACCTTCATCGCCAACTGGTGAGGCCTCGTCTGCTGCCTATCCGCCTCTTTGCCCCGGGAAAACCAAAAAGCACAAAGCCATAAACTCCCCAACCACAACACCCCCACCAGCCACCACTTTCTCCGCTTTTCATTTTCACGCATCAAAGGCATCGCCAAACCCCCTTGCCTGCGTAAAATGAGCTCCGTAGCACCAAAAAACGGTGTGCCCCCCTCTCGAAGGGCACACCGAAACACTCACAAATATTGGAAAGCTCTCAGTTGCCGCCAAGCTTCTTGACCGTCACCGTGCGGTTGCCCGAAGGATCCACCGCAATGATCACCACCTTTTTCACCCGCATAATGTCAATCTGAGCCTTCCACTTCCCCTCCACCACAGGCACCTCTACCCCATTGACCCATACCCGGGAGCCCGGCTTGTCCACAGTGCCGTTGATCCACACCTTAAAGCTCACCTTCGGGGGAGTGGCGTCCACCTGAATTTTCACCGAAGCTGTGGAACGATTGCCAGCAATATCCTCCCCCACCGCCACAATGGTATAGCGGCCATCCTTGGGAAAGGACAACAAAGCGGAAAAGGTGTTCTTTATCTTCGCCTTCTTCGCCAATACGCCGTTGATGCTCACCTTGGAGAGATTCCTGTCCACCGCCTTCACCACCACCGTTATCTTCCGACGAGGAAGCTTAGAACCGTCCATGGGATACAAAACCGACACCTGGGGCGCTGTTTGATCGGAATAAACCATCACACTGGCCTGGCTGGAATTTCCAGCTTTATCATAAGCCACCGCCCGAATGGTATTCTTGCCCTCTTTCAACGCCACCGAAGCGGTAAAGTTGGGCCCCTTCCCCAACACCGTCGCCCTTTTGCCATTGACCAAGACCTTGGCAATTCCACCCTGGTCCTGCGCCCTTCCCACCACCTGCACCACTTTGTCCTTGAGAATAGTGCCAGAAGAGGGATAAAGAATCTGAACCTTCGGGGCAACCACATCCCTAGGCTTCGGAGCAGCTTTTCCTACCTCCAGCTCAATTCTGTTGGCAGTGGTGCGTACCACCTTTAAAGACGGCGAAGAACACTGAAGCAAATAGCGCTCCAAATCCACCCGATTGCCTTTGTACACCACATCCCAAATACCGGTCTGCTTCAGAAAAGAACGCCGAGCAAAACGCAACACTTTTGAACCAGCCTTCAGATACCTCTCCAAAGCGCTGAGCTGCGTGTAATCACATTTGGAAACCACCACCTCAAAGGTGGCATTCTGAAAAGCCGCCTTCGCCCAAAAAGCACGAATCTTTTTGGCCATTAACAGCGCTAACTTCTTCCCCAACCGCACCAAAACACGAGTGGTGGAAGTCTCCGAAGGAAAACGCAAACTCTTGGAATAAATCACTTGCGCCGTGTCTACCACGATCGCCTTCATCGAAATGTGCGCCCGGTAATAGCGATACGTCCGCCCATACACCTCCCGCTCATTGGAAAAAATCCAATTCACCTTCCCCGTCAGGATCACCTCAATCCCATAGCGATATTTCAATGCCAGCAACTTATTCTTATCCCCGCTCGCAAGGGCTGCATCTACTTCCTTAATATTGCGTAACTGATCCCTATCCTTGAGCTTGAAATTCTGCGCTAGCAATACCTCCTCCACCGTCCCCTGCACCAAATCGGTGTGAGATCCCTTCAAGTACACCAAAACGCGGGGAAGCGGACGAGTGCCTGCCAAAAGCGGTGTGGAAAATAAACAAACCAACAGACATAAAACAGCTAATTTTCTCATTTTAAACATGCTCCCAAAACAAAATTTTACATTTTTTCGATGAGCTCTTCATTGCAAAGAAAACTTTTTCAAAAAAACCCTTTTTCCATTCAAGTTCTTCTGGAGAAAAGACGATACCTTTCTTAGAAAAATTTAAAGTTTTTCCAGTTTTTTACTCCAAAACGCTCTTTAACAACGAAAGAACACAAAAAATGACAAAATAATGCCAAAATTTATATACCCCCAAAAGGTGAGCCTAGATTTTATCTAAATGGAAATAAAAACAGCAGAGGGGAAAGCCCCTCTGCCAAAAGAATCTAAACGAAAAATTCTCTTACGGAGAAACCCGACGGGGAGGAGAAACGTGGATAATGTTGAAGTCCACCGAAACTCCTCCAAACCAAGTGGTACCTCGATATTGCTTGCCAAATGGCCTGCTCCAGCCTCCAAACTTTTGATAACTCCAGGTGCTCAACGTGGGTTTCCCATCATAGCGAGCATACCAAAGCGGTAAGTGAGAAAATCTGGTCGAATTCTTCATATACGGCTTCCACCACCACGCCGCTGTGTAAATCCCTACCGGCGTATTTCCCGCAGCCCGAATCGCTTCCTCAATCTTCGCCGTTAACTGAGATACCGAAAGCCCCCGAGGCTTGTCCTCAATGTCCAACCACAAACGCCCTATGGAAAAACCACGCACCCGACGCAATGCCTCCTTCACCTGCGCGCTCATGCTGCGATTGAAATATAAATACACATACGCATCCACATACAAACCTGCCTTCACCGCCTCTTGAAGCTGCTGGCGAACAATGGCCTCCCGCTGAGTGCCACAAATCACCAACCTTACACCACGGCTCTTCCAATATTGAATGTGCCTCGAATGAATACGTCCAGACCAGTGGGAAATATCCACCGCAAACACAGGCCCGCCAGACAAAGCCGAAGGCTGGGACGGAGCAGAAGGACGTGGAGCCGGGCGCGGAGCCGGGCGCGGAGCCGGGCGCGGCGTAGAACGAGAGGAAGTACCCCTCGAACGCAACGAAAACACAGACGCATAGTTGCGACCGGTAAATACCCACAACGCCTGACCACGAAACCATATCCGATGCCACGCACCACGCTGACCTAAGCTGGCGTACACCTCAAAACGGCGAGCCGTGGCCACCACACGGTACCCCGTCGAAGGACCTGTACGTACATTTAAAAAGCGAACGTTGATGCGCACCACCTTGGCAGAAGGAAGTATATGAACGTACTTTCCAGAAATCCAACCAGCTGTGCCTCCATACCATATCTTCTTCCATCCATTCGAACTAGCCATACTCACGTACACCTGGCCACCCCGAACAGAACCCAAGACACGATACGCCGTCGAAGGACCTGTGCGTACGTTCAAAGCATACGACGCAATCTTGCATATCTGCCAAGGATGTGATTGGGCAAAAACGCTATTGGGAGACAGCCAAACTACAAAACCTAGGGCTAACCAGCTAAGTTTGAAATTGAGTAGAGCGTTCACCTTTAAACTCTGGTTACTCTGCATATTTTTTCCTTTCTTTATTCACGTTCGTGAAATTTATACGAATCAAATTCTATTTTTACGCTTAAATATCCCTTCACCTTTCTTCTACCTATCTTATAACATAATTCCAAAAAAACGTACAGAAAAAATAAAAATTTTTCCTCCGGTTTTTCCTGATATTCCCCAAGTTTTAAATCTAAAATTTTGTAACTTTTCTCTTTATCTCTCTGTTCTATAATCCAGAACGTCAAAAAGATTAAGCAAAATCACGCTCTTTACGGAGGAAAAATTCTATGAAAACTTCTCAAGTCGCTGTACTCCTTCTTCTCTTCTTTGGAAATATTCCAAAACTTTTTGCGCAGAATAAAATAGGAATCCATCTAGGAAAAATCATCCTAAGCAATAAAAGGATTCTAGAAGGACGAATTCAACCCGCTTACAATGATCCACCGAAGTCTGAAAAAGAGGAAGTTTTCCTCTTTTTTCCCTTTAGAGAAGGTAGCAAAACCCAAGTTAATTATACCTATAGACTCTACTTTAAATTTTCTGAAGTCAACAAAATTATCAATCTCCGAGGAGAAACCGTCTGGACCTATAACTACTATGTAAATAGGAAAAAACTTTTGGAAGAACAGCGAATAAAAAAATTAAGACTCTCTTCTTCCTCCCCCTTCACTAAAAAGAAAAGCCCTATTTCTCCACTTACTCTTCTACCTAAAATCCCCTACAAAAAGAAACGAACTCCTTTAAAACCAATCGCAAAATCTACTGCCCCAAAACAACGAAAACCTCGTTCGACTAAAACAGAGCCAGTAAAAAAAATAAAGCACCCTACCCCACAACCCTCTCCAAGAAGAAAAAAACTCGCCCTGCGACCCACACAACCCGGCTCTCTCGGCCTCTTCCTACCTGCACGAAAAACCACAACCCCTTCTCGCTCCACCTCCCGGGCCAAACCCCAGCCGGCGGCCTCCTCCTCTCCCCAACCTAACCCCGCTAAAGCCAAAACA
>RFKQ01000026.1 GCA_003694635.1 Planctomycetota bacterium
CTTTGGCTGGATAGCGATGTAGTACAATTTCTTTATGGCCATTTTTGCCAGCTTGCGCTGTCCCAATTGCCTAGCCTCCGCAGGGTGACGGATTTTGCCCTGCAATACCTGAGCTTGAAGTTCCTTGATTTCCGTCTGAGCAATGCCCAATTCGTCTTTTTGCTGCGGGCTCAATTTCCAGCGTCTGGGCGCTATCTTGGGGATGTATCTCTTTCGAAGGCTGTACAAACTAATAGCGGCGAAAAAAGCCAAGGCCACCCACCCTAGAAACATGGTGCGAACCTCATGCCAACTCCACCCCCGGTAATAGTAAAGAAAGCACAAAACCAAAATAGAAAAAAAGCCCGAAGTACTTAAGATCACCTCCTTCAACCCCTGTGCAGTGCGATGTAGCCTTAGCAAGCTCTCCACCCATGAGAAAAAAAAGAAAATTCCAACGGAAATAAATACAGGAACAAACAAATCCCGCTGGACAAAAAAGAAAGTCCCCAATCCTAGAATCAGTGCGATGAATACAAAGAAAAAATATCTCCATAAATATTTTGTCTTCATTCTTTCTTTTTTCTCACTCTTCTAGGCAAAATCCAGGAAATACGGGACTATCGGGAGGAAAAGACGCCTAACTTTTTGCGAATATGGCAGTTCCCACAGTCCTCTTTGCCGCGAGAGCGAAGGTGATGATCCAGTCCGGCCACCTTGCGCACTACTTCCGTCGTTTGAGGCAGCAGCCTTTTGGTTCTTTGGGATACATGACAATCAATGCAAAGAGCGGAGCTTAGGTTGTGCTCTACCTTCCCCTCCTGAAGGCGAACGGTTTGAACTTTGCGCAAGAAAGTATCTTTTCTTTGCAAAATCCCAAAACCCGTGTGGCATCTGAGGCAGGGCTCATGGAAATTCTTCCGATTTAGCGACAAATCAGTGGCAACCGTGGGGGAATGACATTCTGCGCATTTCATGATGTTTAAAGGCAATCTTTCCTTGGCGCCTAGATTATGGCAGACCAAGCAATCCAGGCGCCGGTGTTGCTGGTGAGAGAAAGCCACCCGAATCTCACGTTGGACTAGCGCCTTTTCTTGCAACTTCATCTGCGGAGAATGGCAACTTGCGCAAACCTGATAATCCACTCGCCCCGGTTGTTCCTCATAGGTATGTCGATGGCACTTTAGACAGTTTTGTTTGAGCTTCTTGCGATGAAGAGGAAGGTGGGAGTTGTGATTGAACACAAAAGGCTTCAAACGCTTAGGGTTGGCTTTTTCTTTCAAATGACACTTTTGGCAATCTTTGAGAAATTTGTGATGCTCCTGGAAATGAACACCATGAGGGGAGCGCTGGAATACTCGCTTAAAGGTAGAAACCTCTACCGTCTTCAAGCGTCCTTGTACCTCAGGATCGTGGCATTTGAGACAGTTTTCCACATCTTTGTGCTTTTTCACCCGCCAAGAGGAATGGCAACTCAAGCAACCTTCGTAAGTAGGAAGGCGCTTTTTAAAAACGATTTTACCGCTTTTCTCCACCCAATGACAAACATCGCAATTTTTGATTTTTGCTAGATGCAAGCTGTGAGAGAACGCCACAGGAGGGATTTTTCTCTTTTTTTGAGAAACAATCTCTACCGTGCTGTTGATATGACAATTCCTACACAGCTCTTGAGTAAATATGGAATGACTTGGCTGAATCACCACCTCCACAATGGTCTGCTTGCGCGGAACCTCCTGATGGCAAAGAGTGCAGTTGTTGCCCTTCACATGGTCCTTGTGTGAAAATACTCCCTTTTCCCCTTGGCTTATCCCGAAAGGAAGTTGATGACAACGGCTGCAAGAGCTCAACCGCTCAAAATTTGTGTGATCTTTATGGCATTTCGAGCACATATCCCACGGGACCATCCGGCGATATTTGCCCCTAGAAACACCCACCTGCTGATGGCACAACACGCAGGCATAGATCTGGTGCAAGCGATGAGAAAACGACGAAAACTGACTAAGCACAGAAGCGCTTTTCACCTTAAATTGGACCTGAACTTCCCTTTGATGGCAACTTTGGCAAGAAGAAAAATCTGTGGAAATGGTCCCGTTTTTTTGGGAGCGATGGCAGCGTACACACTCAGCGTTGCTTTCCCGGAAAACGTGCTTGCTGTGAGGAAATGGCTGAGTGAACGATATGGACTTTAGACTCGGCAGGGAAGAAGTTGGTCTCTGATTACGCTGAGATTCCCCCGAATTGTCCTGGGCAGGGGTACATCCTGCCGTCCACAGGAGAGGCATAAGATAGCTCAGAGCTATCAAACTCAAAAAGCACACCCAACGAATTCTTAACACATGTTCTAGTAGCCAAGTTGCCCCAAATTTCATCATATCCCGACCTAAAAGTAAAAAACACTCTTTAGAGAAAATGCCATCCCTTCTACCCTAACAAAAACCACTACATAATCATTAAATTCCTAGCTCTTTCGAGTAATCCTTATGTCAGGATAGTCATAGCCTGTTTTTTAAAATATTATAAATCTTTCCTAAGGAATGTCCATAAAAGAAAAAAATTCTTCTCAAAAAAATAGAATCCAGAGAGGGAGTAAAAAGCTTCTTCAAAGGAAGTGTCCCAAAACGAGACAGGGTTACTAAAAATATTTTTACCATTTTTGGAGTAAGGACAAACCAGAATTGTTTTCTATTTCAAGATTTTTTAGAAAATTATAACTCCTTGATAATAAATAAAATGCAAAAAAAAATAAGATAAAAACAAAAAAAAATAAAACACAAAAACAAAGGAAATGGAATAAATTTTGCTGGCTAGTTTAACCACATCCGGTTTTCTCCTATTCCCTCGCCCTCGGGAGGCGGGTCGGCATAGGGCGAAACCCGAATAGGAGAAAACCCTCTTTAAAACTATACGCTAATCACAACAATCCAAAGATTAGACGTAAAAGGAGGAGGTGTATTTTCTAAAACCTCCCCCCACCCAGGGTGGGGGTATAAAATAAATTATGTCCATGTTCATTTCAATAGACAGCGCCTAATGAGTTTTTTAAATAACCGTAACCATCCTACTGGCCCATTCTTAGCGGGATTTTTATAGAGAAGGTTTTATAAAATGTCCATAGTTATCTTAATGGCTTGGCGCTTAAAGAATTTTTTGAAGAGAGAAGTTTTTATACTGGTACTTTAAAAAGGCCGATTGAAAAGGGATTGAGGCGCGAAAACTAATTCACAAAAAAACTCATTATTGAATAGTTATTTTAAGGAGGAATCTCTCGAACCTCAAAGAGAATGAATAGGAAATGGCTCGTGAAGTAATTTCGGGGGATAAGAGTATTTTCAAATTGAGTGAATTTATTTTTGAAAGCTGCTGAGGAGTTCTTTCCATTCTTTGGGGAGGAAGATTCTGGCCAGAGAGAAATACACCCCTACGCCAGCTAGAACATAGGTGAGCACTGCCCATATTATGGGGATGGGGAGGTTTTGTTTCAGGGCTAGCAGTATTCCGCCCATCAAGGCAGCGATTGTAGCTTGCCGAAGAAGGGGACCCCATAGGGAGATGGAGTGAGGGGAGTAGAGATAAAGGAGGAGAAAGTGTAAACACGAGGTGAGGGAGGTGGAGAGGGCGAGGCCGGATTCTTGGAGGAGGAGCACCAAGATGAGGTTGAGGCATAGGTTCAATCCCACCATAGCGAGGGAGATTTTCACGGGGGTGCGCACATCGCCTTGGGCATAATAGGCTTTGGAAAAAACGTGGATCAGGCAAAAGAAGTAAACTGATGGAGCGTAGTATGCGAGGACTTTAGCAGTTCTGGTAGTGGAGTGGGAGAGGAAGGCACCTCGTTCAAATAGTGCTTGGATAATAGGAGAGGCGAGCACAAAGAGCCCGATTGCTGCTGGTAGGGCGATAAAGCTGGTCATTTTTAGAGCGGAGGTAAGGAGGCTTTGGAACTGTTTTGGGCTTTTTTGTTGAGCTGATTTGCTCAGGCTTGGGAAGACAGCGGTAGCAATAGCAATTCCGATCATAGCTAAGGGGAATTGGACCATACGGTTGCCGAAGTAGAGGGCGGACACTCCCCCATTTCCTGGAACGAAGGCTTCTGCGATCACTCGATCTAGCATGGTATTGAGTTGCAAGACAGAGCCAGAGAGTAATACGGGGAACATTTTTTTGCGCAACTCTTCAATCTCAGGGGAGTTTGTATAATTTTTCCAGCGCCAGGAAATATTCATCTTTTTAAGTCCCCACATAGATAGGGCTAGTTGTCCAGCTCCGCCGGCGAGGAGGAAGAAGGCGATGGTGAGCAGTTGAGCACTTTTTTCTGGCACCAACCAAAGGGCGCTAAGGATTCCGCCGATCCAGAACAGATTTAAGAAGAGGGGCAAGAATGCGGGGATAAGGAAATGGTCCAAAGCGTTTAGGATGGCCCCGGAGGCGGCGCTGAGACAGATAAGGGGCAGGTAAGGGAGAAGGATAAGAAGGAGGAGGATGGTATAGAAATATTTTTCTTTCAACTGGCCACATAGCAGTATAGCGAAAACGACGAGATAGAGCAGGAAAAGGATTTTCGCAAGTAGGGAGAGCATATAGGAGAGCGCTAGATTGACCAATTGTTGTCCTTTTTTGGGATGTTCTTGGTGTTTTTTTTGGAAGAGGGGCAGGAGTGCGGAGGTGATGGCGCCTTCTCCGAAAAGCCTGCGGAAAAGGTTGGGTAGGGTCCAGGCTAGCAAGAAGGCATCCCACATCCAGCTGAGGCCGAATATTGCGGCGCAGAGGATATCTCGCGCTAGTCCTAGAAGTCGGCTTCCCAACGTCAGGAGGCTAATGAGTTTAGCGGAGTTCCAGATATGTTTCATCTCATCTCCCGTTTGTGCATTTGTGATAAACCAGATCCTCGATTGCGTAGGCAGGTAAATTTTTTATTCGTCTTGATCAATAATTCGGCAAAAAGAGGGGGCGACGATAAATAACTTATAATGTTTTTCCGATATGATAAAATAGAAGAGCGTGCAAAATGATTCTATTTTCCATTCGAGGTATGGGGAAATGGCTGGAAAAAATATTTTTGAGGATAAGAGAAAGAGGAAGCGTTGTTCTAAAATTTTGCTCTGTCGCCCTAGGGAAAAATGCGCTTTATTGCAGCGGGAGCTAGAGAGTTTTTTTCGGGAAGTTTGGGTATTTTCTCCCTATACTTTTGAGTTATTTGCTTCTTCGCTTCCCTCGCTAGAGAAGTTCACTTCATGGATTTTTTCCAGTGAGTTGGGGGTAAAATTTTTTTTTCAGCTCTGTGGGCCAAAGGGTATTGTTTTGCCTACCTCGGTTTCTGTGGCTGTGGTGGGGGAGAAGACGAGGCAGGCGGTAGAGCATTATTTTCCCCAGTATTCTGTGGTTTTTGTGGGGAGGAATATTCGGCAGGTGTTGGAATATTTCTCAGGTATTTCCTATGAGGGTATTTTGCACTTCACGAGTTTTCAGTCGTTGGAGAAGTGGGGGAAGTTGGATTTTCCAGGGTTGCGGCAGTATCCCATTTATAGGACGGTGGAGGAGGTCCCTCATCCAGCTCAGCTTCAGGCTTTGAGGGAGAGGCCTCCCGATGCCATTCTTTTTGGCAGCCCGAGTTGCTTTGATGTGTTTTGCAGGTATTTCGAAAGGAGCTATCTCAACGAGAGGGTAATCCTTACGTTGGGGGAAAGCACAGAGCGCTATCTTCGGGGGCGGGGGGTGGCAGTGGATTATGCTTGTTGCAGTCCAGAGGCCGCGTCGGTAGCGGCTGAGTTGCGAGAGGTTCTGGGGTAAAATTTCCTTCACAGATCGTGAATTTTCCTTTGCCAAATCTATTGATTTTCAAGGCGATTTAAAAACTTTCAGTTTTTGAAGTTTCTTTGAGTTTTTCCTTGAAAGAAAAAATTTTTGATATAGAATGTAATTTAGATGTCGATATTTTCTAAGGATAGAGAAGATATGAATTTTTTCAGATTTCTTGAAATTGTATTTCACGGTTGTATTTCTGAGAACGTAGAAATCGCAGGAGCGAATTTTTCGGTTATCTTCCACGCGAAGGAAGGGGATTTTTAGCCCATTGGCCTTTAAAGCCAGATTGGAGGCGTCATATCAAAAATTTAAAAAGCAAAAAAAAAAGAGGATTAGTCGCAAAGTTTGGAGAAATTTTTCGTTTTCACAAGTAGGTAGCCAAAAAGAGAACACGGGCCAAATTTCCCCCAAACCGCCGCATTTGATTTTGCGAAAGCTAAGGTTTAGAGAGTGAAAAAAGGCATTTTTATTCAACGAAAGGATGCTAAAAGCCAAGGGTTTCCTTAACAAATGGCTAGGGAAAAGTTAATTTCTTATCTAGAAGGGTGATACCGCCGTGTTTTGTCCAAAATGCCGGACACAGTTGCCGGAAGGAAGTCGATTTTGCTATAGCTGTGGGGCCAAGATTTCCCTTCGTCGCACGACAAAGTCCAAGTCCTTTGTGGATTTGGACATTTTTGATTCCTACACTGCTCCCACTTCCCCTCGCTATCGGCGGAAAAAAATGGACTTTCTCGCTAAAAATGAGCGCTTTCAGATTTTAGATACTATCGGCAAAGGGAGATTGGGGGTGGTTTATCAAGCCCAGGATCTGCTCAAGCAGCAGATTGTGGCGCTAAAGCGCCTCCATATGTCCGACAAACCTACCAGGCTTGGGGTATTTCGTTTTTTGAAGAACGCGCCGGAAATCGCCCGTTTGCACCACACAAATATCATCCCCATTTACGATGTGGGGGAGGATGAGGAGAGCCCTTACATTTCGATGCAGTTGGTGGAGGGACAGAATCTTTCTATTTTTCGCAGCAATCATCAGGTTCTCTCGGACAAGGAGATACTTCGGATTGGGCGTCAAATCGCCCGCGCGTTGGAGCTTGCGCACGCCCAAGGGATTGTACACGGGGCGGTGAAGCCATCGAATGTGATTTTAGAATCCCGGGGGGGGACCAAAGTGGGGGACTTTGGACTTAGTCAAATTTTTGTAGACAAAAGTGCTCGCACTCTTCACTCCTTAGGCACGGACCAGTTTTACATTGCTCCAGAGGTTTTTGCGGACTCTCTCAACCTGGAGCCGTCGGCGGATATTTATTCTTTGGGAAGGCTTCTCTACTATCTTGCTGTGGGCAAGGAGAGTGGGCCTATCCAGCCCAATTGGGTTCCTCAGCGGCTAAAGAGGGTGATTCTCTGTTCTACAGAGAAGAATGTGCGCAGGCGGTATCAGGATATGTCGGAGTTTTTGGAGGATATTGAAAAAGCTCTTCAGGGGCATCAACAGATTCTTACCACCTACACCCCGGCCCAAAACTTAGCGCCCTTTCCCTCAAGCGAGGCTTACCAAGCTAGCTGTGGTCATATCAATTCTAAGCGTAGCTCTTTCTGTGGAGAATGCGGCGCAAGTTTAAAAAGATACTGCTCCCGCTGCGGAGGAGAGTACCATGATTCTCAGGAAACCTGTCCGTATTGCCCATTTCAGCCCCCCTCTCTACCTCCAGCACCTGTGGCCAATACGTTTGAAGATGACGCCAAGTTTGAAGAATGGAACCAAATTTTAGAGTCCACCACCGGCAGCTTTAAAGCGCCCACGGAAACCTCCTCCCATCCGAGAATTTCGGCTCTTTTGCCTCCCGATCCTCCCCCGGCTTCACAGCCTTCTTCTTCTCCGATTGCTCCGCAGCCGCCCCCGCCAGCGCCTTCTGCTTCAAAGAGCGCAGACCCTTTAGAAAAGGCGCTTTTTCACAACCCGGGCGCAGATTTTCCTGTGATTCCCCCGCCGCCAGAAGAGGAAGTCCAGGCAGCCCCCGAGGAGAGCGAGCCGGTTCATTCTTCCTCGAGCGCTTCCGTCTCAGCGGATGAGGCATTGGCAAGCCTTCTTCCCCCGGCCCAATCCCCTTCTCCCTCGCCGGTTCTTTCCCCCGAGAAGGAAAAAAGCAAAGCGGAGTTTCTGGAAATGGCCCAGGGTTTTCTGGAGACCTATAAGTTTGAGAAGGCCATTCAATATAGCCAGAAAGTCCTTGATATCGATCCAAATTGCAAACAAGCCCAAGACCTTCTTCGAATGGCCACTCAAAAATCCAGAGACTTAGAGGTTAGCCTGCAAAAAGCAAAGGACTCCGAAAGGCAAGGGGATTTAAAATCCGCTCTGGAACATTGGAAAAAGGCTTTGGAGATTTTTCCCTTTCAAGAGGAAGTAGGGAAAAAAATCCAACAGCTTGAAGAACAAATCCGCACCCTAGAGGAAAAGGCAAAGAAAGCCAAGAACGCAGTGAACGCTATAGAAAATGTTCAAAGCTACGAAGACTATGTCAAATCCAATCTACAAAAAGGCCAAATCACCAAAACCGAAAAGGAGCTACTTATCCAGCAAGAGCTCAAAAAAGCCCAGCAATTCCTATCCAACGCCAACTATAAAGAAGCCACCCAATGTGCCAAAAAAATTTTAAAAATAGATATCTCCAACAAACAGGCCCAAGAAGTCCTGAAAATCGCCCAAGAAATGCAGTATATCCTGCGCAAAATCGTAGAGCGCGCCACCGCCTACGAAAAGAAAGCAGATTATCAAAAAGCTCTCAATGAGTGGTCTAAACTTCTCAAAATTGCCCCAAATAATAAAAAAATCCTAGCAAAAATCAAAGAAGTCCAAGGCAAAATCGAAGCTGAATTAGAAGATATAGTGAGTAAAGCGGAAGCCTATTTCGAAAACCGGGAATACCGCAAGGTTCTTCTAGAATGCCAAAAAATTCTAAAACTCTACCCAGGGCATAAATATTCAAAAACCCTTGTGGAACAGTCCAAAGAAGCTTTAAAAAAAGCTGAAATCTACCTGAAGAAAGCCAAGGATAACTTTGCTAAAAAAGATTTTGCTAGTACAGTAAAATACGCCAAAATGTGCCTTGATATCGACTGGAAAAAAAATGAAGCCCAGGAACTCTTAAAAAAATCCATCCGCTTCCTAGAAGAAAAAGGGGATAGCCAAAGCCGCATCCAAGAAGCGCAACTCCTCGCAGCAAAAGCCAAAAATGCGTTGGAGCAGGGGAATATTCAAACCGCTTTGCAACATGCCCAAAAAGCTCTAGAATACGATCCCAACCAAAAACAAGCCATGGAAATTCTGCAGCAATGCCAAAAATCTACCGCCGCCCCCCCAGCCGCTGCCCCCCCTTCC
>RFKQ01000027.1 GCA_003694635.1 Planctomycetota bacterium
ACTTCTTTTTATTCAAGGAGTTTTGTTGCTATATATTAGACAAAAATCCAAAGATAATAGCATTTGAGCAGACAATCCCTTCCTCTTTCCTACCTCTATGAAAACCGAAAAGTTAAACCTTATTTCTATCTTTTTTAAAAGAAATATCTCTTTGATTATTAAGAAATTATGAATTTTCTTTGTGTTAAATTTTAACAAATAATCCCATCGCTGGATTCAAATGGAACAGTTATGGAACAGTTTTTGCAAAGAGTGAAAATTAAATACCGGTTTTTCTCCTCTCCTCTCTCCCTCGGGAGGCGGGTCGGAATGGGGAGACCAGGAAGGAGAAAAACCTCTTTTTCCTGTATAAACCCTACTTACAATTGGTTTATACGAAAGAAGGCGGTATATATTACTTTATCCCCCACCCTGGGTGGGGAATTTAACTGAGATTGGTTTGGATGTGATAATTGGAGGCAATATTTCGTTTTTCAACATTTTTTTCAGCATGAGTTTGCTATTTGAATAGCGAGTTTTGAGCGGGCAGAAACTCTGATCGGAAAATCTTTCTCATGTTGTACATTTTAAAGAATTTTCATTTTTATAGCTATTAGTTTGGGTTTAAAGTTTATTCTTTCTACGGTAGGCTTTTTAGAAGGAAGTTATCTTAAAAATTTAAATATTTTTTATAGATGTTCGTCGAAATTTTTCCGATTTGTTTATAGAGAATAGTTCAAAATATACAATAGATTCAATAGCAAAATTTATTTGCAAACGGAGGAGCTTTGACAAGCAATAGCGCAGGATCTATCGAAAAGTTGTGAGAGAGTGTTGGTGGAACGCAAAGCGAGTAGTCTATGAGATATTCAGCGTGAGGAGTAAGGATATTCATCAGGATTTATTAAGCCATTTCTTGCAAAAACAAAATGTCATTTCAATTTTTTTTAATGAAATCAATAGCTTACTAGTCTTTTGGACTCGCTCAACTCTTTATAAAGAAAGGGAAATGAAAATATGTCAAAAAAATTTTTGCTTTTTTCTTTTTTAATCTACTTTATTTTGTTCTCTCTGCAAGCTTCTGCTACTCCGGGGTACCTTCATTTAGTGGGCCAAGATTCGTTTGTTCAAAAAATGGAGAGTCTTTTTGAAGAAAAAGAAACTCCTCCTGCTCCCCCTGCTGTGGGAAGGCGCTTTTTCCGCCGCGGATTATATGGAGGGATTGGTTTTAGTTTCATTGAAGCAGATGTCCACGAAAGGGACCTCCGGGATGATATTGGGAATATTGCTAATCCCGGCAACTATCCCAAATATGATTTTGGTGAGGGATTTGGCATTCAGTTGAAGGCGGGATTTCACTTAAATAGCCTTCTTGCTGTGGAGACACAATTTGATTTTTTAACCAAAATGAACGAATCTGCTAAGGATGTTAGCAATCTAACCCGTTCTGACTTTGTTTCTCTCGTGGCTATGTTTGGTGCTCGAGCCTCTTTTCCCCTAGGGAGGAGATTGAGAGTTTACGGTTATTTTGGCCTTGGGTTTGTTCAGCTTGACTATTTTGAGCGCACCACAGATACTTCGGGAAATATTCTATACGAAATCGATTCTTGGGAATATGATTTCGCGGTCCGTTTTAGTATGGGAGCAGAGTATTTCCTCATTCGCAGATTAGCTTTTTATTTGGATATTGCGTACACCAAAGGGGTGGGAGAAGTCGAAGGTTTTGGCTACTTCGCCACAACTTTTGGAGCTATCTTGCATCTCTAGTAAAAAAATAGAAAACATCCGTCTCCTTGAGAGGAGCATTCTTCTCAAGGAGAACTATTTTCCCTCCACTTCATTTCACTTTATTTATTCTATGTCTCATGAGGTATCTCCAAGTTCTTATCTATCTAAACACGCTCTTTTTTTTCTCACTCTCTTTAGTCTTACAGGCCTTTTCCTCTTCCTATTCCTTACCTCCCGGCGCATTTTTTTCCCTTATGCATTAGATTCCTGTGAATCTTATAGCCTACACCGGGCTTTGCGCTTTGCCTCAAAGCAACCTGTTTATCGCTCTACAAAATCCCCTCCCTTTCTCTTGAGCAATTATCCCCCCATCTACGAATACCTTACCTCTCTCTTTCTTCGGAAACCTACTTTTTTTTGGGGAAGGCTTATCTCCTATCTAAGCTATACTTTTGTGCTTTTGCTTATCGTTATCATCGTCTGGCAACGTACGCATTCTATTTCTATTAGTCTCGTTGCAGCTGCTTCGCCTCTTTTTAGCCGCAGCGCTTGGGCTTGGATGGCCCTTCATCGGGTAGACGCCCTTGCTCTTTTTTGGAATACCCTCGCTCTAGCTTTATATCTCAAAACGAAGAGACCGCTGCTGACAATTCCTTTTCTCATTGGGGCAGGTTATACAAAGCAATCTTTTCTCGCTCTTCCTATTGCTATTTTTCTCTGGACCTATCGAGTTAGTCGGAAAGAAGCTTTTGTCTTTTTATTCCTTTATGCTTTTGTTGGTTTCAGTATCCTCATGGTTGCCTCTTTTTTTACAGACTTCCAATTTATTTATCATACGATTTACTATAACTTTACCCCCAGCTCTTGGAGACGCGCTGTAGATATGAGCTTGCGACCTTTGGGAAAATGCTTCGCCATTTGGTTGCTTATTGCTTTTCACCACTATTGTTATAAAAAATTTGAGTTTTTGCATCTCTACGCCTTTTGCTCTTATGCTGTTCTTGTGCTTACAAGCGGAAAGCTAGGCTCGTCTTGGAATTACTTTCTCGAGTTGGGAGTGGTGATGGCATTGCTATGGGGCGATACGTTGCATTTATGCCTCGTATGTCCTCTCCGGCCTTCACGTCGGGTTTTTTATCTACTTTTAGGAATACAGCTGCTCTACTCCATTTCATATCTTAGCCAAAAAGAAAAAGATTTTTGGAGAAGATGGACAAAGCGCCTCTCCGCCAAACAAAAATTAAAGCGGCTTTTAAGCAACCTTCCCGCTGGACAAATCCTCTGTGAAAATGTGGAGCAGCGGACAAAAATTCCTGCTACCGATGTGGTGGTTCTCTCCGGACATACCCTGGCCCTAAATATTCACTATTACCTTATGATAAAAGGCAAACTCTGGAATCCCGCTCCCCTTCAAAACGCCATCCGGCAGCAGCGTTTTTCCGTCGTTATTCTAGATCGCCCCGTTGGTTCTGTGGAGGCGAAAATCCGACCTCGTTGGAAGTATCTGAGACAATCCTATGTTTTTTGGACAACCGTTGGCCCTTATGTTCTTTACAGACCTAAGAAGCGTTAAAAACACTTGTTTTTTTCGGAGTTAGAAGATGAAATTTCCTCCTCTTCTTATTTTAAATATTGTAGGATTGGACAATCAGCTGCTAGAGCGTACCACTTACCTCAAACGCTTTGCTCAATCTGGACAGAAGTGCCAGCTTATCCCCCCCTTGCCTGCGGTAACATGTACTAGCCAAGCCAACCTTCTTACAGGAACTACCCCTCGGGAGCATGGCATTGTGGGAAACGGATGGTATTTTCGAGAGCTGGCGGAGGTTTTCTTTTGGAGGCAGTCCAACTTCCTGGTTCAATCGCCGCCCTTTTGGGATACATTCAAAGCCCGCTTTCCTCAGCTTCGCGTGGCAAAACTTTTTTGGTGGTTTAATATGTATTCCTCTGCGGATATTTCCGTTACTCCCCGTCCCGCTTACCCTGCAGATGGTCGAAAGATTCCAGATCTCTACACCACTCCCCCAGATCTTGGTGAAGAACTCCAGAGCAAATGGGGCACCTTTCCCCTCTTCCACTTCTGGGGGCCATTGGCCAATCTCAAATCCAGTCAATGGATTACCCAAGCGGCTCTAGATATTTTTGAACGCTTTTGCCCCCATATTACCTTGGTTTACTTACCTCATTTGGACTACAATCTCCAGCGTCTTGGCCCGCAAGATCCCAAAATTTCCCAAGATGTTGAAGAAATCGATCGCCTTGCCCATCAGCTTCTTCCAGCTTGGCAAGAAAAAGACGCCGCCATTGTGGTGTTATCAGAGTATTCCATTTTTCCCGTGCAGCAGCCAATTTTTCTCAACCGCATCCTTCGCCAAGAAGGTTGGCTCCGCGTGCAAAACAAGAAGCATGTGGGAGAGCTACTGGATTGTGGAGCTTCCCGTGCTTTCGCTGTTTGCGATCACCAAATTGCCCATGTCTACGTCAAAAATCCATCAGATATTCCTCCCCTCCGCCAACTTCTTGAAGAGGTAGAGGGTGTAGAAATGGTCCTAGATCAGGAGGGCAAACGCCACTATCACCTCGATCATCCCCGCAGTGGAGAACTTGTCGCAGTGGCCCAAACCAACAGCTGGTTCGCCTACTACTACTGGGAAAAGGATGAATGCGCACCGGATTTTGCCCGCACGGTGGATATTCATCGCAAGCCTGGCTATGATCCAGTGGAGCTGTTTTTTGACCCCCAAATTCCTTTTCTACAACTGAGAATTCTTTATAAATTGTTGAGAAAACACCTTGGATTTCGTACTTTAATGGATCTTATTCCCTTGGATGCCTATCTGGTAAAAGGCAGCCATGGCGCTCGACCTCAAGAAGGACAGCCATATCCCATCTTCTTGTGCAATCAAAAACTTTCTCTACCGGAGCGAATTCGCACCCAAGAAGCTCATCAAGCTATTCTCCAAATTTGTCAAAATCTTTTTAGGTAGTACTTTGTTTGCTGTGAATACTATCCTCCAAATGTTTTTTTTCCAAACCCATCTTTTTTGAGAAGGCAATCACTGCTCTTTTCACTTTTCTCCAAAATTCGATAAATCTGGTCCGGGGTTTCACTCTCTAGGATCTGTTTGGGGATTTCTGGACGTATCATCAGACGCGCAATACACGCCAAAAGACGTAAATGCAAAGGCCTATCTTTTAAAGGACCTACAAGCGTAAGAATGAGATGAACACTTTCTTTATCAATAGAATCAAAATCCGTCCCCTCTTGGCAGATGGCCAGACAAACAAAAGTTTGAGAAATAGATTCCAAAATCGCATGGGGAACAGCGATTTTGTTGCCAATCCCCGTACTTTTCAATTGCTCGCGAAATAACAGTTTTTGATAGAGAGCTTTTTTTAAAAACTCATCCATCCCTCGAATTCTGCCAATATAATCCACAATTTGCTGCAATACCTCTGCTTTAGAGCCAGGAGTTAGCCCCATGAGGATATCCTCCCGACGCAAATAGTCTACTAGCTTCATATACCACCTTCCACCTCTATGAGTGCGAACCAAAATATCTCCATAAATCCCTAGAATTTCACCGCGTCTCCACTCCAACGTCTCTCCACCCCCTACCTAGCCATCGTTAGAGACTCCTAGCTTTAGGTAGTTTCTTACTGAAAAAAAAAATTATTTCCAACGCTTTTGGAGTAGACGTTTAAAACGAGGATCTCCCCATAGGGATCGCAAATCGGGATCTTTTCTCATGTGCTGATAATCCTGAAAGCCATGGTAAATCGCTTGAGTAAGCCATTTTATAGCTTCTTTTTTATTTTTTTGAAGGGCGTAAATACAAGCGATATTGTAGTAAGCTGCGCTAAATTGGGGATCTAGGACTATGGTCTTTAGATAATCTCGCTTGGCTTTGGCAAACTGCTTTAAAGAGAGATATGTGTTACCCCGAGCAAAGTAATAATTTGCTTGGCCTGGCTGGAGCTTAATGGCATAGTTAAAATATTTTATGGCCTCTTCATACTTTTTCAGACGGAATCTAAGCAAGCCTTGCTGGTAGAATAACCAAGCTTTTTGCTTTGCAGCTATGGGATTTCTCTCTTTGGGAGAAGGTTTTGTTTTTTTGAGAATAGGAGGAAATGAAGGCACTCTTTTTTCCAGAGGAGAAGGAGAAGGCATCTTGGGCCTGGGGTGAGGAAATTTCCGAAGATACGCACGAAGGCGCTGAAAAGTACGGTGGAGTTTGCGTAAAGCTGGATGGGAACTTTTTTTAAGCAAACGGGAAATTTGATGTAAGAAACTTCTGAAAATGTCGCGCAATAAGGTCCTAGGCGGTTTTGTTTGCAGACGCCTTCTCGCATTTTCTAAGTGGAAACGAAGCGCCTGAACCTGCTTTTTAAGGCGCTGATTTTGCTCTAATAGCTTTCGGAATTTTTTTTGAATCCGCTTTAGTTTCTTCTTCAGCTCATCCTCTTTGCGTGGTTGTGCCCAAACCGAGTATGGGAGTATTATCCCTATCAAACCCACCACCATCCACTGATACACGCGAAAATAAGCAGCTTTCATTTTCTCTCTAACCTCCAGAAGGAATATAGACCATCACTTGACAATATACAGGCATTTGGATAATAAAAGAAGAACTTGAAAGTCTCTATTCTAATAATGGAAGTAAAAAAAGCAAGGATTTTACAAATTTCTAAAAAATTTGGAGAGAAATTTTCTCTCGCTACGTCTTCCGAGTAGAGCCACTTCCTAAGTCGTTTTTCTAACCCCTAAACAGAAATGAAATTCAAAAGAATACTTCGATATAGCGGCTACTTCCTCCTCTTCCTTGCGATCGCTCTTATCTTGATAGGAGGGGGGATTATCAACTTTAAAGGTAAACCCTTCTTTTTTGCCTACTATTACGGAACGGTAGCTACTTTGCTCGCTTTGGCTTTTTTCCTGATTTTCTTTGACCTCGTTCTAACTGTGAAATCTCTAAAAAAAACTTTGGAAAAGGATGAGAAAATTTTGCTTTACCTTATCCAAAAATATATTTCTCCCGATATTCCTACCTCTCTAAATACAGATCTGAAGAAAAAATCCTCCTCCTCTAATCCCTCTCCTACCAATTTGGATAAAGAAAAAAATGAATTATAGGCGGCTTTTTACAAAATCTTTTGCTTATATGCGACTCTTCCTTGGAGAAGTGGGAGAAACCTTGTACTTTTTTCTAAAGCTTTCCCCCTTCCTTCTCCTCCTTTTCTACATTTCTTCACAGATCGAATCCATTGTCTCAAATCCTCCCTCCCCTCCAATCCAAATTCCCGATGAATCTTGGGCGGAAACAAACTCTTTAGAAGAACAAGAATTCGCTGAATCTGAAAAAGAAGAAAACTCGAAACCCTCCGCCTCTCCCTTCTTTTTGATGTTCTTTCATATCCAATCCGCTTCTCCAAAAACCATTGTTCTCCCCTTATCCACAAAAAAAAACCTAAAAATCTACCTCTCTCCCACCTCTTCTAAAGCTACTAACTCCGCGAAACCCCAACCAACCACTTCCCTAAAAACACCTACTTCTCCTCTCCCCCGCTCAAAACCTACGCCCCTTTCCCATAAAGAAAACCCTATTCTTGCTCTACGACCATTGCTTGAAAAAGGAATTGTCGTTTTCCTCCAAAATCAAAAAAAAGGACAACCGCAAAAATGCATCGTCTATTCCCTAATCTACCAGCCCTACCACAAAATAAAAAAACACCTCCTCGATTACGAAAGCTTGAAACGCCATATCCCACATATGGCCGAATCCAAAATTATTCGAAAAACCAAAAATACTGTGGATGTTTACTATGAAATCGAAATCCCCGGCCCCAATATCGCCTTTACCCAACGACATATTCTACATAAGGATGGTCGAATAGAAGTTGTTTCCCTCGACGGACTAAAAGGCAAATGGATGTGGGTCCCTCATCCCATCGAAGGCGGTAAATACACCATTATGGCCTACCATTCTAATACCGATATCCGAGAACAAGGATGGTTGCTCAAGCGCCTATTGCAAAGCCAACCCGCTGTCCAAGAAGCTATCAATTGCTCCGGAGCTCTGATCACCGTCTCTTCTCTCCACAAAGCCTTTCCCAAACCAAGGCCTTCCTCCCATACCCCTTTCTCTATAAAAAAACTCCTGCCGTTCCTCAGAAAAGGCACTCTAAGCCTGATCAAGGATAAAACCGTCTCCAACCTTCACCCTATCCTTACCTACTGCCTTGTTCAAGCCCCTCGGGATAAAGTTTGGAAAATTGCTCTAAACTTTGAGCACTACCCTACGTTCGTTCCTCAGGTGCGCTGGGTGCAACGATCCTATATCGCCCGCAATATCCAAGAGGTCCGCTTTAATGTTGGAATGCCCCTTCTCAATTATACGTATACGAATCGCTACACCATCGGAAAATATACACTCCATGTCACCTCGATTCGAGGGGCAAGTGGAAAATATCTCTGGAAATTCTATCCCCTTCAAAATCAAACCATCATCCGCTATTCAGCTCTAGCCTCTATCCGGAATTTAGGGTTTTGGAAAATGATTATACAAAAACGCCCTGATCTGGAAAACGCCTTAAATCTCTCTATATCCCTCATTGTGCTAAGAGCGATAAAAAATTATGCCGAATCCCTAGAGTAAGATAAAAATAAATAGGATTTGCTAGAAAAAATCTAGGTGAGAAAAACATAAAAAATCTCGCCAGATGAGAGACGAAAAAGTATTACTAGCTTCTCAAAATTCGCAAACGTAGAAAATACAATCGAAATATCGGATGTTATTACCACTCCTTGGCCTAGTACAATAAAATTTGTGGGGAAATATCTACGGTTTTCCTCAGATTTTCCTATAATACCCCACCCAGGGTGGGGGGAGTCTAAAAAAACACACCACCTCCCTTTGTACAAGCGATAAGAGTTTGCTTATACTTAAAAAGGGGGTTTTCTCCTTCCTGGTCTCTCCCTATTCCGACCCGCCTCCCGAGGGA
>RFKQ01000028.1 GCA_003694635.1 Planctomycetota bacterium
CTTCCAACCCGCTCTAATGAAAAGCAACCTGGCCGCTCTCGTAGTCGCCCCCACCCTCTCCTACCGCCTCACCAACTGGCTCTCCATCGGCATCTCCCTACACCTCATCCAAATCACACTCGCAGATAACGACGGACTAAACGCCGGCGCCGAAGGAGGAAATAAAGGCCTCGTCCTAGACTACAGCGACCCCAATAACCCCGTCCCACTCCCCCCTCCCAACGATACCCTAACCTACGAAGAACTCTTCTCCCTCGCAAGCACCAACGACGCTGTCGCCAGCTCCTACGTGGACGTGGATAACGCCTCCGGCTACGGCTGGGGCGGCAGCATCGGCATCCTCCTCCAACCCCTACCCTTCCTCTCCCTAGGCGCCTCCTATATCTACCGAGGGAAACAAAATCCCCTCAAAGGAAAAGCCTATATCGATGCCTCAAAATCCCTCAGCTCCATCGAATCCGACCCCGATGTCAAAGCCATCACCGGAGTGCTCTTCTCCACCCTCCTGCCCAACCAACTCAAAGGCGGCCTAACCGCCGAATACAACTTCCGCCTCACCAATATCAAACTACCCGATGTCCTCAACCTAGGCCTAGCCATCAAAATCGCACAACGACTCCTCCTCGCTGCCGACTTCCGCTATATACGCTGGGCTAAAGTGTTTAAAAAATTCCGTGCCGACCTCACCAGCGGAACAAACCAAGATATCAACGCCATCGTAGGCTCAAACCGCGTGGTCTCCACCACCTACATGCTCTGGAAAGATCAATACGTCATCGCACTAGGCCTAGAAGCCGTAGCCCTCCGCTCCAAAGAAGGCACCGAACTCCTCCTCCAAATCGGATACAACTACGGCAACTCCCCTTCTCCGACCAAAACCCTCTCCGTAGGAGGCGCCCAAAATATCCAACACCACCTCACCTTTGGGGTGCGACTGGTGAAAAGAAACTGGATGTTCGCCCTCTCCTACGTCCACGCCTTCACCGAAAAAATCTACGTCTCCAACAGCCTCTCCCTACCCGAAGCAAACAACACCTCCATACAAACCAACCAAGATACCCTCTTCCTAGGATTTACCTGGCAATTCTAACCCCCACCTTCCAATCCCTCGAAAAACAGAAAAATATATAAAAAATCATTGACAAATCGGAAAAATTTTCTATAATTTTACTATCAAATCCCCTTTCTTAACATCCCCAACTATAATCTATTCTTCCCATTCCATTAAATGGAGATGGCCAAACAAGGCCATAAAACTGAATGAGCAAAGTAGATAAACTCTTGGAAAAAGCCCGAGATGCTATCAAAAAACGCAACTACGACTACTCCATAGAACTCTATATGCAAGCCCTCCACATCGAGCCAGATAACATCGACGCAAGAAAAGAACTGCGAGCCACCGAACTCAAACGAGCTAAAGAAACCGGTGTGGGAGCCGGAGGCTTTAGCGCCTACCTCAAAGGCCTACTCCCCTATATCAAACTAAGCCTATACAAATCC
Organism: Planctomycetota bacterium; assembly: GCA_003694635.1. Classification (GTDB taxonomy): domain Bacteria; phylum Planctomycetota; class J132; order J132; family J132; genus J132. Next base: position 1,501 of record RFKQ01000028.1, read on the forward strand.
ATGAAAAAATGGGATGAATGCATCCGAGAATGCGAAAACTTCCTCCAATACGATCCCCAAAACCTCGGCGTGCTGAAAATCCTCGGCGAAGCCTGTATGGAAGCCGGCTACCTAAAAGCCGCTATCGCTACCCAAGAAGATATCATAGAACAAGATAAATCCAATATCCCCGCCCTAAAAGCCCTAGGATATCTCTACCAAGATATCGGTGATTACCAAAAAGCTACCCAATACTTCGAACTCGTGCGCAAATATAACCCCAACGACGGAGAAGCACAAAAAGCTATCCGAGATATCGCCGCCAAAGGCGCCTCCTCCCAAATGGAAAAACAAACCCTAAACAACGAAGACGATGAACAACCCACAAAAGAAACAAAAAAAAAGAAAAAAAAGAAAAAATCCTAAAATAAGGAGCCCTCTACTATGCCAAACCTAAAATCTGCCAAAAAAAGACTCCGACAAAATAAACGAAGACAAATGCGCAATAAAGCCCAAAAAAGCGCCATGAAAACCGCTATCAAAAAAGTCCTTCAAGCCGTGGAACAAAAAGATGAACAACAAGCCAAAGAAGCCCTAAAACTCGCTATGAAAAAAATCGATAAAGCCGCCAAAACCCACCTCATCCATAAAAATAAAGCCAACCGAAAAAAATCCTACCTCAGCAAACTCGTCCACTCTCTCACCTCCAGCTAAGATATAACTCTTCAAACTTTTCTCTTCTCTCCTCCTTTCTATACACCCGCTGGGAAATCCCCCTTCGCTCCTAGCGGGCCTGTTTTTCAAACTTCACCCTAACCCAAAAGCCACAATACCATGTTCCTCAACCAAACCATCGAATACGCCTTCCGCGCCATGGCCTACCTCGCTATTCAAGAAAAACAAACCCCCCTGCGCGCCAAAGACCTCGCCAGCTACACCGATGTCCCCCTCCCCTACCTCTCCAAAATCATGCGTCGACTCGTCACCGCCGGCCTACTCGCCTCCCATAAAGGACACGGCGGCGGCTTCCAATTGGCCAAATCCCCACAACAAATCCGCTTCCTCGATATCCTACAAGCCCTAGATTACCCCCTCCAACCCAATCGATGTGCCTTCGGATGGGGCAACTGCGACCTCCAAAATCCCTGCCCCCTCCACCAGAGCTGGAGCAACCTCAACGAAAAACTCAAAACCTGGGCCGAAACCAATACCCTCGCCTCCCTCACCTCACAACAAAACACCCCACCCACTCAAAAAACTCTCGAAAAAGAATAAACCCTCTCCAAAATCAAAACACCCTTACACCACCACACAATAGAACATAAACCCACCTACCACCTCCGCAAAAATTGGATTTCCCTTGCAAAATAAAAAATAAATATAACAAAGAAAAAAAATTTCTATCTTTGGCATAATTTTTGCGAAAAATTCCAATTTGCCAAAACTCGTCAAATTTTTCTCTCCTACACCACAATAAGGAAATGAATCATGAACCAAAAACCTAACCCACTCCCCTGCGAAAATATGACCCGACGTGAACTCCTCAAATGGCTAGGACTCACCACCGGCGCCACCCTCGCCGCACCCCTCATCAGCAGCTGCAGCGATGTCTGGAAACGCCCCCTCGCCATACCCGTCCAATCCTGGCACCGCAGCGTCTGCCGCTTCTGCGGCACAGGATGCACCATCCAAATCGGACTGGACGCCAACGGCAAAATCGTCGACGTCAAAGGCGATGAATACGGACACAACAAAGGACGACTCTGCATCAAAGGCGTCCTAAACCGCGACCTCCTCTACACCAAAGACCGACTCACCCAACCCCTCATCCGAAAAAATGGAAAACTTACCCCCGCCTCCTGGCAAGAAGCCATGGACCTAGTCTGCCAAACCTTCGCAAAATCCATCGAAAAATACGGCCCAAATAGCGTCGCCTTCTACGGCAGCGGACAACTCTTTACCCAAGAAAGCTATACCGCCAATAAAATCTTTAAAGGCGGTATCGGAACCAATAACGTCGACGGCAACCCCCGCCTCTGTATGGCCTCCGCCGCCGTCGGATATATCCATACCTTCGGAAAAGATGAACCCCTCGGCTGCTACGAAGACTTCGACCACGCCCACTGCTTCTTCCTCACCGGTACCAACACCGCCGAATGCCACCCCATCCTCTGGGAACGTATCCTCGATAGAAAACGTTCCTACCCCAAAACAAAAATCATTGTGGTCGATCCAAGACGCACCAAAACCGCTCAAAACGCCGACCTACACCTCCAAATTATCCCAGGTACCGACGCCTGGCTCTATAACTCCATGATGCACGAATTTATCCGTCTTGACCTCGTCAAAAAAAATATGCTTAAGTACATCACCTTCCAAGAACACGGCTCAAAAAAACAAAAAACCTACCAGGACTTCGTCAAACACTGCCAACAATTCCCCCCCCAAAAAATCGCACCTATCTGCGGCATCTCCCCTAACCTCATCACCGAAGCCGCCTACCTCTTCGCCTCCTCACCAGCTACCATGTCCGTCTGGACTATGGGCATCAACCAACAATCCCAAGGCGCCGCCACCAACCGCCTCATCATGGCCATGAACCTCATCACCGGACAAATCGGAAAACCCGGCGCTACCCCCTTCTCCCTCACCGGCCAACCCAACGCCTGCGGCGGCGTGCGCGATACCGGCACCCTCGCCCACGCACTACCCTACGGACGAGTCGTCATGAACCCTAAACACAGGGAAATCACCGAAAAACTCTGGTTCGGCAAAGTCAAAAACGTTATCCAACCTAAACCCGGTAAAAACGCCGTCGAACTCTTCCGCGCCATGGAAAGCGGAGAAATCCAATGCACCCTCGTCATGTGCACCAACCCCGCCCAATCCCTCCCTAACCTAGAACGATACCGAAAAGCGATGGAAAAAGCCTTCCTCGTGGTCTGCGATGCCTACCACCCCACCGAAACCACAAAACTCGCCAATGTCGTCCTACCCAGCGCTATGTGGGCAGAAAAAGAAGGAATGTTCGGCCAAACCGAACGACGATACCAATACCTCCCGAAACTTGTCCAACCCCCAGGACAAGCCAAAAGCGACCTAGAAATCCTTATCCAATTCGGAAAAAATCTTGCCAAATACCTCCAAAATACCAAGAAAAAACACCTCATCGAAAAAGCCAATAATATCCTACACCTCATCCGAAACCAAACCCCCGCCGATATCTGGAAAGAATGGATAGAAAACTCTAAAGGCTCAAAATACGACTTCTCCGGCATCACCCAAAAACGTCTCCAAAACAACCCCGGCCTACGCTGGCCCTGCCCCTCCACCTCACACCCCGGCACCAAACGCCGCTACGTCGTCGGCGAAGACCCCCTCGCCAAAAAAGGAAAAAAAGGGGAACTCGATTTCTACGGCAAACCTCACCACAAAGCCGTCATCTGGCTCTACCAACCTAACCCAAAACCACAAGATCCCCCCACCCCAAAATACCCCTTTATCCTTACCACCGGCCGAATCCTCGAACATTGGCATACCATGACCATGACCGGGCGACTGGAAAAACTAAAAAATATACACCCCAACTTCCTACAAATCCACCCCGTGGACGCAAAACGACTTCAAATCAAACCCGGACAAAAAGTCCTTGTGCGCGGCAAACCCGTCAAAGACCCTAAAACCAAACAAATCAGAAAACGAGGAGAAACCATATTCTACGCCCAAATCACCGATATCGTCCGCCCCGGCGTGGTATTCGCTACCTTCCACTCCGCTAAATTCCTCGTCAATAACGCCACCTACGACGTCTATGATCCCATGTCCAAAGAACCAGAATATAAACTCTGCGCCGTCGCCCTCCAACCCCTTTCGTGAAAGGAAAATACCATGAACCTCAACTACCTACAACTCCTCCACTACACCCTCCCCCTCCTCGGATTCGCTCCACAAAATACATCCAAAGAAAATATCCTTACCCTCAGCCAAATCGCACAATACCTAGGAATCGCCCTCGCCATCGTGGGTATCACCCTCCTCGTGATCGTGGAATTCATCTACAAAAAAAAATTCTCCCGAGGTATGTACCACTGGCTACTCCTCCTCGGACTCCTACTCATCCCCCTAGGAAGCATCGCTAGCACCTCCTACGTCGTGGTCGAAGAAACCAAAAAACTCAATTCCTGCGCCTCCTGCCACGTGATGAAACCCTTCGTCCAAGACCTCACCAACCCCCATAGCCCCACCCTAGCCGCACGCCACTACCGCTACAAATGGATCGCCAAAGACCAATGCTACGCCTGCCATACCACCTACGGACTACACGGCAGCCTCGCCTCCAAACGCGATGGCTTCCGACACTGGCTCCTCTATATCACCAACTCTTACAACAAACCCATCCAATACACAGGTACCTACCCCAACTCCAATTGCCTCACCTGCCACGAAAATACCCAAAAATTCCAATCCGTCCCCAGCCACCAATCCCTACTCCCCGACCTTAAAAAGAACCTCGTCAACTGCTTCACCTGCCACGGACCACCACACCCTCTCCCCCAACAACGACTAGTCAAAACAGAAAAACAAAACTAAAAACCCAAAAGAAACTTCACCGCCTCACCTACACCCGCGAAAGGAGAAAAAAATGACCGATCACACCAACCCCACTCCACCACAAAACCCAGAACAACCTAACCCACAACCACCTCCAACAAAAGAAGAAAATCCCAACCCCACACCACCAAATCCAACCCCACCCGAAAAAACTACCTCCACACCACCACCCTTCCAAATCCCCAAACTTATCCGTATCTCCTCCATCTGCACCATCCTCGGACTACTGTGCACCAGCACCTTCCTCCTCATAGGTTTCAACCCATGGACCATGGGATTGGGCTTCTTCCTCGGTGTCCCATTCCTCGCCCTAGCCATTCTATTCTACCTCATCGCCGTCCTCCAAGACCTCCACAAACAAGGCGTTCTCTAACACCCACCAAGAAGAACTCCTCTCCCCTAAAAAAAAGGCACTAGCCTCTGAAATAAAGAGACTAGCGCCTCTTGGCCTATTTATTTCTGAATTACTGACTTAACGCCTTGTAAACGTTTAAACGCCCACCACTAAGAATATAAGCGTCCAGTTCGGGGATATAGTCCACCCGCTTCTGCCCGAGCAAAAACTCCTTGACCTTACTCACCGGCATGTTCGAAGCACGATACGACAACGTCAACGCCGCCGCACCTACCACATGCGCCGCCGCTGTAGCCGTACCCGAAAACCTACCGTACTTCCCCCCCGGCAACGTACTAAATACATCCACCCCAGGCGCAACAATGTCTACATTCCGACGCCCAAAATTGGACATCCCCGCCAAACGATCTTCCTTGGTGGACGCCCCCACCACAATCAAATTCTCGTGGTGAAAACTCGGCGGATAAATCGCCTTGCCATCCACATTGTTGCTCTGATTCCCCGCACCCGTAATGATTAAAATCCCCTTCTTCTCCGCCTCTCTAAACGCCTGCCCCAAATACTTGGCGTACTCCCGCTTGGCAAAACCATAACTCCAATTAAAATAAATAATCCGCGCCCCATTGCGAATGGCATAACGAATCGCCTCAATTGCATCCCAAAGATACCCATATCCCCTGTCATTGATATAGCGCAAAACCATCAACGAAGTGCGCGGCGCAATCCCCGCTACACCAATCCCATTGTCCTTTACCGCAGAAATAATCCCCGCCGCATGCGTGTCCACCCCATGCCGATCATAAGGGGTGTTGTCCCCATCCACAAAATCCCAACCTATCACATCATCCACATAACCATTTCCATCATCGTCCTTGCCATTCTCCCGCTTCTTCCTATCCGCCTCCCCCGGATTTAACCAAATATTGCGCATCAAATCCGGATGATTGTAATCCACCCCTGTACCTATCAACGCCACCACAATCTGACTGGAACCCTGGTGCAATTTCCAAGCCTTGTCCGCCTGAATCTTCTTCAATGACCACTGCTGAGCTAACTTGGGATCCTTGGCCTTCTTATACGGAACCTCCTTCCAAACCTGTATCTTAGGATCCCGCGGCCCAGGCGTGCGCCTGCAAGCCACCAATCCAAACACCATAAACGCCAACAATGCACTCAACACTCTTCTATTTCTACTCACGGATTTTCCTCCATATCTACTTCTGAGTTTCTATAAAGACAGAATTCCACCAAAAAATTACTTCCCCTTCCCCGACCTTTTCCCCTTCCTCTTCGAAGATTTTCCCTTCCCTGACTTTTTTCCCTTCCTCTTCGAGGACTTCCTTTTCCCCTTCTTCTTCGCCCCCTCCTTCTTGGAAGAACTCGACTCCTTCTTAATATATTGAATCTTATCAATGGAAAATCCCCACGTACGACTCGCCTTCCCCCTCTCCACCGAAATCATACTCATCCCCCCACGCAAAACCACCTTCACATCATAAGGAGGCTCCGCAAAATAACGAATCTTGACCATGTCCCCCTTCACCCACGCACTCCAAGAATCCGCTAGATACTCAGTGATCGAGTCAATCTTGCGATTGTACCTATCCAAAATCTCCACATAATCCCACTCCGGGTCCGTCAAAATCTTCTTAAAATGTACCCGAATGTACCTCGCACCCGGCTTCACAATCTTGTAGAGATGATCCACTCGCTGCGTGGGATAACGCAACGAATCCAAGCGATACTTCTCCGTATGAATATTCTCCTTCTCAAATTTGGCCAAAACATTTCGATCATTGGTCAAAAACCGGTAAACATTGATCCTACCCCAACTCCTCACCCGACCCACCAAATCCTCCACCACATCACAAGTTGCAATCAAACGATCCCGTACCGTCTTGGGCGAAAGACGCGGGTTGCGGCTCAATAAAAGCGCCACCGCACCACTCACATGAGGCGCCGCCATAGACGTACCACTCGCGGCCGCATAAGAATTCTTGGGTATCGTGCTCACTATGCGAACTCCCGGCGCCGCCACGTGCACCGTGCGAGCACCAAAATTGGAAAAAGATGCCAATTTGTCCAAATTGTTCGTGGCGGCTACCGAAATGATATTGTCAAACTCCCGCTCGTAATTGGCCGGATACAACGGCCGACGATCGCTTGAGCGACCCGAATTCCCTGCCGCCGCACAAATGATCACCTTCGCCTCCCGAGCCATCCTCAAAGCATCTTCCAATAACTTCGACTTCTGTTCAAAACCAAAACTCGCATTGATCACCCGCACCTTATTCCGTACCGCATATTCAATCGCCCGATACATCGAAACCACATTCCCACTCCCCACCGCATTGAGAAACTTTAACGCCATAATCCGTACCTGCCAGTTTAAACCAGCTATCCCCTCCAAATTGTTCCCCTTGGCCCCAATCACCCCCGCACAATGAGTCCCATGACCATTGTCGTCCATCGGATCCGGCGAACCAGCCTGATTACCTGTCTTTACCGCGGAAACAAAATTCCAACCATGTACGTCGTCAATATAACCATTCCCATCATCATCATAACCAGCTATCCCATACTTCTCCTTCTCATTTACCCAAATATTCTCCCTTAAATCCGGATGCTCATAGTCCACACCCGTGTCCAACACCGCCACCAAAACCTTCTTGCTCCCCGTGGTAAGACGCCAAGCCCGCAACATATCTACGTGAGCCCCAATCTTTCCCACCATCCCACCAGGCGCATCCTGCCCATAATTGTACGCACCCCACTGCAACGGAAAATAAGCATCCCGTGGAGGACGTATCCCTCTCACCACCTTCCCCTTCCCTACCTTCGAAGAACGAGCAACTCGCCCCTTCCTCTTCGAACGCCTACGAACGCGGGACTTCTTCTTTCCTCGCCTAGCCCCCGCTCTACCACGCTCCAACAAAAATACCTTCCAATTGGGCTCAGCCCACTCACACCTTCCCTCCAACTCCCCAAGCACACGACCCACCGCTAGCTCCCGGTCAAACCGCAAAAGCGTATACCTCCCACCACCAAATACCATCGCAACCTCCAAATCCCCCAAACGCCGACGAAGCACGTCCAAATAACTCCGCTGCAAATTCTTTACTACCACCTCCCCCGGCTCATAAGCCGTAGGATAAAGCCGCTTCAAATCCCCCCTGCGCTCCTCCCTCACCTGCAACACCAAACCAGAAGCATACAATACCCCCAACGCCATCATCCCAACAACCACCCATGGAATTCGCTGCCATCTTTGCATCTCTTCTTTTCCTTTATAAACTCAAATATCTTTTCATAACAAAGCACAAATCACTTAAATTTACCAAAACGCAATACAACTACCCCCACTACCCCTGACCAAGACGCTGAAAATCCTTGCCAAGAGCCTTTAAACCAATGCGAACCTGCCTGTCAAACTCGCTGGAACGATAGTCCAAACGAAATAAATTTACATCCCTGTCCGCAATAAATAACTTTTTGTAATCAAGGTCCACCTGAATGGTCACCTGCGCCGCCCGGAAATATTTCCTCCCCTGCCGTATGGTGGTGCTGCGCATCGAAAGACGTACCTTGGCAAACTCCTTAATGGGAACGAAACGATTGCCCGAAATGCTGTTGATGGGCCCCTCCAATACAATCGAACCACCGCGGAAATAAGAAGAAGTAGGACGCCGAGAAACAGAAGAAGTACGAGAAGCTTTCGAGGGCACCTTGGCAGAACCAGCTGTGGACTTGGAAGCCGAACTGGAAACGGAAGAATAACCACTGATCTCCCCGCGCAAAAGCATCCGTAAAATCCTACCGCGATAACGACCCTTTAGATAAATCACCCGATGTTTGCGATACTGCCCCCGCTGGTTGTAATCCTGCTTCTGCGGATTTTCCATCGGAAAAGCCGATAAAACATGCCGAAACATGCGCCCCCAATTGCTTGGATCCGCTAAGCTGTCCCAAACCTGCTGAGCATTCCCCTTCACAATAAAAGTGCAGCTAAAACCAGTGGCCGTGGTCTTCACAATCACCTCCCCATTCATCAAACGCTGCTGCTCCGTCAACGTCTGAGAATCCGAAGGTGCCACCAAAGCAAAAAGAAAAAGCAAAAGAAAAAGAACGCGGTACATAATCACTAAAACCTCCTAAAAATATCACAGCAAACCGGGCAAGAAAAAATCCGCCCTACAACGAGCCTAGTATCTTAAATTTGAAATAGGAAACCAAAACGCGGCTAACCAACTCCAAAACACCCCCCCCCACCCCCCCAAAGAACAACCCAAAATAAAAAATTTACCTAAATATACGTTCCAAACAAAAGAATGATAGAATTTAGCAAAATTCCCTACCC
>RFKQ01000029.1 GCA_003694635.1 Planctomycetota bacterium
TCCCCCACTCCCAGCTCCTCTCCCATATCCCCCCCCTCCATATCTATACCTTCTCCTTCGAAAAATGCCCCCAAAACTTCCAAGATATCCTCACCACCCTGCAAAACCTCCCCTGCGTGCAATACGCCGAACCTAACTACACCGCCCGCATCGCCTTCTCCCCCCAAGATACCTACTACAACTCCTACCAAAAAATCCCCCCAGCCCTAGGCCTAGAACAAGCCTGGAAACTCACCCAAGGCTCCCCCCAAATCACCATCGCTGTCCTCGATACCGGCGTGGATACCAACCACGAAGACCTACAAGCCAATATCCAATCCCCCGGCTACGACTTCGTCCAAAATGACCCCTTTCCCGATGACCGCTGCGGACACGGTACCGCTATGGCCGGCATCATCGCCGCCAAAGGCAACAACCAAAAAGGAATCGCCGGGGCCGCCTGGAACTGCCGTATCCTACCCGTCAAAATCGCCAATAAAAACGGCATCGCTACCTTTGACCAACTGGCCAAAGGGATCGTCTTTGCCGTCGACCAAGGCGCCCAAATCCTCAACATCAGCCTAGGCTCCCTCGCTCCCTCCACTACCCTACACCAAGCCGTCCAATACGCCTACCGAAAAGGCGCTATCCTAATCGCCGCCGCTGGCAATGACCTAACCCACCAAGAACGATACCCCGCCGCCTACCCCGAAGTCCTCTCCGTCGCCGCCCTAGGACCAAACGGCGATCTAGGATATTGGACCAACCTCTCCCCCAAAACCGATCTCGCCGCCCCCGGTGAGCGCGTCTGGACCACCGTCCCTGGTAATCTCTACGCCCAAGTGGAAGGCACCTCCGTCGCCACCGCCTACGCAAGCGCTGTGGCCGCCCTGGTGCTCTCCACAAACCCAAATCTCACCAATACACAAGTCTACGAAATCCTACGCGCCTGCGGCCGACCTATCCCCTCCCTACAACACCTCCAAGAACGCTTCCCATTCCGCGCCCTCTACGCCCCAGAAGCTATCCAACGCGCCAAAAAACAACTCCCCGACCTCGCCATCACCTCCCTACAACTCTCCCAACTCACCACCAAACCCTCTACACCTCTGCGCGGATACGTAAAAGTACGCAACCAAGGACTCTCCACCGCCAATACCACCCTCAAAATCTACCACAACCAACAACCCCTCCTCTCCATACCTATCGAAAACCTCCACACCGGACAAACCCGTACCTACACCTTCTCCCTCACCTCCTCACCCAACCCCCAACAAAATACCATAGAAGCCCGCCTCCTACCACTACCCAAAGAAATCCACCAATCCAATAACCAAAAACAAATCCTCTACCACACCTCCCCCAACAACCTCCCCAATATCCGTATCACCGATATACAACTCCCCCCCACCATCTCCACCACCAACCCCCTATCCCTACAAGCCACCATCGCCAATACCGGCAACACCACCGAAAACCAAATCCGTGTCCAAGCCCACCTCAATCAACTCCCCCTCGGCGAACAAATCCTCTCCCTCAACCCCGGAGAAAAAAAACAAATCACCTTCCTCTGGCAACCACCCTCCTCACCCAAAGAACGCTTCTGCCGCTTCCGCATCCATATCCCCCCTCTCCCCAACGAAACCAACCAAAACGATAACCACGCCGGCGCCGACTTTATCCTCGCCGATGCCCACTCCCCCATCAACGCCCAATACGCACAAAAAGGTAGCGTAGACCTCAACGCAGACGCCCCCTACGCCATCATCCCAGGACGAACCTACGTCCCCATCATGCTCTTTATCCCCGACAAAGGAAGCGGAAGCTCCTACTCCTACCTGCGCCTGGACCGCGTGGAAATCCGACTCAAAAATAACCCCAATACCCCCGGCAAACTCATCTACCAAGATACCTTCGGAGCTCCCCCTACCACCGTCGCCCCCGGTACCACCATTGTCGATGAAAACGGAAAACTCCTAGGCTCCCCCTCCCAACCTAACCTCAACGCCTTCGAAGATAAAGTCATCCGCGTGCGCGGCAAACAAAATTACTTCCGCTTCCTACGCTCCTCCCTCCAAATCCCTCTACACCCCCCCCAAATGCTAGAAAAATACTTCAGCGTCGATGTATCCTGGAGCTACCACCGGCACCTCTTCTGGAACTTCTACTGGATACGACGAGGAAAATACCATAAAACCCTAAAAATTCACTTCTACTCCCAACCCCTACCTACCCTCCCCGGCGAAGGAAAATACTTCGATGTCCACTTCCATACCATCGCCGAATGGACCTTCGCCCCCTTCTACCAAATCCTAGCCCCCAAAAAAGCCTGGGGCGGACCTATCCAAATGATCAAGGAAGCCGCCTACGCCTGGGGCCTAACCAACCACATCAACGATATCTACAACAATATCATCACCACCGACCATAACTGCTTCTTCAACGAAACCCTCGTCTCTAACCCCAACAGCCCGGATTACCGACCACCCGTAGGACCTACCTCCCCCGCACAAAACCCTACCCCCACAGGCGGTACCTACACCGAATTCGAAGCCTATCGCCGCCTGTTCGGCAAAACCGCCGGCGAAGAAGTCGCCCTCAGCCGCCTACCCTTAGGCGCCCATATGCTCCTCTACCAAGGACAACACTTCGAAGGCTACTGGCACGGAGGTAGCCTACTCTCCCTCCTGTTCGGACTAAAAGAACTAAAAGTTGACGACGTCATGAAAACCCTCGCCAAACAAAACCGATCCTCCAACCAAAATGCCTTCGCCTACGCCGCCCACCCCTTCGGTAGCCAAAACTGGAGCGAAGAAATGCTCAGCAAAGCCATGGGCCTAAGCCCCAAATACCGAAACTATAATTGGGTTCATACCGGTAAAAAAGAATTTGTCTTCAAAGGCCTGGAATTCTTTAACGGCCGAAATGACCGCAACCTCCCCTACAGCGCCGTGGACTTCAATAACCTCAACCCCTTCCTCAACCCTCAATGGCAAAAGGGAAACCCCAACTGGGATAGCAGCCTCCAAAAAGGCCTCGTGCGCTGGCATAAATATCTCTCCCAATTGCTCCAATGGAGCTTCCAAAATACCCCCAACGAAAAATTTATCCGAAAAGTCTATATCTCCGCAGGAACAGATGCACATGGCGACTTTAACTACAAAGATGGACGACTAGCTACCCTCCTCCCCTTCCAACGTACCTACTCCGCCTCCTCCAACGCCTGGGCCCGCGTGCGTACCTATGTCTTCTCCAACGGAAAACCCGGCAATTCCCCCGCATTACGTGCCTTAAAAGCCCTAGAAGACGGAAACTCCGTCGTCACCGACGGCCCCCTGCTCTGGGTAGCCATGGACGCCAATAGCCGCTTTAACTCCCAAAAACTCGTCTGGCACGACCAACAACAACTCGCCGAAGATAACGACGGCCAAATCGGCGGCGGCGGACAAGGCTTCGACGGCAAATATACCCTCCTCGTGGAAAAAAATAACCCCAATGTGATCTTCCGCTACCGCTACGCCAACTCCCCCGACTTCGGCAGCCAACAAGGAAAAATCACCCATATCAAAATCTATAAAACCGAACCCGGCAAACCTAACCCCACCCGAAAACGCGGATCCTTCGAACAAATCATCGGCGTCGGTGAACTCCAACCCGCTGGAGCTAACCGCCTACTCCAAGAACCACTCAACCCCCAAGAAGAAGGCACCATCTCCCAAATCAGCGCCTTCGCCTTCGGCGCCTTCACCGGCAGCGATCCCGATCAAACTACCCCCTCCGTCCAAGAATATCGCTGCTTCACCAACCCCATCTGGGCTATCCCCGTCAAAATTCAAATCCATGTAGGAAAAATCGATACCCAAGCCCACCTCATCCCCAAAGGAGAACTCAAAATTACCCTCACCTTCCCCCTATCTATGGAAAATACCCCCCTCGACCTCGAAATCAAAGCCCTCGACTCCCAAGGCAATAGCACCGACTACACCCAACCTCCTCTCAGCCGCTTCCAATCCCTCGGCTGGCAATCCAACTCCTCCGGCGTCAAATTTAGCGTCTACCAAGCCACCAACTCCTCCCCTATCCCCCTCCAAAACGCACCCTACCCCCAACCCAACCACTACAGCTTCGTTATCTACACCCGCCAACCTATCCGCGATATCCACCAAAATCCCCTCAACAACGTAGCCAAAAAATTTACCATCAACTACACCAATCCCAACCAGGCTATCGTGATCACCTCCCCCATCACCAATACCACCCCTGTCTCCACCTCCCCCACCAACCCCACAAATACCGCCGCTAACTTAGGCAAAAATAGCTCCAACCTCCTCTCCAACCTCTTCGGATGCACCCTAACCAAACCCCACCACCCTCCAACCTCCCTTGCCTCCCTCTTCAGCCAACTCCTCCCCCTCCTCCTACTACTCACAACCCTCCACCTGCTGCGACGAAAAACAAAACTCTCCCAAAACCCCAAAAAAACCTAAGCACTTCCTCCAAAACAACCCCAAAAGCAAATAAGGAAACTAACCATGAACCTAAAAAAATATATCCGCGATATACCAGATTTCCCTAAACCAGGAATCCTCTTCAAAGACATCACCCCACTCCTACACCATCCCCAAGCCTTTGCCTACAGCATAGACCAAATCGTACAACAATATAGCAATACCCCTCTAGATTACGTCTGCGGCATCGAATCCAGAGGCTTTATCTTCGCTAGCACCATAGCCTATAAACTCAATCTTGGCTTTATCCCTATACGAAAAGTAGGAAAACTCCCCGGCAAAACCCAAAGCATCCAATATCAACTCGAATACGGTACCGATGAACTCCAAATCCATGAAGATGCCCTCCAAAACAACGATAAGGTGCTCCTCGTCGATGACCTACTGGCCACAGGAGGTACCATGTACGGCGCCTGCCAACTAGTGGAATCCCTAGGCGCCCAAATCCAAGGCTGCGCCTTCCTCGTCGAACTCGCCTTCCTAAGCGGAAAAGAAAAACTCAAAAAATGGCCCACCTTCTCCTTAATTGAATTTAGCTAAATTTACTTAACCAAACTCGAAAAGGAACCTCCCATGGACCTATTGCTTGTGGGATCTATCGCCCTAGATACCATAGAGACCCCCCATAAAAAAAAAGAAAATCTACTCGGCGGCTCCGCTACCTACTTCGGCTGGGCCGCCTCCCTCTTTACAAAAGTCCACCTCGTAGGCGTTGTGGGAAAAGACTTCCCCCAAAAATCCATAAAACAATTCCAACAGCGAAATATAAACCTAGAAGGTCTCACCATCCACCCCACCGCCAAAACCTTCCGATGGTGGGGAAAATATGCCGAAGATATGAACCACCGAGAAACCATCTCCGTCGAACTCAACGCCCTACAAGACTTCTCCCCTACCCTACCACCTAAATACCGAACAATCCCCTACGTCTTCCTCGCCAACGCCTCCCCCACCCTACAAGCCAATATCCTCGACCAAATGGAAAGCTCACCCCACTTCGTGGCCGCCGATACCATGGACCTCTGGATCCGTACCCAACATAAAGAACTCGAAAAACTACTCCCCCGTATCCACTGCCTCATTCTAAACGACCAAGAAGCCTACCTCCTCACCGAAGAATATAACCTACTCAAAGCCGCGAAAAAAATCCTCTCCCTAGGCCCCAAAGCAGTGGTGATCAAAAAAGGTGAACATGGCTCCATGCTCCTCTGCAACGACGGAATCGCCCTGCTACCCGCCTTCCCCCTCGAACACTTCGAAGATCCTACCGGCGCAGGCGACTCCTTCGCCGGCGGCTTTATGGGCTACCTCGCCCAAAACGCCAATACCAACTTCCCCGCCCTAAAACAAGCCCTACTCCAAGGTACTATCCTCGCCTCCTTTACCGTGGAACAATTCGGCATCTCGAAATTAAACCAAATCCAACTCCAAGATGTACAACAACGCCTAGATACCTTCCTGCAAATGCTCTGCTGGGAAACACAAACCTATGTCCAATAACAACCATACCATCCGAACCTTCCTCGCACTCCCCCTCCCCCACCACCTCCAAAAGGAAATCTATACCTTCGCACAATCCCTCCACTCCCTACCCCTCCGACTCGTCCCCCCAAACCAGCTCCACATTACACTAAAATTTATCGGCCATACACCTACCACCAAAGTGCCCTCCATCTGGGAAAAAGTCCAACCCCTCCTCGCCTCTACCCCCACCCTACAGCTCCAACTCAACGGCATCACTGCCTTCCCCAACCCCCAAAAACCAAACGTCCTCTGCCTCCAAATCCAGCCCCAACCTACCCTCCAACAACTCGTCCACCAACTCGAACAAACTCTCCTCAACCTAGGAATCCCCAAAAATAAACGACCCTTCCTACCCCATATCACCTTCGCCCGTACCAAACGCAAAACCCAATCCAAAATCAATCTCCACCAACTTCTCCAAAATACCCACTTCTCCTACCAAATCACCCTCACCCAAGCTATCCTATACCAAAGCCAACTCCAGCCCAAAGGAGCCGTCTATACCCCCCTCTTCCAAACTACATTGAATTCGTCTTAAACCCATTTCTCCATCGGAGGTTCTATAAAATGCTCAAAAAATCCACTCTCCACATCCTTATCCTCTCCTTCTTCCTCCTACCCACTAACCCCATCCTCGCCAAAAGCTTCTCCAAAATTAAAAAAGAATTCTACAGAGAATACCGAAGCTCCGACTACGCCAAACGAATGGCCGCCGTGGAAAAATTAGCCAAAACCAAAAAATTGGCCGCCCTAAAAATCCTCGTTAACGTGGTCCTGCGACGAGAAAATGACCAATACGTCTTCGAAGAAACCGCCCGTATGCTCAAAGATTTCGACTCCCCAAAATGCCGAGCCTGGCTAGGAAAACAAATCTATCGACACCCCAAAAAAAGCATACGAATGACCCTCGCCGCCTTCGCCCGAGAATGGGACGGCAAAGAAATCGCCCACGGCCTCGTGGCCGCTATCCAAGACTCAGATTGGCGCGTCCGCTCCGAAGCCATCTACTCCATCCGCAAAAAACACCGTGTCAAAGAAGCTATCCCCGCTCTCATCAAACGACTAGGAAAAGAAAAAGGACGACTCCTCGGCGAAGTGGTCGAAGCCCTAAAAGATCTCACCGGTACTAACAAAGGTACCAATAAACAAGCCTGGCTAAACTGGTGGGAAAACAATAAACATGACTTCCAACCACAAAACCCTAACCAACACTCCCCACAAGAACAAGTACGCCTCTCCACCGTACTACGACGCAAAGGCGGCTTCTACGGCACCATCTACTCCAATAACGTCGTCTTCATCATCGATATCTCCGGCAGTATGCAAGCCGGTACAGAAGCCGGTACCCGTATCCAAGTCGCCAAAAACCAACTCAAATCTGTCATAGACCAACTCCCCGCCAAAGCCTACTTCAATGTCATCGCCTATAACACCAAACTCTTCCCATGGAAAAAGAAAAGCGTCCCCGCAAACCCTTCCAATAAATCTAAAGTCAAAAAATGGATCGATCAACTCCAAGCCGACCAACTCACCGCCACCTTCGACGCCCTAGAATTCGTCTTTAAATACGACAAAAAAGCCGATACTATCTACCTCCTCTCCGATGGACAACCCACCTGGGGAAGAATCACCGGACAAGAAATGATCAAAAGCGAAATCCGAAAACTCAACCGATACCGCAAAATCATCATCCATACCATCGCACTTATGGCCGGCCAAAACCCCGGCGAAGATGAACAAGCCGCCATCACCTTCATGCGCGAACTAGCCAAAGATAACCGCGGTACCTTTAAATTAGTCAAATAACACCCCCTCCATGACTTTACTTTAGGGGAAATACCTTTCCCCTAAAAACTCCTTTTCTCTCTTACCTCTGAAACCCTTTTTAGAAAAAAGGTTTTCAGACTTCCCAAAAACTTTTCTTACCCGGAACCTTTTTCAAAAAAAATGTTCCACACCTCCAAAAACTGTTGCTTTGTAAGGGAAACCCTTTTTAAAAAAGGTTTTCCCCCACCACCCCTTCCCAAAAAATTCTCGCATCCTAAAGAATGTCATCCAAAACTTATCCCCCTACCAGCTTACAAAAAACTCCAAAAAACTCTAAATCTCTTTTGCCTTCCTCACCGCATAAAGGCGCTGAAGCTTGTGTTGGACTTTATCCCTAAGCTGACCAGGGATAAGAGGAGACTCAACAATCCTCCTCAGGTATATGTCCAAATGACTAAGCCGATGGCCAATCCCTTCAAACAACAGCTGCACCACAGCCTCCAAAATTCGAGTAGGGTCGTATTTACCCCCGCCTAAATGATGATGAGAAGCAATAACCGCCAAAGTTTCGTGGGCAAGCTGATTGATATCATCGTAAAATTTTTTATTTTCTACCTTCCATTTTAGCAAGTAAAGAGCCACCGCAGCTGCAGCCTCCCCAAGCTGAGGAATGTCAAAATATTTTTCAAAAACCTCCTTATAGGTTCGCAAAATATAAACTCGGGTGCAATGGGGACGAAGCTGAAGCAAAAGCTCGCTTCTTCTTCGATGATCAATCAAAGAAGAAAGCGACGCATCCGCCAACATTTGAACCAGCCTAGTTTCGTTGTAAGGCCCCCAAAATATTTTCCAACTGCTCACCTCCTTGGAAATTCTTAAGAGAAAATCCAAAAGTCGCTCCCTTAATGAAAAGGAAACATGCTCTGAAAGAAGCAAATGCTTGGTAGATTCCAACGCTGAGGGGATTAAGTCAGTAAAAAACTCCACATCGTCTTCCCGATGATGGTAAACACCATTTTTATCCTCATAAAGTTTCACTTCCTGAGGCGGACGCCTAGTCAATAATTTTTGTAAAAGCTCCCAGGTTTTCTCCCTCTCGTCCTCCGATAAATGGGGGGAAGCCGCTAAAATGGAAATGGCCTCTAAAAGCGAATAATCATACTCAGTCTGCCAGAGTAAAGTCCAAAACCTATCAAAAAATTCCTTTGCATAAGAAGATGGCAAGTTCGAAGAAGAAGCAATCCGAGCAAGAGAAATCAAAAGGGTTCCTTGATCCACATAAGCGGTGTTTAAATATTTTCGAAGAAACTGAAGAAGCGCCTCCCCTTTTTCAGCACCAATCCCCACACCAGCTACTCCCAGCAACTGAGTCGCAAGATCGCGTATGCTATCCTCGATGGTATGCTCCATTTTGTGCATCAACGGCTCCACACATTCTACCCCTAAAGCACGAAAAACAAGCTCAATATGGGAATATAATTCCGGTTCTAAAAAATCTCTAAGATGGGAGCAAAAACTTTGAGCTACCTCTTTTTTAAGAGAGGAGGGCGTATTTTTAAAAAACTGCGCTTCATAAATAGCTCGCTGAATAAACTTTGATTCTCCCTCTAATAAGTCTAAAAAAAAATGTCCAATATCCTCTAAGATTTTACCTTGGTCTCTCGAGAGACGAGAAGCAATCCTATCTAACAGTTGGATAAAAAATATTTTATGACCATCAGAGGCATTTTTATAATGAAGAATCAGCGGTTTTACCGCTTCCTGAGCTATTTCAACCACTGCTTTTGCAAGTTTAAAGCACAAAGGATCCGTGTCCTTGATCTTCACCATCAATCCCACCAAATGATCCGCTAAAAACGCAGGGGAAGCTAGAGCATTTTGATGCATCGTTATCAACAAAAACGCCCGAATGGAAGGATCGGTGGTCGCTTCTAGCTCATGGTGGAAGAACCCTTTCCACTGCTCCGAAGAAAAAGTGGCAATCAGCATTTTAAAAATATCTCGAAAATATTGCTCGTACTCATCCGTGCGATTGGGCAAAAGACGAATTAAAGATTTGGCTAGGTCTAAAAGCATTTGAAATTGTGAAACGCAGGGAATGATACGCTGCAACGTTCGAGCAATAGCGACCACCATATAAGGCTCTTGAGACTGAAGAAGTAACTTGCTGAGAAAGTGGAAAGCAATCGTTGCCTCCGTCTTAGAATAAGTGGATGCCATTTTCCCCAATCGCTCCAGAGAGTAAACCTGACGAGCGGAGTCATCTTGAGCAAAGGCCTTGATACATTCGGTAATTTCCTCACAAAGCCCTAAAGCGGCCAAACAATTTGCAGCTTCCTGCCAAAAACTTGAATCGGAATCGCTGATAGAGTGAAGAACAAGCATCGCCTTCTCGTTGGGCTTGAGGGGGGAGAGAGAAATTTTTCTCAACGCCTCAATCTTGGCTTTAGAATCTGCACTCGTGAGAATGGTGATTTTGCATTTCTCCAATTCCTGCTCGCTAAAATGAAGAGAAGAAACACCTAGCGACGATTCGGAAATAGAAGGGCGAAATGACTCCACCTGAGACAGAGAAGTGGTCTGCTGAAATCCAACTTGCGCTTGGATTTCTTCATCATAACAGATCAGCTTCCAACCGTCCTCTTTCTCAAGAAGTGAAAACGTATCCGGACTAACTTCATCAAAAATCTCCTGACTAGGCCCATCTTTTAATAAACGAGGGTGAAGAAGTAGCTTCTCCTCAATGCTAGATTTCTCCAAAGTTTCCAAAATAGCAACACTGACCTCGATTTTTTTTGCCAGTAGCGCTCCAATACGTGCCTGAAGACGAGGGGAGAGAGAAAAGCGCTGTTGAAGCTCTTCCTGACTTCCTCGAAAGCCTTGAATCCTCATTTTTTCTCCTCCCATGTGCTCTATACTATTCTACTACTCCGAGACTTCACTACTGACCAATATTCATCCCTGATCCATAAAACATCAATTTTCCTTCTTTCCATCCTCTTCTTTTCCAATATTTCTAGGTTTTAACTGCCCAATATCCGCCCTCAAACGCTTGAGAGCCTCCTTTAAAATATCCTGGATTTCTGACTTGCTTTCCTCTGGAAAATCAAAAAGAATCTGAGAAGATTTTTCCCGAATCTCCATGGTAATGTCCCCTTTACTTGCCTGATAGATATGATCCGGCCTATGAGAGAGCATCTTCGTCTCATAGCCCTTTTCCTCAAGAGCGATAGAAATATAATGAAAACAAGGGTATACTAAACTTGGTTCTACATCATCTAAAGAAAGAACTGGACCCGGAGCAGAAGAAACCTTCTCTTCCTTACCTCCCATATCTTTATAGCGACCTGGGGTGTCATCAAAGATTTTAACCAGAACCGGCGGAGCGATCAAAGTAGTGATCAAAGTCATCGCCACCGCAACTCCAAACATGGACTGACTGATCACACCGCTCGCCAGCCCCACGCCAGCCACAATCAACGCCACCTCCCCTCGCGGCAACATACCCACCCCAATACGTAAAGCTCCTTTGGTATTGAAACCTGTCAAATAGCTAGGAAGGCCACACCCTAATACTTTTACAAAAATCGCCACCACAGTAAAAACAATCGAATAGGTTAAAATGGACGTATCCAACATTTTAGGAATATCCACCAACATCCCCATCACCGCAAAGAAAACTGGTACAAAACAATTATACAAACCTTGGAAAGCATGCTCCAACTCATCTGAAATCCGTTCCTTGGATAATGCCAAGCCAATGGCATACGCCCCAATAATCGCCGCCAAACCCACACTCTCAGCTAAACCTGAAATCAAAAGAGCTAAAGCCAACCCCAAAGCCATCATCGTTCCTTGATTAAATAATTTTAAAAACCAACTAATCCGACCAGCCAAAATAATCCCCACAATTGTAATCCCTAGCCAAAACCCAAACGCCTTATATCCAATTAGACCTACCTGTTTCCAATCCACATGGTGCTCCTCCTGAGCTTTTTTCGGCCGCTCTTGCAAAGTACGCTGCCTCGCCTTTTCCAAATTTTGATACTCCTTGGCCAGTGTTTGATGGATTTCTGCACTCTGAACATAATCATGCTTCTTATGAGCATACACAGCTTTATCCATCAACTCTTTCAACTCTTTCTCCTTCGGACCTCCCATCACCCCCTCTGCGCTCACCATCCCCACCACCACAGCTAAGATCAAAATACCCAAAACATCATCGATAACCGCCCCAGCCAAAATACTGGTCCCTTCGGGGCTGTCCAATTGTTTTTGCTCTGATAACACCCTTGCCGTGATCCCCACCGAGGTTGCTACCGAAATAGTCCCCATAAAAAGCGCAACAGGATCCATAAATCCCTTAGGAGCCAAACCAAACCAAACCGTGATCAAATTGCCAAATACAAAAGCCCCTAACACCCCTCCAATCCCCACGAGTGTGCCCGTCAAACTCTGCTTGAGAAACTGTTGAAAGTCCGTCTCTAAACCAGCCAGAAACAACAGAATAATCGAAGCCACCGTGGCAACACCGTATAACTCCGGAGAAACCGGAAAGTCTGGGTACTTGGGAAAAAGTGGAGAATGCAAAATGGGCAACTCAATCGAACCTAAAGCAAAAGGACCAATGATCACACCCGCCAATAGCTCGCCAAGAACAGCCGGCTGCTTGAGAAACTTGATAAAAAACTCCCCCATCAACTTGGCGGCAAATAAAATCACCGCCAGCTGTATCACTAGCATTTTCATTTTCTTGAGGATCTCGGTATGCGTATAATCCACTTCTAGCAAAAGGGAGGATATGAACATAGCTAATGCCAATAGAAAAAGAACAATTTTCGCAGCTCTGGACATCTTTGAAACCTTTCCTTTTTGCTATCTCTGAAAATTTGCAGGCTTTTATGTTAGATACGAGCTCATAAACAAAACTGACAATGAAAAACGCAACAACCCCAATCCATCTCAGCCAACAACTCGGATTTCTCTACAACCTTTCCATAGAAAAATGTAAAAACAAAAGTACACTTAAAAACAGAACACAGGATTGCCTTGGTTAGACAACCCTGTGATGTAGCTCTAAAACTTTGTCAACATCTAGGGAAAATCAAAAGATTTTAGAATATTCCTCCCTTAATCCGCTGTATCCGACGCAGACCAAGCACAACGAAAACCAATATGCATATCGCAAACCCGAGGATCCTCCCCTAACCGATAAAAAACCCTTAAATTGGAAGCCAAATTTCTCCAACTCCCTCCCCGGATTACCTTCAGATTTCCATCAAAATCATCCGCACACCACTGCCAAACATTGCCCACCATGTTGAGACATCCATAGGGAGAAGCAAAAGCCTGGTAAGCGTCCACAGGCGTCGTACCTCCCTGAAGAAAGCCATAGTTCGCCCTCTGCTTTGTGGGAGGCTCATTGCCCCACGGATAAATACGCCCATCCGTCCCCCTAGCGGCCTTCTCCCATTCCAACTCTGTAGGGAGACGCCGCTTTGCCCATTTCGCATAAGCTCTAGCCGCAAACCAAGAGACATAAACCACCGGATGCTTTCCCTTGTGCTCGGGGTAGTCGATGCCATTCCAATCCTTCAAATAATTGGCATCCGCAAATTCTACAGCCTTCTTCCTCCCTTTCCTCCACTCCGGATTTGCCAAAAGAAACCGCTGATATTGCGCATAAGTCACCGCCATTTTATCCATCAAATATTGGGGAAGTTTCTGCCTACTTTCTGGCCGCCAAAACATAGAACCCTTCCGGTACCCTAAAATAAATTCCCCCCCTTCTACCAAGCACAAAAAAGCTTCATCCATATCGCTTTTGTATTCCCTCTCTGAAATTTTCTCAAAAGGAATTCTGTTTTGCTCAGAAGACTCTTGATCCTCCACAGTAACCGCGGATGGTTGGGGACGATGAAGGGAATGATGATCTTTTTTGTGATGACGCTTATGGTACTCCACTGCCACAAGTAGCCCGGTTCCCATAACAATGAAAAATATCGAGCTAAACAAAAATAATTTTTCCTTTCCTGTTCCGCTTTGCCTCTTTCGCATAAGCACTTTGCCCCTTTATTTCTGAATTAAAAGAAAAATAGCTGCCTGTCTTACTCTTCTGTTAAAATTTTGACCTTCCTCAATATCACGAAGGTAATCAAAGCCATCATATCGCACCATGGATTGGAAAAGAACGCGCAAAAGATATTTAGCACCCGCCCACTGAATCAATCGAACAGCTTCCAATTTCACCTCTACATCATCCGAGCTCAAGGCTTTTGTCAGCTGAACCTGTTCCTCTGATTTCCCTAACCTCGTGTTAATTGCTAAAAGAAGACGTTTTTTAGGCAATAGGTCTTGGTATTTTTTGACAAACTCCTCCCCCTGTGCTGCAAAGATACGGACAATTGGCCCTTCCCAAGAAGGTTTGAGCTCCGAAGGTAGATTCTTGAACGCTTGCACAATAAAATCCACCGATGAAACACCCTCTATGACTTCCAAAATCTCTTCGCAAGGATGCTTCCGCAAATGCTCTAACAAGAGAGGATAAAACTCCTTGGACGAGTGTTTTTTTAAAACCGCTGCTGCCATTTTTTTCAGCCTCAAAGGCTGAGAAGAAGAAAGCAACTTCAAAAGCTCTTGCGCCCAAAAACGATGACAACCTTTTTGGTAAAGCAGACCAATCACCTGCGCCCTAATCCTAGGGATCCCTTTCTCCCACGCTAGCTTCAGTACAGAGTCTGCCACCGAACGGCCGCAATAGCGCAACGCCACCATCGCAACAAATCTTGCCGCCTCCGAACGAGCCTCAAACAAGCTCTTGCGCAGGTAAATTTTCTGCCCCTCGTCCCCCAACTTCAGCCAAAGGAAACTCAAAGCAATTCTGCCCAACTCACTGGAGGCTACCTCCGGCTGAGGTATTTTCTTCATCTCTAGAGACCTTCCGCTCTCCAACAACAGCGCCAAAGCAAAAGCGCTATTGACCAAAAGATATTCGCTCTGACTTTTCAAATTTTTGTACAAATCCCCCTCCGTGCGACTCTGCCAAAGCGCCACCGCCTCTATCACAGGAAAAGGTAGGAGCTCAGCCCTCATTTTCTTCCAAAAATAGGGAAGCCAGCCAAAATCTTTTAGCCTAGAAATGCCATAAATAAGCGCCTTTTGATTGTAATCCTTAGAAGAAGAAGCTCGTCGGAAAAAGGAAGAAGCCCTTTTCCAAAATTCCTTGTCCTGAATGGGCGTAAAACCCTTTTTAACAAAAGAGAGACAAAAACTCCAAGAATTCCGCTCCACAACCGTGCTTTCCTGCTCCCCCCTCTCAAGCAGCTCGGCAATCATATCGGCAGACTGATAAGCCAACGAAATACTCTGAGGTGAGGCCCCCTTCGCCTCCAGCTGCATCGCAGCAATTTGGTAAGCAGCAAAAGCCTCTGGATACTTTTTCTCTTCCAAATACGCCAAAGCAAGGTACTCCAAATAACGAGCCTCTTCTGCAAATGCCCGCGGCGAGAGCTCCGTAGAAGAGGAGGATTTCTTCCACTCTAACTCCAAATAGGGAAAAGCTAGCGTCTTATACACCCGAACGGCCTCTTCATCCGGCTCCAGAAGCCGATTTTGACGCACCAAAATCTGGTGCAATCTGTGCTTGACCGAATCCAAATAAGGACTGTTGGGGTGCTCGCGGAGATATTTTAACAAAGGTGCCACCTCACTCTCGGCAAGCAAACGCTGGACTTTCTCCTTTTCCGCTTCCCTTTTTTTCCGCGCAATGGCCCGCTCCACCTCCCCAAGAAAACGGCTATTGGGGAAATCCGCCTTATAATTTTGATAAGCCTCCAAAGTGTCTTCAGACTTGGCCAATTTAAAATATATCTCCTCTATCTTTTCCTCCGCAGCCTGCCGATACTGGCCAAGATAAACTTTCTTTTTCACAAGATCTACGTAATCCTCCAAAAAAGAGGGATCAAGCCTTGCCTCAGAACGCTCTCTAGCTTGCTCAAAAGCCAATTTATCCATCGCCTTTTTGGCCTCGTTGAGGTGCTTCCCAGCCGGATATTTTTTAAGATACGCAGCGAAGGCTTTTAGAGTGTTCGCCTTTTGGGCAGCTTGAAAGGCTTGCTCTTCTTGGGCTATTCTAGATTTCTTTAGTTTGCTTAATAAAGCGGAAATCTCCGCTTTAAAGGAGCTTTTGGGATACTTCTTTAAAAAATCCCCGTACGCTTCTTCTGTATTTTTCTTTTTGGCTAGAAGAAACTCCCTCTTCTCCTGAAGAGAAAATGAGGGGGTAGAAGGCTTAGAAGAAGCACCTGTCTTTGGAGAAGTCTTCCCTTTCCATGTAGTAGAATGGGCCCCCGTTGCCAACTTGGTATTCGCCGGCTTGGTAGAGGTGGAAGAAGAAGCTGCTGACTTGGTTCCCTTCCGCGTTGTAGGCTTTGCCTGGCCGGATTTTTGCGAAGACATCGACGATTTTGTCTTTGGTAGCGTCTCTAGCTTCGTTGGAGAAGAAGGGCGATCAGGTGTTTGTCTCTCCCCCTTCTTCGTCTTAGAGGTGGTGCTACAGCCCCCAAAGAGAAATCCCAATAAAAAAAGAAAAAGTACGCCTCGGCTCAAGCTCAAACCTATTGGCGGTGGTACCTGGCGAATCATTTTGTTCAATCTCCTCTAAAAGTTCAAAATTTCCAAAATTTCCTCTAAGATAAAACTTCACTCCCTTCTCAACATAGCACTTAGTCCATTTATTTCCTAGCTATCAAGCATGCCTTGGGCCAAAAAGAAGCAGCGTCCCCTCCGTTGTACCGGCCACAAAATATTTACCATCAGGGCTAACCGTAAAGCAACTCATATCTTCCGCCTCCAACATAATCACCTCCCGCTGAGTGGCGAGCTCAAAAATCCGCACGGTGTAATCCCCCTCCCGGCCAAAACTAGCCGAAATAGCAAACAATCCCAACGGATCAAATCGGGCCCAACGAATTTTTCCTTCATGGCCAACCATTTCTCCTACCAAAGCTCCGTTCCCTAAAAACCGCAAAAGCAACACCTCGTCTTGATGAGAAAGAAGGTATTCATTGTTGAAATGGATATCCACCGCCTCAATGGCAAGGCCATTTTCATAGATCTGCCACGCTTTCTTAAACGACTCCAGCTCCCACAAGGTCAAATACCCCTCCGAATCGCCTGTAAGGTAGTGATGCCCCTTTGGAGCCCAGGCAAACGCAGAAAGCTTTTCTGCCGGAAACACTTCCAATAGCTGCCGCTGCGCGGTAAGAATATGGTAAAGCTCCAGGCGGTTTTCCTCACACAACGCAAGGATTTGCCCCTTGGGATGGATTTGGAGGAAGTGGACATCCCCTTCCTTATAGCCAAGTTGGAAGCGAAACTCCTTTTCCTCCACCTCCCAAAAACGCACCCCACCGCTCTCTATCCCCGCAATAAAGCGCTTGGAATCGGGCTCCACCGCTAGGGTTCGAGCCCGGTCCTCTAGGGTGTACTGAAAAATTTTTTTCCGGTGATACACATTCCATAAAAACAACTCCCCCTCGCTGGTGGATAAAAATCTCTCACTATCTGGGAAAAAGCAGACACTCTCCACCCGCCCCTCATGATCGCCAAATTCGTCAATTTGCCGAAACTCTGTGTACTCCATACACTCCGCTCCTCGCCATCAATTCTTCCGACCATAGCGCTGAAAGAGCATTTCTACCTCCCCCGGTATTTCCACCACACAGCGAAACCCTAGATTATTCAGACGCTGAGTGGCTTCTAAAACGCTTCTATACGCCCCGCGGGCCACATGGGGAGCCTTGGATTTGGGCGTATTCCAACCCCCTCCTTTCACCATCCGATAATCCCCTTTCAAATAACGCTCCACAGGCCTCTGCTGAGGATAAGCATAGTACCTATCACGCACCCATTCCTTGACGTTGCCCGCCATGTCAAAAACCCCATAAGGGCTCCGATCTTTGGGATAACTCCCCACCGGCTTGGTGTCCCCATACAAAGGGCTCCCCATGTTGCAAGGCCCTTTGGAAAAGGTATTCCCCCAAGGATACCGATTGCCCTGAACCCCCCTAGCGGCCTTCTCCCATTGGGCTTCGGTGGGAAGACGCTTTCCGCGAAATATAGCAAACGCCCGCGCTTCATACCAACTCACAAACACCACCGGATGCTTCCCCTTCTCTGCCGGAAAGGTTCCCCCGCGCCAATGACCGGGGCCAAGTTTACCCTCCTGATCCCGAAAATAAGCAAAAAAACGAGGATCCATTCCAGGCCAATATTTGGGCGTTTTGTAGCCCTCTTGATCCACAAAAACCTTAAACTCCTGATTGGTTACCTCATATTTGTCAATGTAAAAACCCCTTATATTCTGCTTTTGGCCAGGCCAACGCTCCCCTTTTTTCGAACTTCCCCGAACAAAAGCACCCGGGGGAATATAGATCATATTGGACAACTTTTTGGAAAAGCTCCACAAAATTTGAACCTCCCGCATTTGCCCATAACTCAGCCTCAAGCGACTCAGAACCTGACGAGCTGACTTTATCTTGCTCTGCTTGAGCAAATGCACCACTTCTCTCAAATCCCGATCCCTCTTCAAAAGTTTGAGGATTTCGGAGCGAATGCGAGCTAGCTTCTGGATTTTCGTCTCAATCTCCATCTGCAAACTTGTGCTGGAAATCTCTTTGACCTCTTGAAGAACCCTTTTAACAGACGCCAACTTGCGCAGCAGTGTCCTAGCCTGCGCCACCACAGCTTCCCTCTCCCGAGCCTCTCGATAACTTTGCAGGTAGCTTTCATAAACGGAGAGAGCTTTCTCATAACGAAGGGATTGAACCTTTCTTCGTAAAAATTTTTTTAGTTCCTCCACCTCCTTCTGCCGCCCTTGGGAAAAGAGCGCCTCCTCCATCCCTCGCAAACGATCCCAAATCAAAGCATAATCCGCCCCCGGTGCATAGGCCTTTTGGAGCAACTGTTCAAACTTCTGCAACAACTTCGCTTTTTCCATATCCTCCATCACGTTCAGCGAAAACTGCTCCCGAAGCAATTCCAATAAAGCTAGCGCTTGAGGATAAGAACCCCGCTTAATGTAAAAGCGAGCTCTGTCCATAATATTTTGAGAAAGCTCCCTCAAACTCTTCTCCGTCAATGACGGCTCGATATTCATCTTATGAGCCTTTTTTAAAAGAAGAATAGACCTTTTAAAATCTCCCTCCTGAAAGGATAGATCGCTCTGCCTGATCAACTCCTCGAAATGAACCCGCAAAATCGCATTTTGAATACGCTCTTTTTGAGAAGGAAATTTCTCTTTTAATCCCAGAAACCTTTCGCGCGCTAGAGAATATTTCCCCTCTTTCAATAGGCGGTACGCTTCAGAAAATTCTTTTGAAAACAAGATCTCCTTTTTAAGGTTTTCCACTTTTTTTTTGCCAACCCAAAAAGTTCCTTGCATTTTTTGAAGATACTCCAAAGCCTTGCCATAATCTCCGCTAGCAAACAGCTCAGAAGCTCGATCAAACACGCTATCGTTGTGATAAGCCAGATAACCTAAACCCGAAAAAGCCCCAAGAATAAAAATCATTATAAACACAAGAAAAGCATAGAGAAATTTTTCTCTACGGCGGCGAATTTTTATATAACTTGCCATCTCAAAGGCTTCCTCCCTCGCTGAAGAGGGAGAAGAAACCGCGGGCAAGGTGGGAAATCTACCTTCCTTGGCACGGACTTTAATGGAAGGCCTGGCTGTGGTTTTACTTTTCTCCCCAACAGAGGAAGAAGTATTCTCCTCCCTTGGCACTACTTCCAAAGAATTTCCTTGAATCTGAAGAACCTGAGAAGAAGAAAGGTAGCCATGTTCCACAAGAATTTCCTGAATAGGGCGCCTGAATCCCTCTTGCTTTGCCACCTGCAAACACTGATCACTTACCTCTTTGGAAATAATCTTATTTTCCAAAGCTTTCTGAAGAAAACTCTGGCTTTCCTGAATGTTTTTGCTCCTCTGCTGTGCCGCTTCAATCTTCTCCACCTGATCCGGCTTTAGAAAACCGATTTCTTGCAAAATCTCACTTAGCTTTTTCTCCTTCCCCGCTTTTTGAAGCTTTTTTTGCACCTCCAAACATTTCTCAATTTGCTCTTGTTTGACAAGATTATTTTTTATAGCAATTTTGGCAAACAAGATATCTTCCTGACTCGACATACTCCAGCGCCCTTTATATTCAGAAAATTATCCTTCCATCCGTTAGGACTATTCTAGCAAAATCTACCCCACTTTGCAAGAAGGTACAAAAAAGCCTGCAATTCTCCAAACCAACAACTTCACCCAACTCTTAAGAGAAAACTTCCCCCTCTCTCCCCTCATCCTAGTTTCCGCAATATTCCCACAAACGCATCCAGCTTTGCTCTAGAATTTGCTTCGCTTACCGCGACTAATAGCTCATCCTCCCTCTTGGAGAAATAGCGATGAAGCGGCAAGCCAGCCAAAATATTGTGTTTTAGACACTTTCGCACAACCTCCTCCGCCGGCAACGGACAAACCAACGTAAACTCACGGAAAAAGGGACCGCGATAGCGCAACGAAAAGCCCTCTATCCCCTCCACTTCCCGAGCCAAATAATGGGCCCGCTGGCAGCAAAGATTGGAAAGCTCGCCAAAACCAACCCTACCCAAAAGCGAAAGATAAATCGTCGTCCTAAGCGCCAAAAGAGCCTGATTCGTGCATATATTCGAAGTGGCCCTCTCCCGGCGAATATGCTGCTCCCTCGTCTGAAGGGTGAGCACATAGCCCACCTCACCCTCCGCATCCACCGTCTGACCTACAATCCGACCGGGCATCCTGCGCAAATAATCCCGCTTGGCCGCCAAAAAGCCTACCGATGGCCCTCCCAACGATGCCGGGTTCCCCAAACTCTGAGCCTCGCCCACCACAATGTCCGCTCCCTTTTGGCCAGGCGCCTCGAATAAACCCAAGGAAAGAGGATCCACCACACACACCACCAACAGCGCATCCGCCCCATGTGCCAGCGATGCAATCCCATCCAGCTCCTCCATCACACCAAAAAAATTTGGCGTTTGCACCACCACCGCCGCCACATCCCCGCCCAAAAGCCCCTCCAGCGCCTCCAATTCCACTTGCCCACTCTCCTCACAACAGGGCACAAAACCAAAACTCAACTGGTGCTTTAAAAGAGTCTGCACCGTCTGCCGATACTCCGGATGCAAGGACTGAGGAAGAAGAACTTTCGATTTTTTTGTGATATTCTTCGCCATTAAAATCCCCTCTGCCAGAGCGGTGGATCCATCGTACATAGAAGCGTTCGCTGCATCCAAACCTACCAGCTGAGCGATCATCGTCTGAAACTCAAAGAAAGCCTGCAACGCCCCCTGACTAGCCTCCGCTTGGTAGGGGGTGTACGCCGAATAAAACTCGCCTCTGCTCGAGAGAGTATCCACCACCGCCGGAATATAGTGTTCGTACACCCCTGCACCTAAAAAGGAATTTAGCTCGCGCAGAGAGCAATTTTTTTTGGCTATCTCCTCCAAATAGGCAAATAGCTGACTCTCACAAAGCCCCTCGGGGAAATCGGGATTTTCCCCCATGAGCAGCTCATTTGGAATCTGCTCCTGAAGGATTTCGTCCACCGACTTTTTGCCTATAGTCGAGAGCATTTTGGCAAGGTCTTCGTCCGTATGGGGAATATAAGACATACTTTCTCCTTTTCCGTTGATCGGTTGGCCAAAAGGCGCAATGGCGCCAAGATCCACCTTTAGCTAGCGCATTCCTCATCGTATCTCTGCGCATCCAACAGCTGGGAAACCTCATCCAAATCGGATGGCTTGAGACGAATCATCCATCCCTTGTCGTAAGGACTTTCCTTTAGCCAGTCCAAATTTTCTTGAAGTTCCGCGTTTACCTCAAGAATCTCCCCCGAAAGCGGAGCAATCAGCTCAGAAGCCGCCTTCACCGACTCAATTTCTCCAAACGCCTCCCCAGCCTTCACCTGGCTGCCCGGCGTCAATAAATATTCCACAAACACAATATCGTTTAGCTCCTCCACCGCATAATCCGTAATCCCCACCACCGCAATATCCCCTTGGAATCGCACCCACTCATGGGTCGGAGTGTATTTTAACTCGCTAGGTCTAGGCATGAAGATATTCCTCCAAATCCTGAAAATATATCGACGCAAAACCAACAAAACTAAGAGAAATTTAGCACTAGTATAGGAGAGACGAATTTATTTTCAACCAAAACCCCCTTGGTTGGAAGCAATTTTCCTCAAGCACTGCCCTTGCCGGCAATAACCGCATAAGGAGTTTTGAGCAAAATCCACAAATCCAGCCAAAAGGACCAGTTTTCAATGTAGTAAATATCCAACAAAACCATCTCCTCAAAGTTGGTGGTGGCCCGACCAGAAACCTGCCACATTCCCGTGATCCCGGGAAGCACCTCCAGACGCTTGAGGTGCCAGGGCTGGTACAGCTCCACCTCATAGGGAATGGGGGGACGGGGGCCCACCAAGCTCATCTCCCCCCGCAACACGTTAAATAGCTGTGGCAGCTCATCCAAACTGGTGCGGCGAAGAAAGCGCCCCACCTTTGTGATCCGAGGGTCATCCACCATCTTGTTGATCTTCTCCCCTTCCCGAGAAGTCTGGCTGACCTCCTGCCCTTGGATAAGTTTGGCCATGTACTCCTTGTGAAGGGAAGCATCGGAGTTGGTGTACATGGTGCGAAATTTATATACCCAAAAACACTTTCCTCCCTTTCCCACTCTTTTCTGTTTGAAAAAAACAGGGCCTTTTGAGGTGGCTTTGATCAAAACGGCAATTACTAGAAACAGAGGGCTTAGCAAAATCACCCCCACCAGCGCTCCTATCAAATCCATGCTCCGCTTGGCCAAAAGGTTCGCTCCCTGCAACACGGGCTCCTTAAGCTGAATGAGAGGAATCCCCTGTAGAGTCTCTGTGTTGATCTTAGAGGTGATGATATCGAAGAGACGAGAGCGGATGCGCACATTCAAACCCAAATCCTTGGCTTTTTCCACAAGCTCAATCATCCTTAAATGGCTAA
Organism: Planctomycetota bacterium; assembly: GCA_003694635.1. Lineage (GTDB taxonomy): Bacteria > Planctomycetota > J132 > J132 > J132 > J132. The sequence continues at coordinate 22,839 of RFKQ01000029.1, forward strand.
GGTTGGAGATGGCGATAAAAATTTCCTCCACCCCGAGCTCGGGGGCCAGCTTGGTGAGCTCATCCAGCGTTCCTAGCACAGGCAAAGACACGACAGTCTCCCCAGCAAGCTCAGGTTCATCGTCCAAAAAACCCAACACATCGAAGCCATAATGGGGGTTGAGCTGCAGCTCCTGAGCTAAAAACTGCCCGCTTCTGCCAGCTCCGAGAATGAGAGCTTTTTTGCGATAGCGCTCCCGGTTGAATAAAGGGCGCAAAATCAAACAGCGCACCCCCATCTCCATCACAAGAATGGCGATAAAAGCAAACACCAAAATCAATCGCCTTTCTGTAAAATAGGGGTATTTCGCAAAAAACACAAAACTGCCTATGGTCATCAAAGCCAAAAAACTGCTCTCGATAATCCGAAAAGCTTGCTTCCAACCCGTAGCCAAATTCCGCCGGCTGTAGAGGTTGTTGCGCAAAAAAAAGAAGATAAAAATACAACCGAATAGCGCCATTGCCCCAACATGTTGGGGAGTAAACCGCAAGCTAGGGTCGTTGACGGCCATCCACCCCGAGCTCACCCGGATATAATAGCCAAGGTAAAGGCCAAGGGAGATAATAAGGATATCTAAAATAATGAGGACAAATCGAGCCAATTGAATAGGCCTTCGACTAGCGTCCAGCGGAAGGGGAGAAGATGGCACCCAAAATCTCCTTTCGTTTCTCCTTTAAATAAGCTCTCTAAACTCCATCCAAAGGGATGGCAGGTTTAAAACTTATGATAAATGGCAAGATACTCTTTGAGCCTCTCTAAGGCAAGATGAATTCTGGACTTCACCGTTCCGAGAGGAATATCCAGAATATCCGCAATTTCCCGGTGAGTGAAATTCTCAAAAATACTCATCACCAAAACAATTCTAAGTTTCTCAGAGAGCTGTTGCAAAGCCTTTTCTACGTCCAGATTTCTATCGCTTTGATAGGTCAAATAAAAGGGGGCGTCCTCCACCACCTCAAGAGACATCGAAGCGATTCTTTTCTGCTTTCTCAGCCAATCTATCCACAAATTTCTAGCAATGGTGTAGAGAAATGTGGAAAACTTGCCTTTTTTCCGGTAGTCCTTTTGGCAACAGTGGAGTTTTAGAAACGTCTCTTGGACCAATTCTTCCGCTACGTCTTTTTCCACTCCAAGGCGGAAAAAGAAAGCGAAAAGCCGCTCTTGATAGCGGCAGACCAAGCTTGCAAAGGCGTCGCGATCGCCCTGAGAGGATTGTAGCATCAGCTCTTCATCAGTACGATAGTCTTTCTTCACCGCAAACCTCGAAAAGGAAGCATGTAAGATTCAAGCAAAAAAGAGGGATCCGGGACCGTGTAGATTTGATTAAAGTCCTCCCAAGAGTAGAGTAGAGTGGAAAAGCGCACCTCCTCGGATTGAATTGGCTCCGATGAAGGGTCAGAGCGAGAGGTGGAGATTTTTCGTTTTAGGTAAAATTCTACATTGTGCTGTTGTTGATGAGAGATCAGCTTTACCACAATTTTGCCAGCCCGTATTTCATAGAGAAGGAGGTTGGAAGCTGAAGATTCTAGGGAGTAGTTGGGATAGCGCTGAGTTAAAAAGTACTCCAGCTGCTCTCGGAGAATATCCACTTGGCATTTTTTGTAGAAGGTGCCTAGAAGATAGAGGAACAAAAAGCGGGGGAGGGGGGGAAGGTTTTGCAATTCTTTCGCGCTTGGAAAGGTGGCAAGCAATTGGCCGTTTTTTTCCTCTAGAAGGATTTGAAGGGGGAGCTCTTTTCGCTGCTCGCTAGAGGAGGAAGGCGGAAAGCGAAGGGAGAGGGAGAAGTGGATGGTGTTGGAAGAAATCTCCACAGAATGGGCGCGGATATGGACATCCTCTAGAAGGGGATGAAGGCTGAGTGGATAGAGAAAATCGGCCTTGAGGAACCGTTCTAAATCTTTTTGTAAATGATCGATTTCCTTTTCTATGGCAAGGAGCTTGGAGGTATCGCCGCTGATTCGAGCCTCGGCCACGGCGTTTCTGTATTTGCGAAAGAGGTGGGGAATGGTGCCCGAGTGAAAGCCCGGCCGGAGCAGTTGAGGAATGGTTTCCCCGTGAGAGCCTACGGAGAGGGGGGTAATATGAGTAGCCCGGTTGTGATAGTAGAGGCGCCAATTTTCTTTCAGCTCCCACATCAAAAAACCAAAGATACCAGAGAAAAAGAAGGTGGTAAAGTAAGCAAAACCCTTGGCCGCAATCACGGGCAAAACAGAGGAAGAAATATGAAACAAAGAGGCGTTTAAATCTCCATAAAAAGGGATAAGAAGCTTGTAGGTGATGGAGACTACAGGAAATTTTAAAGGATTGACCTGAGGTTCAAGAAAGAGGATGATATAAATCGTTAGAATATAGGCCACAGGTAGCCAGAAGAGAATGAAAAACACCTTCACCACTTTTTGGAAGTATCCTTCTCCGCGGCTAAATCGCAGATAATCCTCGAACACATAAAGAAGGTGCTCCATCCAAGCCATTGCCGATCGAGTAAGCTTCACCGCTAGCTGAAACAAAGCGAGAAGAAAGTCCTTGGTAAGGCGTTCGATAAAAACAGAGACCGTATCGGCCACCAGCCCCCCTAAGAGAACACCCGCGCGGGTGTTGATAAGAGCTAGGGAGATTTGGAAGTAAAGAAAACCTATCCCTCCCCAGAGCTGCCATTCCTGCCAATGGGGAGGCTGATAAAAAAGAATTTGATCTTTATAAAAAACTATAGTCAACCCTAACAAAACCGCTGAACTTAAAAGAGGGGATAAAAAAAAGTTGACAAATTTTTTATATTTTTTTCTCAGCTTTGCCAAACAATCCAAAGGTATCCTAAGAAGAGCCCTTCCCACAACCCAACCCATGCGGAGCATATCGAGAAAAAATTGGCGGACTTTTCCCACATAGAGCACCGCTAAAATAGCCACCGCTAGGGAGAAAATATTTCTATAACCATCCGGAAACTCTGTCAAATCCAGAAATTGCAGCGGAGGATCGGTGAAATGGCCAATTGTCATGGAAAGAGTGGTAAGAATTAGGACCGAAGAGCCAAGAGGAACAATGAGGTATTTTGAGAGAAATCGCCCCACTCCCGTGCCAAAAAATAAGGAGCTTAGGCGTTGTAAAAGGCGGATATAAACTTCCGCTGGCCGATGGATACCTTTGAGTTCCTTGCCTAGGGTTTTGTCCAATTTTAAGAGAGGATCGAGGAAAAATAAATCCCAGAGGCCGACATCCTTGAGTTTTAGATCGTTTTTGCTGATCACATCCCGGAGGTTGGAAAAATAGCTGTGCCCCCGTTGGAGGATAAGTTGGAGAAATTCCGTTTGGATTTTTTCAAAAGCGATTTTTTCTTGGGCAAGCTTGGGGGAAAAACCGTGCTCGAGTAGGGCTTTTTCTAAAATAGGGCGCAGCTGTTTCGAAATTTCAAGGTTGCTATTTTTACAGGCTTGAGAGATGGTCTCAGAGTATTCGAGAACGATTTTGCGCGGGAGCTTAAGTTTGTCCACTTTTTTTTGAGCTGATTGCAGATACTTGAGCTTGCGAAATAGAGGGTAGTATTTCAGGGGAAAAACCAGCGGGGATTTGCCCAACGAGCTAAGCCACCCAAAGAGATCCAATTGAGAGAATTCTTTTTGAGCGTCCACATAGCTGCTTTGTATATCGAGAAGAAGGTGCTCTTCCATGCTTCGCTTGCTCAGGACTGTTTTGTGGACGAGGTATTCGATTAGGCTCTCAAGGCGTTTTTGGTGCTCTTGGGCTTCGATTTTCGTTTGGGTTATAAAATTTTCGGCGACGGGGCGGATATAGGAGCGAAATTCTTGATTGAGCAGCTCCCGGAGTTGGTTGGCCTCTTGGATTTCATAGCGGTGATAGAATTCTTCCACCACCCCCATCGCTTTGCGGAAGTTGATCATGGCCAGGACAAGGTTGCCTTTTCTCTTCGCCAAAAGGGCTTTGAAATAGAGCCGAAAAAAACTATGTCTTCGGTAGGAATCCCACACCGAGAGAGCAGATGGAAAAAGCAAGAAAAAACCTCTCGCATAAAAGTAAAGCGCCCAGCCTCCCAAAACCAAGAACAGAAAGCGCCATATCCGATAAAATATGTATCGCCCGAGGGAGATATTCTGATGGTTAAATTTTTCGGCAACTTCGCAGAAAGAGTGGAGGCTTTTTTGGGTGGTCTGCTTTCGGCGTTGATTTTCTCTATCCAGTTCAAGGGAATTTGAGGGGCGCAGGGAGAGGATCCATTTTTGCCACCAAGTGGCGGGGGTATACAGAGCGCCAAAGCTTTGATAGATGGCATCGTCGAGGAGGAGAAGTTGCTGGTGGCTTAAGGTAAGGCCTTCTTTGGAGGCCATATTGCGAACGGTGATGAAATCCAGCTCTTGGACAATTTTACCCTCTTGGATGATGGTGTGGACGATATTTGGGATAAGTTGGGTTGTTTGGCGATCAAAATCTTCTCGCTCTCGCTCGGTTAGGGCATCCAAACCCTTGTATTGGCGGATGTTATGAATGTGATACTGAGGTCGGTAAAAGCTAACGGTTTGGTAGCTCTCCACCAACCTAGCGTGGTAGGTTTCTTTGAGTTTTTGAATGCTTGGAGTGTAGGGAAGAAGGGTTTTTTCCAGAGCTTGGTCAATATGGATCCCCACGATTTTGGCCAATTCTTCGGGTAGGTTGGCGCGATTTTTCAGGCTTGGGAAGTAGCGGAAAAAGCTTCTTGTGTAGAAATAGAGCAATTGCAAGGAATAGCTTAGGAACTCAAAGAATACTTCCTCATCGTTGTCGGGAGAGAAGAGAAAGTTTTCGGTTTGGAGGACATCCCGGATTTCTTCGAAGGTACCTGCGCCAATTTTGCGGAGACATTGGTTGAGCAGAATTTCGGACCAGTGTCCATCTTTTTGTCTTTGGTAGCATTGGAGGTGGATTTCTGCGTGAAATAGATAGCTCCAGTAGCGGTGGGCAAAAAACTCTATACGATGCTGTCTTCGCTCTCGGCGAGAGGGAAGGGAGAGGAGGACTAAAAATTCCGGCAATTTCTCCACCTCTAGATTTTTCAGCAATCTAGGGTCATCCATACGAAGGCAGCGAAGGAAGTCCTCTTTGGAGAGAACATATTCCTCTGTATGGGGCACTTGAAAGGCAATGTGGCTCATTTCCCGGTGCACGCGCACCAGGCGTCGAATGACGCTAGGTTTGTAGAGCAAAATCCCTCGTTGGGGCTGGTGGAAATTTTCTAAAAGTTCTTCGAGGGTAGTGCTCCCTTCCATAAAATCTTCATCTTTTTGTACTTTGAGCACTCTGGTGAGTTTTCCCGCCCGATATCCCTGAAAAATTTTTGATTTTTCTCTCATTGCTCTATCCAAAGCTACCGCTTACTAGGATATTCTAGACTTGAGGTTTTGGCTCACTTTAACATATAAAAAAATACCTATGCAGTAATGGGTGATAGTGGTGGAAAGGGCTAGGCCTTTTACGCCCAAAAGGGGCGTAAGGATTAGGTTTAGGCAAAAGTTTAAAAGGAAGTGCAGCACGCTGGTATAAAAAAAGACGATGGTGCTTTTTTGGATAATGATGATTCGAAGGAGAGCGAAGTCGATCAGGGTAGGAAGCAGCCCCCAGAAATAAATTCCCATAACTTCCGCCACTGGCTGGATATACTGAGGGGAGAATTTCCCTCGTTGGTAGATGACCTGGACAATTTGTTCTTTTGCGATTAGCACAAAAACGGTTAAAAAAATAGCAATGAAAGCGATGGCATAGAGAGAGTTTTGAACATTTTGGAAAAATTTTTCTGGAGAAATTGTATGGTATTCCTCTGACCAATGGCTGAGGAGTACAACAAAAAAGCCTGTACACAGAAAGGTGATCGGGATTTGGTAGATTCGATCTCCATATTCCAAAATTGTGACGCTTCCTGGCTGCAGCCAGGAGGCCATTGTTTTATCCACCAAGGGGCAAGTGCCAATGGCAATGAGCCCAAGCAAAAGGTAGAGGGAGGTTTGAAAAAAGTGTTTGAGTTGGGCATCCAGTATCAAATTGGAGGGAATGGCGAGTAGTTTTTTGTACCAGCAAGCGGTGAGAAGGAGGGCAAAACGCACCGTTTCTCCAAGGCTATATCCCCATGTGACCGCATGGATTCCCCATTTGCTGTGAAACAGATAAATGACCAATAGCGTGGAGCAGGAGCGGAAGAAGGGAGCTAAGGCGGGTAGCCAAAAAATTTTTTCTGCGTTGAGAATACCTCCCAAAAAGGCGCTGATCACCATAAGCACAATCACCGGGGAGATTTCCCAAGTAAGCCCTTGCAAAAGGCGGAGAGCTGAGGGATCAAATTTGGTCAGTGGCGCAAAAAAAAAATTTGACACCGAAGAAAACCCCACGGATAGAGCGAAGAGGCTAAAAAGAGAGAGAAAAAAAATTTTCCCCACGAAAGGTGAAATTTGCTCAGGGCAGCTTTGCTTCATTTCGGCCACAAAAGGAACCACCACGCTGTCCATTAAAGGGACAAAAATCCCACCTAAGAACAGGACCACTCCATAGAGGTAGAAGAACACATCAGTTTGGCGGCCCACTCCAAAGCACTGAGCTAAAAAGACGGGGATAATAAATCCAGCCGCCTTTCCGATTAGAGTGAACAAGCTGATCCAAAAGGTATCCTTTAAAATGGGTGGAGCGATTTGTTCTTTCCATTTAGTGGCCATATCTTCTTTGGCGACTTTCCATAGAAAGCAAGGCTTTATCCAGCTCATCTTCACTAAAATCCGGCCAGAGTTGCTCAGAGAAATACCATTCCGAATAAGCGGATTGCCAGATGAGAAAATTAGAAGTTCTTTGCTCCCCTGAGGTACGGATGATCAAATCGGGATCGGGTAGATCATAGGTATAGAGATACTTTTCCAGAAGTTGAGGGGTGATCTCTTCGGGGCGGAGCTTGTGCTTGAGCATTTTTTGCACCGCTTCCACGATTTCCATACGCCCCCCGTAGTTTAGAGCAAGGTTTAGGCGATGCTGTTGGTAGGGGGAGGTTTCCTTTTCCACCCGCTGGATTTTGGCCAGTAGGGAGGGGGGTAGCCCCTCTTTTTTTCCGATCACCCGTACCTGGATTTGGTGCTGGTGGAAGGTACGGAGTTCTTTCACAAACGCCATTTCAAATAGGCGCATAAGGTAGCGAACCTCCCGAGGGCTTCTCTTCCAGTTTTCTGTGGAGAAGCAATAAACGGTAAGGATGGGGATATTTCGTTCTCTGCACCAGCGACAGACTTCCTTAAACTTTTGGTAGCCTTTTTGGTGCCCTTCTGAAGAAGGAAGTCCATGATTTTTTGCCCACCGTCGGTTGCCATCCATAACGATGGCCAAATGCCGTACGGAAGGGCAAATGGAGATTTTGTGTTTCATTGCACCGCCAAGCTCAGATTTAAATGGGATTTTTAAAACGAGATACGAAAACCTACCTTAAGGCCAAACTGATGGTAATAGAACTTAGGGTACCTCTTCTGAGTTTGCACAGTGCCTACCACTTCCATGTAGGGTTGGCTTCTCTTCATTTCCACATACTGCCACCAGCTGGAGAGCACAAGAGAAAAAGCGCCGAATAAGTTATAGCTCATCCCCCATTCTATACGCAGTCCGTAGCCCCAGCGTTTAAATTTCGCGGTTGTGTCTTTGTAGCTCGGGTCGAGTTCGGATAGCTTGATTTTGATATCGGAAGGGTGGAGGAGCATTCCCGCCACATCGAGGTAGGAAGTGAGACTACTGTGAACATAAAAAAGAAGACGAACTCCAAAGGGAAAGTAGAATTGGAGCCACTTTTGGGTGTAATCTTGGTTGACATCCCTGTCCCAGTAAAAGGCCCCCAAACCTGTATAGACATACATAGAAGCCAATCCTTGGAGCAAAAAACCAGGGGCGGGAGGTTTGGGTTCGGCATATCCCAAACCAATGTGCAAGGCCCCTTGAAAGAATTGGTGTTTTGATTTGCCATACTTTCGATTAACGTCTCGGTAGCCTGTCTTGCCTAAGAGGGCAGAAAACCATGCATGGGAGTAGAAATAACCGTCTGCTCCGTCGTAGTAAGAGTAAGAGACTTCCCCGCCAAAGGGTAAAGTTCCTTCTTCTTCAGTGGTGTTTTTATTGGAAAACTTCTCCTGCATTTTTAGGTACACCCCTTGGTAGAAGAAATCCAACTGATGGTTGGTCTTAGCAAGATTATAAGCCTCTCCGGCGTACGCTAGGGAAAAGAGAAAAAACTGACAAAAAAGAAAAGCCCAAATTAAGTGTCTCGCTCTCATTCAGAACTCCCAATTCTCAACAATGTTCCTAACAGAAAATCAAACATGAATTTTTGGTATTCTAACCTTTCCAGAAACCAAATGCAAGAGTTCCAAGTTTATTTGTAAGCCCCTTTTTAGAAGAAGGGATTTTCACTAAAAATTTTTCCCTCTGTAAGGGGTACTTTTTCAAAAAACTCTCCTCCGCATACATTTTTTCAAAAATTTTTTATCCAATTCTCTGAAATGAGCTAAAAAAAAAATTTGGACTTTTAAAAAACTACCGCTGGATTTTTGCGATCTTCCAAAGCTGAATTTGGTCAGAAATGAAATTTTTTTTCCTTGAAAAAGAAAGTTTTTTATTTATAATTCTTAATATTTTAAAAGATTGCAAAAGAAATTCCATATTCAGAACGCTAAATTTTGTTTCCACGTCTTCCTTTCAAGGAGGTTTTTCTATGAAAAGCCGTTATTTGACTTTTCTAGCCTTTTCGTTGGTTGCATTTTGCCTCTTCCCCTACCATTTTTTAGCCGCCCAGCCGGATCTGATCGATAGGCTGGTTGGCGATACCTGGCAAATTAAAGGAAAAACCGCTGATGGGACAGAATACACTGGAGAGGCGCGCTTTTACAAATGGGCCGGCAAACAATTCGTAGGCGGCCACTTTACCACAGTTGAGGGAGAACGCCTCGCCTCATTTTTCTCAAGTGCCAAATTAAATGGCAACCAACTCCAATTCACCTTTTACATTTATAACACCGCTGGTTTTATCCGAACCCTAAGCGAACTCAATATTCCTTCTAATCAACGCCGCATCCGAGTGTATGCTAGCTACCAGCTCTCCGACGATGGCAACACATTCGTGGGGGGCTGGAAGTCCAAAAAATGGGAGCTCAATGGCTCCGACAGCTGGGTGCGACCGGAAAAGGAAATTGTGGTTAGCTCCATAGCTCCCAACGTAGTAGAAAACGGGACAAAAACGGAAAAGACATTCACAATTTCGGGTGAGAACTTTCCGCCCTTAGAGTTTTTAAAGCCAAGCGATATCGTCTTTCTAAAGGATGGTAAAGCGGATCCGAAAATTCGCGTTGTAGAGATTTACGAAGTGGCCGATGACGGAAGCGAGCTGGAGGTCAAAATCTCCATCGAAAAGACAGCCCTCCCCGGAAAGAGGGATATTCAAGTAAAAAAAGGACTAGGCAAGGAGCTATTTGAAATCAAAGCAGGTACCGTTAAGCTCCCTTTGGGCGGACGTATCGAGATTACACCGGGGATGAAGGTTCGAGTGTATGTGCCCAACCGAGAAGGCGGGATCCTTTCTTTTCGAGGCGCTGAGGTAAAAACTCTGCGTTTTGGAAGCGAGCAAGGCGAAGAAATCCCTCTCAATAATGAGGGCAAATTCGAAGTAAAAAAACACGGCTGGTATTACCTCGAACTAAGCGAGCTTAGCTTCACCCGTACACTCTCTTGTCAATACATCATCGAAGCCGAAACGCCAAAAGAAAAGCGCCCCTGGAATTTTTGGTATTTTCCCTTCTACGATAGAACCAGCCCAGGCCTTAACCTTTATGATGATGGGGGCGCCTATGAAAAATTGGACAAAGTTCTCGGCAATCAGCCCAAAAAAGAGGGTTGGAAAGACTTCACCCCTAGCCAGCATATGGATTACAGGGATGAAAAATCCAAAATCAAAGAGTTCGCTGAAAAGTATTTTAAAGGGTGGAAATGGGACCTCAACTCCATGAGCGAAAATGACAAGGAGTTTCTCAAAAAACATAACCCCTCCACCATCAAAGGCTATGCCTATTGCTACCAACGCTCCACCGATCCAAAGAAAAGCTGGTGGGGCCACTGCTGGGGAGCTGTCGTTGCAAGCAGCCTCTACACAGTGCCAGAGAAGACAAAAACTCTTAAAACCGCCGACGGCTCAGAAGTGACTTTTAACCAAGAGGAAATGGAAGGCCTGCTTACCTCCTACTTCACCAACCACTCTATCTACCCTATCAATTATATGAATCGCTGCCCCGCTGGTCGCCCCACAGAAAAAACAGGAGAAGAAGTAGATTCTTTTTGCGACGATTTCTTCCTCGGCTTGATGGAAGGTTTGTACAAAAACAAGCTTCCCCTTGCCTCCAATCTCCGAGCAGAATCGAGAGCGGATTCCGATAAAGATCAAGTTTGGAATCATGTGATCTGGAAGTTCCGAGCAGAACTCAAAGAAGTGGAACAAAAAGGGGATGAAACCTTTATCCTCGTTAAACTTAAAATCACTGCAACAAATGACGTTTACCCAAGTACTGAATACCAAAGCCCAAGAACAGAAGAGTTCGAATTTACCCTTAAATATACCCCCAATGGTGGAGTGGATAGAGACAACAAAGAATACCAAAACTGGATCTCGGCCAGCCATTTCTGCCCCTCCTACCTCTGGAGAATACAGCGCTCCGCCGATCTAAACTACGGCACAGAAAACGCCCGGTTGCGAGGGAAGTTGGATAAGCTTATCCAGCTCTTCGGCTATAAGAAAATCAAATAATTTTTAACCTATGGCTAGGAAATGAAGCCTCCCGCTTCATTTCCTAGCATAAACCAATTTCCCAAAACTCAGTTGGATGGTGTATCCAACTGAGTAAGGTTTTCTCAAAATCGCCTTTTTTGCTACCCGTAGTTCTTCAAACATATTCTTTCTCCTTTCATCATCTTAACTTCCGCAAGCATCTCAGAGGGAACGAAAGAAATAAGCCATATTTCATGGCAAAATAAGAGCTTTTGGTGCAGTTTTTCCTTTTGCAAAAATCCATTTTTTTGAGGATAATAAAAAATTGTCTCACCTCGCTTGGCGCCACTTCTCCCTATCCTCTACTTCTAAAGCCTACTTACTTAAAACAGAAAAATTTAAAACCATTACCTTACACCTCTACTTTTTAACAAACTTAGAAGACTTGCCCACCCAGACCGCTCTCTTACCTTACGTACTGAGAAGAACTAGCCAGGAATACAATTCTCTAAACGAACTTTACCAAAAACTGGAAGCTCTATATGGAGCTAGTTTACAAATCTCCCCTGTAAAAATCGGGGACTGGCAACTGATTCGCTTTTCCCTAGTCTGGCCAAACGAAAAATATTTTTCTCCCTCACCCCAAATCTCTTTGCCCATACTCAAGCTCCTCCACCAAATTCTCTATTTCCCAAAATGCAGCAATGGGAGTTTTCCAGAGCAGGATTTTGCCTTGGAGAAAAAACAAATGGAACTCTATATCCAAGGCCTAATCAACGACAGAACTGCTTACGCTTTTGAGCGCTTTCGTCAGCACTTCTGTCCCAATGATCCTTACCGGTTGTTTGAATATGGCAATTTGGAAGAATTGGCTCAGATCACCGCAAAAAATCTCTACCAATTCTATGAGAAATTCCTCAAACAAACCCCCTACTTCCTCTACCTTGTCGGAGACGTAGAACCCAACCAATGGGAAGAGTGGATCAACTCCTATTTTCTTCCCCCGTCTTCTGATCAAAGGCTTGTAGAGACAAAAACCCTCTCTCAAAAGGCGGTGGAAGAAAAACAAAAAGAAAAACAACCACTAAAAACGATTGTAGAGAACTTGGACATAGCTCAAGCGCAACTTGTCCTAGGATGGAAAAGCTGGCTGGATTATTCTCACCCTTCTTCGCTCGCGTTTCTAGCCGCCCAAGGGGTTTTGGGTGGTTTTGCCCACTCTAAACTCTTTTTCGAAGTTCGAGAAAAAGCCGGCTTGGCCTACACCATAGCCTCTTCTTTGGATAGACATAAAGGTTTTTTGACCGTTTACGGAGGCATTGCCCCGGAGAATTTCCACCAAGCGGTGGAGCTGATCCGCCTTCAGGTGGAAAAAATTGCCGCTGGAGAGATCACAGATTTCGAAATGCAAAGCACCACACAAGGATTGCTCAGCGGCTACCAGGCAATGCTAGATGCGCCAACAAGGATGATTGCCTATAGCTTATCCCACCACCTCCATCACCAAATCCCCGATTTAGAAAAAGCTAAAAAAACTATCCTTTCCCTCACTCCCCAACATTTAGCGAAAGCCTTTCAAACCATTTATTTAGACACCATCTACCTCTTGCGCCCCAAATAATTCCTTATTTTCCCCCATTTACTTGAATATAGCCTTACTTCATAGCCTTTACTTCCTACGCCCCAAACTCAATCCCTCTTACCTTCTCCCTGAATTATAGAATACAAGTAAAACTCACCCTGCATTGAAGAAAGGTGCTTCCTATGTCCAAAACGAGTCCAGCTTCCTATCGTCGTTTGGAGCAGCATTTTGCCAAAATTTTCCAACTTCGACGGGCGATCCATATCTTGCAATGGGATAGCGCGACCATGATGCCTCCCGGAGCAGCGGAAATCCGAGCCAAAGAAATCGCTAACCTATGCGTGTTAAATAGAGAACTCACCGCCTCACTCCAAGTAGCGGAGTGGCTGGCGGAGGCGGAAGAGGAAAAAGATTCCTTCTCCCCTTGGCAGCAAGCTAACATTGAAGAAATGAAACGACGTCATCTCCATGCCAAAGCCACCCCGCCGGACGTGGTGGAGAGGTTGACGCAGGCCACCACCGCATGCGAAATGTTTTGGCGTACCGCTAGGGCGAAAAACGATTTCAAAGGCCTACTCCCCTACTTTCAAAAGGTGTTAAAATTTATCCGCCTACAGGCCAAAGCCAAAGCCCAGGCCCTGAACAAAACCCCCTACGACGCATTGCTCGATCACTATGAGCCGGGCATCACTTCATCAGAAATCGATCCAATCTTCCAAAAGGTAGAATCATTTTTGCCAAATCTCGTTCAAGAGGTGATCCATTATCAAAAAAAACATCTTCCTGCCCTTCCTTTACAAGGCACTTTTCCGCTGGAGAAACAGCGCCAACTGAGCTTGAAAATCATGGAAGTCCTTGGATTTGACTTCCAGCATGGAAGATTGGACACCAGTTCCCATCCCTTTTGCGGCGGGACATCAGACGATGTTCGCATCACCACTCGATACAATAAAAAAGATTTCTTTCCAGGACTTATGGGAACGATCCATGAAACCGGGCATGCCCTTTACGAGTTTGGGCTACCCAAAAAATGGCGTTTTCAGCCCGTGGGCCAGGCCCGAGGGATGAGCTTGCATGAGAGTCAGTCCCTTCTATTTGAACGCCTAGCGTGCCATAGCCGGGAGTTTTTCCGATTTCTGGCGCCTTTGGTGCGCAAAATTTTTCGGCAAAAGGGCAAAGCCTGGGAGGCGGAAAACCTGTACCGGCTAGGGGTAAGGGTGCGCCGCAGCCTCATTCGCGTGGAGGCAGACGAGGTAACCTATCCTCTTCATATTATCTTGCGCTATAAGTTAGAAAAAGCTATGGTAGAAGGTGAGCTTGAGCCCTCAGACCTTCCTCTCGCTTGGAAGGATGAGATGAAAAAATTGCTCGGCATTGCCCCACCCAACGATAGAAATGGATGCATGCAGGATATCCACTGGATGGAAGGATTATTTGGCTACTTTCCCACCTACACCCTAGGGGCCATGACCGCCGCTCAGCTCTACGAAGCAGCTGTGAGAAAACATCCCCAGATCCCACAAGAAATCTCTAAAGGCGATTTTTCTACCCTGCTCACTTGGCTTCGCAAAAATGTCCATTCCAAGGCCAGCCTTTTGCCCACAAAAGTCCTGATCCAAAACGCCACAGGTTCTCCCCTAAGTGCGAAGCTTTTTGAAAATTATTTGCGAAAACGCTATTTGGCCTAAGTTTTTCTAGAAAAGGGAGAGAAATATGACCCAAAAAGCGGTTGTACTTTTAAGCGGAGGGCTGGATTCAGCAACAACTCTTGCGGTCGCGAAAGCCAATGGCCATCAATTGTATGGAATTACGTTCGATTATGGACAACGCCATATCTGGGAACTGGAAGCAGCTAAAAAAATTGCAAAAACGGTCGGCCTGGAACAACATATCATTTACAAGCTGGACCTATCTTGCTTTGGGGGAAGCGCACTGACAGATCGCCAAATTCCTGTCCCCCAAATCACAGAAGAAAAGCTCAACACCAACCTCGCAGATCAAGGGATTCCTCCCACCTATGTGCCCGCGAGAAATACAATATTTCTCTCCATCGCACTAGGATGGGCTGAGGTTCTTGGCGCATTTCATATCTACCTTGGAGCCAACGCGATTGACTACTCGGGCTATCCAGATTGCCGGCCAGAGTTCATTCAAGCTTTTGAAAATCTAGCCTCTCTCGCAACAAAAGCCGGGGTAGAAGGACGCCAATTTCGCATTCATACCCCCCTGATCCATATGACGAAAAAAGAAATTATCCAAAAAGGTTTGGCGCTAGGCGTGGATTTTCGCCTCACCCACAGCTGCTACTCCCCAGATGAGCAAGGAGTGGCCTGCGGTAGATGCGCATCCTGCCAAATTCGCCTGCGCGGCTTCCAAGAAGCCAATCTCCAAGATCCTATCGAATACCAATTCCGCCCCAGTAGCTCAAAATAAAATTCTTCTCGGAACCTTTTTGAAAAAAGGTTCTCTGCCTCCAACAACTTTTCCGCTGTAAGGGGAACCTTTTTTAAAAAAGTCTTCCCCCTACCACCATCTCCCAAAATCAATTATACCAACGCAGAAAACACCTGCAACCAAACTCTATAAATCTTCTCTTAACAGAAAGCGCCAGAAAAAATATGGTGGATTTCCATTCCAACTCCATACTCTTTTACAAAAGGAAAAAGATATGCTGAAATTAACCGTTTTGGGAGCGGGTACTATCCTACCCCGCCCAGAATACAGCCAATCCGGCTATTTAGTGGAGCTAGCAACTGGCGAGAAAATCCTCCTCGACTGCGGAGCAGGCACCATCCTACGCCTTACAGAAATCGGAATCGCTGCCCAAGAAATAGACTTCCTATTTTTCACCCACTCCCATCTGGATCACACAGGCGATTTCCCCTCCCTTCTATGGGGCAAACGCCACCCAGCGCTGCCAAAAAACGCCGACTTAACCGTCTATTACCCTCCCAAAATGGAGGGATTTTACGAAAACTTAACAAAAACCTATGGCCATATGGTGGCACCTTCCAAATACCAACTAAAATGCCATACCTTCCCCAAAGAAACAGGAATAGTAGAGGAAAATTTCCGCATCAACGCCTTTGAAATGGACCACATGGTCCAAACATATGGATACCGTCTAGAAACCAACGATGGCGTGATCGCTTACTGCGGAGATTCAGACAAAACCCCCGAATTGATACCACTTGGCAAAGAAGCGGATATTCTGATTTTAGAATGCGCTTATCCAGATCACCTGAAAACCAAAGGGCATTTGTCCCCCTCCGAATGCGGCCAAGTGGCCGCGGAAACCGGCTGCAAGCACTTGGTCTTAACCCACTTCTATCCCTGGTGCTTAGAGGACCTGGAGAATGTGGTAGAGTGCTGCCGCCAGTATTATTCGGGAAAGCTGACTTTGGCAAAAGATAAAGTTTCCATAGAAGTGCCTTAGGAACAAAAAAAAATGAAATCCAAAAAACTATTGGAAGGCTTGACCCCCGCTCAGAAAGAAGCGGTGCAGCATATCGACGGCCCTTTGCTGGTGTTGGCAGGGCCAGGCTCGGGAAAAACTCGAGTGATCACGCACCGAGTGGCCTTTATGATAGAGCAAGGGATAAAGCCAGAGGGAATTTTAGCGATCACCTTTACCAACAAAGCAGCGGGAGAAATG
Organism: Planctomycetota bacterium; assembly: GCA_003694635.1. Classification (GTDB taxonomy): domain Bacteria; phylum Planctomycetota; class J132; order J132; family J132; genus J132. The sequence goes on from RFKQ01000029.1 coordinate 38,868, forward strand.
AAAGAGCGCTTGGAACGCTTGATTGGCAAAGCCGGCTGCTTTATCTCCACGTTCCATAGCATGTGCGCCCGATTTTTGCGAAGATACGCAGACCGGGTAGGCTACGATCGCAGCTTTAGTATCTACGACACCGACGATAGCTTGCAGGTGATCAAAGATGTCCTCAAAGCGCTGGAACTCGACTCCACCTACTTTCGACCGCCAGCGGTGCGCTCAACCATCAGTGAGTTTAAAAATTCAATGATCACCCCCCAAATGGCGCTCGCCCAAGCGGGCAATTTCCGCCAACAGCGCCTAGCGGAAATCTATCGCCGTTATCAGGAAGAACTCAGAACACGCCATAGCATGGATTTCGACGACCTACTGCTCTACATGCTGGAAGCCCTCCAGCAAGAGGATGTTTTGGAAGAAATGCACCAGCGTTTTAGCCATATCCTTGTGGATGAATACCAAGACACCAACAAGGTCCAATATCTTCTGATCAAAGCATTGGCTGGAAAGCTGGCAAATCTCTGCGTGACGGGGGATCCTGACCAGTCCATTTATGGATGGCGAGGGGCGAATATTTACAACATTCTGGACTTTGAGAAGGACTTCCCCAACTGCAAAGTAGTGCGATTGGAAAGGAATTATCGCTCCACAAAGCGGATTTTAAAAGCGGCGGAAAAACTTATCCAAAACAATACCTTGCGCAAAGAGAAAGGGATTTACACAGAAAACCCAGAGGGAGAGCCTGTCGAGATCTACGAGGTTTTTGCAGAAAAAGAGGAGTCCCGCTTCATCGCAGAAAAAATCCGCCATTGGATAGAGGAGGGAATAGAGCCTAGTGAGATTGGAGTGTTCTATCGAGTCAACAGCCTATCGAGAAATTTAGAGGAGTACTTCCGCTTTCATGGAATAGCCTACGTGGTGGTTGGTGGCGTGGCCTTCTACCAAAGGATGGAGATCAAGGACGTCTTGGCCTACGCTCGTCTATTGGTCAATCCGTACGATACCGCCTCCTTTTGTCGAGTGATCAACACGCCCAAGCGATCCATTGGAAAGGCCACCGTGGAGGTGCTGAAGGAAGTGGCCTACCAAGAGGGCCTGGACTACGTGGAGCTGGTCTACCAAGTAGAGGAGCTTTCCCAGCTAAAGCCCCGAGCCAAAAAGGCGGTGATTCGCTTTAGGGAAACGCTGGATAGAATTATGGAATGCGAATTTTCTCCGGTGGGCGACTTCTTCGAACACCTGGTAGAAGCAGTGGAATACCGGCGCCATCTGGAAAAAAATTACACAGGTGAAGAACTGCACAACAGACTCTCCAACTTGGAGGAACTGTTCGTTGCGGCGAGGGAGTACGACCAAAACTTTTCCGATGGACTAGAGGGCTTTTTGGAAAGAGTGGCCCTAATCAGCGATGTGGACGAGTGGGAAAACCAACAAAAGGTGACGCTCATGACTCTGCACGCTGCCAAAGGACTAGAGTTCAAAGCGGTGGCCATCGCCGGACTAGAAGAGGGAATCCTACCCCACTCTCTCTGCAAAGACAGCGTGGAGCAACTGGAGGAAGAAAGACGCTTATTTTACGTTGGAATCACCCGAGCCAAAGAGCATTTGCTCATCACTTACACACGCCAAAGAGCCATGTGGGGCAAAACTTCCTATCAAATTCCGTCATCCTTTTTGGATGAATTGGACCTCCCTATCCAAAAAGCTGTGCCAGCGGAGAGGATCCTGTGGAGAAGGTAGAGGGGAAATTTTCAGAAATCCTTTAGAAAATTCATTGACAGCTAGAAAAATATCTTCTATAATTTTTCATAGGTGCGCGGAAAGCGCTTACGGTAGGATTTTGCCAAGCAAGATTTTGCCAAACCAAGTAGTGTTCGGGAATAAATCGGCCAAATAGGATTGCTCCAATGCATCCGACAACCAAAACCAAATACTCCCAAAATGGAGGAGAAAAAAAAAGCGACAGCGGCAAATAAGTGGTCGAGGGGGCAGCGTATTCAAATATATGGACCTTAGTGCGATTTAAGGGAAGGCGGAAGCTATGGACGAGAATTTAGGAAAAAATTTCCAAAAAGAGGTGCAGAGCATCATCAAAAGGAATACCTCCAAGGTATCCTTGCGCGATTTGGAAAAGCGCGGCTTTAAAAACGTAAAAGTACTGCGCCAAAATGACATCAACCTCCTGATCAAACAGGCGATCCATACGGTGTTGGGAGAAAATCCCCAAAGCAGCGCAGCCAATCAAAAAGAGGCAGAAGAGGAACGCCAACGATACTTTGAACAGACCAAAAAAGAACTCGATCGCCTGATGAAACAGCAAATGGAAGAGCGCAAAGCCCTCGCTCAACTGCAGCAGGAAAATCAAGTCCTTCGCCAAAAAACCAAGGAGCTAGAGCAAAAACTCCGCACCCAAAACCCCCTTGCCGCCTCCCTAGGAAAAATGGCAGAGCCTGCCGGAGCAAGTGCCCAAAAAATAAAAAGCCTGGAAGAAGAAGTGGTGAGGCTTAGGCGCCAACTCAAAGAA
>RFKQ01000030.1 GCA_003694635.1 Planctomycetota bacterium
AGAAACCCCCTCCGGCAGAGAAACCCGAAGAAAGTAATCCGTCTCCCTCTCCAAAACCTCCACACCCCCCCCACCCAACCCCCCACCAGCTCCCGTAATGAGCACTACCTTACCCTTTAATCGCATCCCACCTTCCTCCTAAAACTTACCTCTAACCCGATGAGGTCATCGAAACAAAAATCTCCAATAAACTCGGCCGAATCGCCTCCAAATGACATACCACCCCACCTACCTCCAACGCCTTCTCTAAAAGCAAATTGACAGAAACCCCCTCCGGCAGAGAAACCCGAAGAAAGTAATCCCTCTCCCTCTCCAAAACCTCCACACCCTCCCCCTCCAATACACCACAATACCTCCCCATATCCCCCACAAACTTCAAACGATACCTCCTACCAGAACCCTCCCTCAACTTCGATAACTCCCCCTGATAAACCCTTCGACCCCTGTGCAAAAATATTATATACTCGCACGTCCTCTCAATATCCTCCAAAATATGCGATGAAAATACTACCCCTACCCCCAACTCCGATAAACGACCAATCAAACGCAAAAAACCCTCCCTACCCTCACCATCTAACCCGACCGTAGGCTCGTCCAAAAACACCAAACGCGGCCCATGTACCAACGCCTGCGCAATGTTCACCCGCTGCTGAACCCCGTAAGAAAGCGATGCCATTAACCGATAGCGCTCCTGGTATACCCCCACATAATAAAGCACCTCGTGAGCACGCCCCAACGCCTCCCGATACCTCAAACCACTCAACTGAGCTAAATACGTCAAATAACTCACCGGCGTGTGCCCCACAATCGAACAAACCCCCTCCGGCATATACCCCAAATCCCGCAAATAATCCGGCCATACCTCCTCCACCTTCCGCCCAAATACCTCCACCTCCCCACCATCCCTACCCAATATCCCCATCAAAATCTTAATCAACGTCGTCTTCCCCGCACCATTTTCCCCCAATAAACCCACCGTCGCCCGGGGAATCTCCGCCGAAAATCCATCCAACGCACAAGTCTCTCCATACCTCTTCGTCAAATCTCGACACGAAATCAACGTCTCCAACTCACCTCTCTCCTACATACCAATCCTATCTATACTAAATCCAAATCCTACCACCATCCTAACTCCTCAATATAAAAAGAAATCCATCCTTGTCAAGAAACCCCAAAAAACACCTAACAAAAACATTGGGATTTTTCCATTGATTTTTACCTACAAAAAAATATAATTATAATTAAATAACTAAAAAACTTTCATTCCATCCCCTCAACTCCTCAAAAAACGACCTAAACCATGAAATGCGCCAAAACCCATCCAAAATCCACCCTAACCTATAGCGTTATCTCCATAAGCGATACCCGTACCCCCCAAACCGATCACAGCGGACAATGGCTCGTAAAACGCTTCCAACAAGAAGGACATCAACTCCAAAACTACCAAATCTGCCCCGATGAACCAAAAAAAATTCAACAACATTTCCAAAAAAATATCAACCAACACATCGACCTACTCCTCCTTACCGGCGGCAGCGGCATCGCCCCAAGAGATATCACCCCCGAAACCATCGAACCCTACTTCTGCAAAAAAATCCCAGGCTTCGGAGAACTCTTCCGATTCCTCAGCTACCAAGAAATCGGTACCAATGCTATCCTTAGCCGAGCAAGCGCCGGTATCGTCGAAAATCAAAATCACTATACCGCCGTCTTCCTCCTACCCGGCTCTACCTCCGCCGTCCAACTAGCCACAGAACAACTCATCCTACCACAACTCCCCCATATCTTCTCCCTGCTCTCAAAAGAAAAAAATCATCACCCCCCCAACCTTTCCCCCAAAATATAACCCATGCCAAATAACGAAGTCTGCTCCATCAACACCCTTATCCATTCCTTCCTCAACCCTCACATCCTAAAGCGATTCCGAGCGGCTCAACAACTCATCCGACAAAAAGAAAGCCTCCCCGCTCTCCTGGAAGCTCTCAACAGCCACCAAAAAGATATCGTAGATTTCTCCACTCTTACCCTCATCTGGGCAAAAGACATCGGACTGCTCCCGCTCCTCGTCCAACGCATCCTATCCCTCTGCGAAAAAGACGCTCTCACTCACCCCCTCTATAAAGTCTTACTAGGTTACGGAGAACTCTCTATCCCCTTTATCCTCCAACAGCTCCACCCCCATCAAGAATGCCCCCAAATCTTCTGCGTCGTCGAAGAAATCCTAGGCTCCTCCCGCCTACCCCTGCCCGATAAAAATCTAGAAATCGCTCTAGAATTCGAAGACTTCCTCAAAGAAATCCACTGCCTCATGATCATCGAAACTCCCTCCCTCTCCTTCTCCCACCTCCAACACCTCAAAAAATGGTGGCAAAAAAATCTCGCTAACCTTCCCAAATTGACCGATATGCACTTCCTTGATGACCTCTTCTCCAAACCACTCAACCAACTCCCAAAACTAAAAGGCTCCTGGAACCACTGGTGGAAAAAAAATCGTGAAAAAATCGAACGCTATATCCACGAAACCTACCTAGAAGCTATCCTCGAAAATATCGCCTCCCAAACAGAAGAAAAAAAACTAAATGAAGAACAAGAATTCCCCCTCCATCACTGGGAAGAAAAAAAACACTCCCCCACCCTTCACTGGAATAACTTCTGGAAAATGTATAAACTCTTCCGCAAAAAAACCCAAAAAAGCCCCCTCGAAACTCTCTACCAATCCCTCTGGTACATCAAAATGGATAACTTCTTCACCTCCCTCTCCCTCCTAAACTCCCTCGCTACCACAAAAATCCTACACCCCAAACCAGGACGACCTACCAAAAAACATCGTTCTATCTTAGAAGAAATCTTCCAAGAAATCCAAGACTTCCTCCTCTGGAGAAGCGGCATCTCCTCCGAAGACGATACCCTCGCCAAACTCAACCTAGCTGTGATCTTCGAACTACTAGGACATCGCCAAAAAGCAAAAAAATATCTCCAAGAAGAAGTCTCCCTAGAAGGACCTGCCGATATCTGGTGGTTCGGAGCCTACTACTACCAAAAACAAATCCTAGGACGCCTCCTCTTCAAATCAAGACAATTTAAACAAAGCTTCTTTGTGATCCGACAAGCCCTAGAAACCGCCTTCCATATCTTCCTACTCAAACAATCCTTCCTCCCAGATAGCCTACCACACCCCCTGGAAGTTGCTGCCAAAAACTCCAATAACGCCACCTCACTACCCCTCCTCGGCGAAGAATTCCCTAAACTCTATTACCTCCAATACAAAATCCTAACCGCCTGGAATACCCAAAGCAACCCCTAATACCTTCCCCACTACCCTACCCCACAACCACCTCCAACCAAGATATTTTTTCCTCCACCTCCTCCATCCCCCCACGCTACACAATCAGCCGAAATTCCCCCCATTTCCACAAATTCTTTCAATTTTTCTCCGCCTCTCTCGACTATAATACTACATACCCGCAAAAATAAATACCATAAAATCAACCCTCCCTCCCCCCAACCAACCGGAGCAACTTCCACCATGACCTCCCCTCTCTCCAATTCCACCCAGAAAATCCAACAGTATCTGCGCAATATCCCCCCCATGACCAAAGGACAACTCTACCTGCACACCACCCTAATCGCCACCGCACTAGGCCTCATGCTTCTCAGCCGACTGATCCAAAAACACGCCAGCCACCTCGTAGAAATCTACTACTCCAAAGGCATCTACCCCGTGATCACCCGCTTGCTCTCTATCGTCTCCGATCTCTTCCCCTTCTCCCTCTCCGAAATCGCCCTCCTTCTCCTTGCCGGAGCGGGAGGAATCCTCCTACTCCAAAAATTCCTACACCTCCTACTAGGAAAAGAAACCCCCAAAGAAGCCATCAAAAAAATCACCCTAACCCTCCTAAGCTCCCTCTCTCTACTCTACATTCTCTTTCAACTGATCTGGGGCCTCAACTACCTCCGCAACCGCTTAGAATACAAATTGGACCTCAACCTTCAAAATATCAGCCAAAAAGATATCTTTCACGAAGCCCAAAAAACAGCTCATCGACTAAACCAACTCTACCCCTATCTCGAAGTCATCGATATCAAAGAAGTAAACCGCCAACTCGAACAATCCCTAGAAATCGTACTACAACATATCGAAGGAATACATATCCCCTCCGCCAAAAGAGTGAAAAAATTTCAATTGAACTTCCTACTCGATAAACTCGGCATCGACGGCGTAACCTTTCCCTACTTCTCCGAAGCCCATATCAACACCAACCAACTCCCTCTCGAAATCCCCTTTACCATCGCCCACGAAAAAGCCCACCTCAAAGGATATGCCGCCGAAGACGAAGCCTCCTTCATCGGATATCTCGCCTGTATCTACGCCAAAAGCAACTTCATTCGCTACAGCGGAGAAATCTCCCTACTCGACGCTATGATGTCCTTTCTGAATCAAAAACAGTATAAAAAAATTTTACAAACCCTATCTCCGCCCGTCCGACTAGACTACCACTATATCGCTACCTCAAATCCAACCCCTCCAACCCCCCTTTCCTCCACCCTCGATCATCTTCAATCCAGTCTGGAAGATAAGTTTCTAAAACTCGAAGGCGTCCCCCATGGCATGAACTCCTACGAGTATGTGGTCTACCTCGTAGTGGCCTACAAAAAAAAATGGCTCCCCCCCAACTCCTCCCCCCAGCTTGCCCCCTGAAAAAGACACTTGCCCAACTATTCTACTCCCCTACCCTCCGAAGGAAATTCGTCCACAAGAACCCACTCGTCCTCCGCAAGATATATCCCCGGATCATGAGCCTCCACCAGCCGCTCCAACTCCTCCTCCGAAGGCGGCCGGTGAAAAAAAAGATAACAATACGGCACACCATCCAACTCAAAAGAAATCACCTCACCATCCGAAAGCGGCGCGGAGAAAGAAAACAGCTTTTTGCCAGAAATGTCCGCCACGTAAACCCTCCCCCCCCTCTTCAAACGAAACTTCGCCACCGGCGGCGTGTCCGGAAAACCAACCGCCAAATTCCCCCGCAACCCCCGCCTCAAAGACCAAAGCGAATAGGAAACCTTCCCCGGCTCATGAATGTGAAGAGGATAAAGAACCTGCTCCCGAAACTTTGGCGCAAAAAAAATCCAACACCCTACCCCCACAAGAATTAAAATACATATCCCTCCCCAAACCCATAACGTACTCAAAGGAGGACGATAATCGCTCTCTAAAGGAAAACGAAAAACCTCCTTCCCCTGCTCGGTCTGAAAAATCACCTCCAAATCCACCTTCCCACCACCCCAAGACGAAGGAGCCTGCAACTGAAGCACCAAATCCCGCTTTTGAGCAGTAAGAAACAAAGGCAACGAAAGATCCTCCCCACCCTCCACAACCTGAAAAGTAAAACCATCAGACGGATCTAAGGAAAATTCAACCTTCGCCCGCTCACCTCGCGGTAAAATCGCCTCTAAGCGCAACGGCAAAGTAAAAACCACCCGCCGCCCCTGCGGCGGAGAAAAAAGCCCCAAATCCGCAAGAAGACGCTCGTGCAACGGAGGAACCCCCGACGATTTCAACAAAAGCTGAAAAGGCGCCGAGCGAAGACCTCCCTCTCCTTCCCTCTGCTGCACCCTCAGCTGACGTGAGAGAACCCTCAACTCGTCCTTCCCCTTCTGAGGAAACACCAACATAGGACGAAATCTCTCCTCCCGCAACCGCCAAAGACCATCCTGCGACGGAGAAAAAACAGCCCTCCAACCACCCTTCTTCTCAGGAGTGAGAATAAGTTCGGCCTTGAGACCATCCTTATGGAAAAGCGTAAGCGGAACCAAAGGCAAACGAGGAGGCAATCGCTTGGAAATCAAACGCGCCTGCAAACGAACCTTCTCCCCCACAAAAACCTCTGACCTCTCAAACCATACCTCCAAAGCTAAACGCTTAGCAAGCTCAATCACCTGATAGCGAGGCGGAGAACGATAAGCAAATTTCTTTACATCCAAAGGCAAACCATAGCAAAAAAATCGAATCCGATACCTCCCCGGCGGCGCCTGTAAAGGTATCGGTACCTTCACCACCGACTTAGCCTCAGAATAAGAAGAAAAATCCACTTTAAATGTGTTAAACCCCCGAAAACTTCCCTCCAACGGAGAAATGGAAATCTCGCCAAATAAATCCTTTAAAAACCTCTTGTCCCTCACATAACGAAACCCCTTCCCCGGCTGAGGCGCCCGAAGACCAACCTCCAATACCACCTCCTCCGCCGGATAAAGAGGCATCTTAAAATTGATCAACTTCATATGAAGCTCAAACTCAAACTGATAATAAATCAAAGTCTCAAAATCCCCCGCCGTGGTTCCCTGATTGTAAATCTGAAGAAAATACTCCCCTGCAGGCAAATTCTCCAACGAAATCACCCGATAAATCTCTCCCTTCCCCAAAATCGTAGTCTGGGGAAGAGGAAGATAAGAAACACCTTTCCCATCCTGAATATCTACACCAAAATTTTTATGGGGACCAAAAACAAGAACCTTCGCTACCTTCGACCCCTCATAAACATAAAAAGAAAGAGGAGATTTCAGCCGGCCATAGGGATTGAGGCGAAGCTTATTGTAATGAGTAGCAGCAGTAAAATGAGGACGATAAATATTCCCCGGCGGCGAAGTAAGAGTCTGAAGAAAAACACTCTTTAACTTCGCCTGAGAAACCTGAAAAGGAATAGACGGCCCCTGGGTGCGCAAAGCCAGAAGCTCAAGTATCTCACTTTTAAACCCAGAATTGGCCAACAGAATCGGAGTGATATATACGCTCTTCTTCTGAAGACTAGGAAGTACTTTCTGCCGAAAATACCGCTTGGCCGCCCGGTTGAGCTGAACCGGATCAGACGCACCCCTCCCCCCACCCTTTAGATAATCTAAATACCCCGCAAAAACCTCCCTATCCCGGCTTACATCCATCGCCCCATCTGTAATCAAAATCACCCACAACTTGCGATCACTGTACTCGCCTCTACGCTGAAAAACTTCCTGAAGACACTTGGAAAAAGCACAATTAAAATCCGTCGCCCTTCCGAAAGGCTGAATATGAGTATCAATTTTTTTTCGAACATTCTCTAAAAATCTAAGACGCGCCTTCTTCTCAAATGGAACCTCCGTCAAAGGCAATACCCGCGCCCTATCTAACACGGTTTCATGCCACCCAGCAAATTGGTAAATCGCCACCCGATCTCCACCCCTATCCTGCGTAATGTCCAAAAAAGCCTTCACCGCTGTGGTGCGAAACTTCCTCGGATCATTGTGCTTCATACTACTAGAGGAATCAATAAGAAAAACAAGGTCCATCCTCTCCCCTTGAAAGGAAATCTTGGACTCTTTTGCCCATAAAAAAATAGGCGATAAGAAAAAAATTAGGAAAAAAAACATTCCCTCCCAACGCCAGAATCCTCGCCAACGCCAAAAAACAAAAAAAGCGCTCAAAAAACTCACAAGACTTCTCCTTTATTTTTTGCCAACAGCCAATTTAAAATTAGATCAAAAGGCTTCTTATTAAAAAAAATACCCAAGGTTTCTTGCCACGAAAATAGGTCTCGTCTCGGTCCCAACTCCAGCGAAACCGCTCCCCACGGCACCCCCGGGGCGGGTGTGCCGCTGTCGAAAACACGTATTCCAGCCAGCCTTTATCAAAAACACCCTCACCAACCCTCCAGCACCCCAAGAGGAAGGCCCACACCACGAAAAACCTACACCGCTCACGCAGCATACGCAACTCGGAGGTAAAGCGCCTCCAAAGAAATAACCGCCAAGCCTCCATTCCAACGACGAACTTTATAGCCCCTTCCTAAAGCGCGCCCAGTGCCTCACCCCATATCTACCACCACATATCACTCCAAAGCGCCCTCCAAGTACTCCCCTATAATCGGGATCATCGAAAGTCCTTCTCGCCTACACATAAAGGATTTTGAAGCGTCCCTCTTTGTAAGCCTTTAAAAGAACATTTACCAAATGAGGATCAAACTGAGTACCCGCATTTTTCCTAATCTCCTCTATCGCTTTCTCTACCGGCAAACTATTCCGATAAGAACGCTTGGTGGTCATCGCATCAAAAGTATCCGCCAGCGAAATAATACGAGAAATCAACGGAATCTGCTTCCCCCTTAACCCCTGCGGATATCCCTTCCCATTCCAATGCTCGTGGTGTGAGAGGATTTTGGCAGCATAATTCTTACCGATTTTCTCCGCAATATTGGCCCCAATCTGAGGGTGCATCTGCATAATCTTATACTCGTATTCCGTCAATCGCCCAGGCTTGGAAAGGATAGAATCTTTGATGATCACCTTGCCAATATCGTGAAGCAACGCGCAAATTTTTAACTCGCGCCGAACAAATGCCGGCAACTTCAACTCCCGTGCAATGATATCACTATAGCGCATCACCCGAATACTGTGCCCATGAGTGTAAGGATCCTTCTCCTCAAGAAAACGAATGCAAATCTCAGCTAACTCCACCAACTTGTCATCATAGATATTGGGAATTGCAATCCCTAACAAATTGGTCAGAGGCCTCAGCAAAATAAGAGACTCCTCCGTAAATGGAAACTCCGCATCCCGACTGAGCAAAACTAACCCTACACAATCCTCAAAAAGCTCAATCGGCGCACTCAAAAAAGAACGCGAGAGAGAAAACGGATACTCCGGATAAAAAGTAGGAACCTGCAACTTCTCTAAATACTGCACAAAACGGTGCATCTCTTCCGAATCTAACCTCCGCTCCATCTCTATATCCTCCCCCGCCGTGGCAAGAGGATAAATCTCCTCCTCATTGTCCCATACCCAAATCACCCAAAAATCAGCCTCCAAAGCCTCTAAAGCAGATTTGCCAATTTTAGAAATACAACTCTCAATGGTATGCTTGTCCAAATCCCGAATCACCTCCACTATAGTCTGGTCAATGATCCTATTCTTCTCTTGCAAACGCGGAGAACGAGCCCCAGAACCTTGCATTTCACACTCCTTCATTAATAGGCGTAAAAGACTCTCGGCCATCATCCCAGATCAGTGGGTGAGTATCTGGACAGGAAAATTTTATCTCTGAATGATTTTTCTTTCTAAGATTCACAAATCAAACCCTAACATTTCCAAAATCCTAAAATTTCATTATAGAGAGAAAATCAACAGAAGTCAATTCAAAAGTCTACTATCCTCTGCATAAGAAGAGCAGAAAAATAATATCAAGTTCACTCCCCTCAACCTCAATCCAAAACTCTATTTTCCTGAAAAAAAATAAAAATTTTGATCATCCCTTAAAATGACTCCTAAATCCAAAACAGAGTGTCCCAAAATGAGACAGGGTTACTAAAAAAAAATTGTCAAAATAAATACCTCTACAAAATCTATCTCCAATCTTTTCTCAAATCTCTCTAAAAATTCAATTAATTGAAATTAAAATAGATACAAAATTTTAATTTAAAAAAACCAAAAAAAATCAATCCATTCCATAAAAAGGAATGAATTTTGCTAGATATTGGTCCAAATACCGGGTTTTCTCCCCAATCCACTCCCCTCGGGAGGCGGGTCGGAACGGGGAGAAAAGAAAGGGAGAAAACCCCCTTTTTTCTAAAATCAACATGTATAAGCCACTTCTACCCTAACAAGGGTACTTATACATGAATGGAGAAGGTGTGCGCGTGTTCCCTGTTCCCCACCCAGGGTGGGGGGTATTTATAAAGCATAAGCAAAACTGTAAACAAAAATTTGCTACGAATCAGTTCAAAACAATTTTCCCTACATTTCCGACGAATGAACATCGGTTTAGCACAAATATAACTTATGAACTGATATTTCTCCTACGTATCGTAAAGCCGTTGAGAAGAAAAAATTTTTCTCAACGATCTTCTGAAATAGACACCATATCATTGAATTGCTCGCCGGAAAACCAGCCGAAAGAAGAGAAAATATAAAAAACTCGTTTCCTTTTTTTCTAAAGAAAAAAGAAATTTTTTCTTGATTTTCCAAAAAGGATTTTTATAATCTTTCTATATTTGCCAAACCACCTAGCCGCCATAATCTAACTGAAACACAAATAAACAAAAAAGTCATACTCCTCCGCTATAGCAGGAAGAAAAAAGCAATAAGCCAGCCTTCTACCCAAAAAGCTGTCCTTATCCCAAACCTATAGGAGAAGTTCATTTATGCAAAAAAAGAAATGGCAGAAAAAAAATATCTTCTTTTTCACCTGTTGTCTCATTCTTCCCCTTACCACAAATCTATTTGCTTCCGGTTTTATGATACCAGAGCAAGGCGCACAAGCCATGGGACAAGGAAACACCGGAATTGCCCGCGGCTTAGATGCTAGCGCCAATTGGTACAACCCTGCAACACTTAGCCAATTACCTAAGCACAAAAAAACATATGCCCTTTTTGGCTTTACCCTCATCAACATCAGTGGAAAATATAATGGAGATATTCCTGGGGAAAACCAAGACTCAGAAACAGAAACAGCCCTAGTCCCTCATACTTACTTTGCTCATAGAGTACTGCCATTTCTCTCCCTTGGTTTGGGCATCAACGCCCCATTCGGCCTTGTAAACGATTGGGGAGAAAATTGGACAGGACAGCGAATTGTCACCAGAGTTTCTCTCTCCGTTACCGTCATCAATCCCAATATCGTCGTAGAAATCCCTGAGTTCCTTAAAAAAGGAAGATTAAAAGACCTTCACGTTGCCTTCGCCGCAGGCCTTAACTTTGGCTTTGCAAAAGTGCTTCTTTCGAAACGAGTCGATCAAAGCTTTGTAGGAGCTACTACGGACGCCTATATCAAAATCCGAACGCCTTCCAATAAGGATTTCCTAGACCTTGATAGCGATCCCTTCGCCCTCAACTGGAACGCCGGTCTACTGCTAGAATGGAAAAATATCGCATTTGGAGTCTCTTACCGGGGACGTCTCGTCTTTAAAATAGATGATGCCCAAGCAGATTTTTACGGAGTAACCACAAACCTTCAAAATACCCTTGTAGATCAGCAAGTGGAAAGCCGCATTGTTACCCCTCCCCTGGTAATGCTAGGGCTGGCCATTCGCCCCATTCGTCGACTGGAGCTGGAGTTTGCCGCCTACTGGACAGACTGGAGCGTTTTCCACACGGTCCCCATACTATTCAAAAACAATGCTAATCTCAATGAAACCCTAGAAGAAAACTGGTTCGATTCCTGGGCATTCCGCTTTGGAGCAAAATTCTACCTCCAAGGCGCCCCCAAACACAAAGAATGGCGAAAAGCCGCCAAAGAAGCTCCACCCAAATATCAAATCTATCTTAGCCTCGGAAGCTTCTACGACAACAGCCCCGTACCAGATACCACCATTAGCCCTGTGCTACCCGAGTCAGATCGCTACGGATTTATGCTTGGCGGTGGAGGAAAATGGAGCTTTGGCAAAATGCAAGTGGGACTGGATACCACTATTATGTTTCTCTTCGCAGATAAAAGACAAAAATACAACCTCGTTGGCGCAGAAGCAGGCTCGCCACTAGAACGTACCACCGCCAACGGTGACTACGAATCCTTCGCCTTCCTATGGGGCTTCTCTATCTCTTTAGCTTTCTAAAAACACCCATAAAATTAAACAGAACTCTTCCCTCCCACGCTAAAAAAAGCTGTAGCCTCTTTTCAGGTCTTATCTGCCCTGCACAAAATTTCCTCAAACGGTAGAAGAAACAACAACTCACCCCCTAAAACGTACAATACCCCATCACCTCTAGGATTTGTTCCTAACTTTTCAATATCCACCTCAGCCGGAAGAGTGAATGAACAGACCAAATCGCCTGTCTCTAGCTCAAAGACAAAAATCTTACCTTTCGTACTTCCACATACTACGTAATAATCTCTGTAAATGCAAATCTGAGTAAAGTACCCCAAAAAATGACCAGCCTCTGCAAGAGGCCGTCTATCTCCCCCAAGCTTAGCATCAATGTAAGTTTCCCACGCCAGCTCCCCCGTTTCCAAACTATGTACGGCTAAATTGCCCCTCCACCCTGGGGGATAGTCCTCATGATAAACAGCTGAAGTCTCATAAGACGCCAACCACCTAGAGTCCGAACTTATCTCCAAAGAAGAAATGCAATCCACAAAGTTCTTCTCACTGCGCTCAAAACTGTACCATTCATGAAAACAATCCCCATCCCACTCCTTTAGGTCTATGTGAGCCCCACCCTGAAAACCACATCCAATGGCCAACTTATAATCTCTGGAAGAGAAGGCAATGCTCGTTCGCTCCCCGCCCTCCGTCTCTGCTATGCAACTTAAATCTGGCCAACGAAAAATATAAACCGTCTCTAAATCGTCTGCAACAGCCAATATTTTATTGTCAAAAGAAAATTTTAGCGCCATTACTCCAGCCGTTTCGTCTTTGCTCTCCTTTATCAAAAACCTTTTGACGTATTTTAAACTACCCAGCTCGTATATTCCTATGTGAACACCATCCGGTATCAACAAATAGCGACAATCCCTATCCACCAAAATATCCCGAAAAAAACCATCGTACGCTTTTGAAAAATCGACAGGCATCCGCGCCACAAGCTCAAGCTCTTTCGCCCCAATCCTGTATTTGAGAAGCTCTTTCTCTCCAGAAACAACAGCAACTAAAAATTCTCCATCACCAGAGATAGTAAAATTTTTGATCGGAGAACTTTTGACCAAATAAGAATCGGAGCCCTTTCTACGAACAAATCGCCTATTTCTCATTTTCGCTCTTTCCTCAGAATAAAACCGAAAACCTACAAAGCTCGCACAAGCAAGAATATAACTTTTTTAAAAAAAATCTACCCATAACTGCTAAAGCAAAAATTATAAGCTCTACTATCCCTACCATGACTCTCCCATTGGAAGTGTTCGAAACTCTCCTAAAATGGTATCTGACCCAAAGAGAAAACTACTTCTTTCGGCAAAATCGCACCCCCTATAAGGTCTGGATCTCCGAAGTGGTGCTCCAACAAACCCGAATGCAGGCGGCTTTAGAGCCACTGGAGAGATTTTTGCGGCAGTTTCCTACGCTCCAGCAACTGCACCAGGCTAGCTTGGAAAACGTCCTTCACGCCTTTCGCGGATTGGGCTACTACAACCGAGCGAAAAACCTAAAAAAAGGCGCCGACTACCTCGTGGAACACTTCCAAGGCCAATTTCCCTCCACCTACGAAGAACTGCGAAAAATTCCCTCCATCGGCCCCTACACCGCCTCCGCCATAGCGTCCATATGCTTTGCTCAACCCCTTCCCGCCATCGATGGCAACCTCAAACGCATCCTCAGCCGCCTTCTGCGTCTCAACCTTCCCCCAAATAAGCTGGAAAAACCTGCCCGCCAAATCCTCACCCCCCTCTACCAACAAAGCCAACACCACCCCGGGCATCTGAACGAAGCCTTCATGGAATTGGGACAAAAAATCTGTACCCCCAAACAACCACTCTGCCTCTTCTGCCCCCTTCAAAATTACTGCCAAAGCCATCAAACCAACACCGTTGCCCAATACCCTCCGCAAACAAAAACCAAAAAAAAAGTCCCTGTGCAATGGCAACTCTTCCTCCTCACCTGCAACCAGCACATCCTACTGCAAAAGTGGAAGGATTTCTACTTCCTCAAAAACCATTGGGGCTTCCCCTCCAAACTCCACTTCCCCACCAACACTAAACCCAACCTCCTCTCCTGGAACAACCTCAACCAATACCTCCACCTCGCCCGCCCCTTAGGCACCTTCCGCCATACCATCACCCACCACGAAATCTCCGCCATAGTACTCCACCTCCCCTTAGAACGCACCCCTCCCCTCACCCCAGACCTTCAATGGGTGCCCCTGCCCAACGTGGAAAAGCATATCACCGCCTCCGCCGTAAAAAAAGCCTGGAACCTCTACCAAACCAAAACCCTAGCCAACTCCATTCCCTCAGAGAGGAAAAAAAATCCATGAATAACTCCACCGAACTCCTTCTTGAACGAGTGGTCCACGCCCTAATGTGGGCCTTTGTGGTGATGGGAACCGTGGTACGCCCCTTTGCCTCCAACCTTTCCCTGGATTTTGGAAACCTAGGAATCGCCGACCAAGGAAGCCTAAAAGGACTTGTGCTGTTTATCAACGTTTTGCTAGGATTTAGCGCCGTTTGCCTTGTGCTCCAAAAAATCCTCCTGGAGCGCTTCCAACTCCTCCGCTCCGGAATAGACGCCCCCCTGCTGCTCTTGCTAGCCTGGGCTACCCTCTCCCTACTCTGGAGCTCCCATCTCTACAGCTCATTCACCACCTTGCTCAGCTGGCTTAGCATCGTCCTCTTTTTCTACGTCATCCTCCACCTCAGCGCCTCCGGACATGCCTCCACCCTCCTCCATCTCCTCCTCGCCACCGCCTTCGCCGTAGCCTGCATGGGTCTTATCGATGTATTCTACCTCTTCCCCAAACTTCAAAACGCCTTCGAAAAAGGTAAACTCCCCCTCCCCAACAATCCCCAATTCCTCGAAGACTTCAAAAGCCGCCTCTACGCCAAAGAAGCTATGGGCCCCTTTGTCACCTCCAATATCCTAGGCGGATTCCTCCTCATCTTCCTCTGGGTCAACGCAGGACTAATCTGGCAAACTCTAACCCTTCCCCCAAAAAAGAAAAAAATCCTCCGCCTGGCCACCCTAACCCTTCTCGAGCTCTGCCTGCTCCTCTGCCTCTACCTCACCAAATCCAAAGGCGCCTGGCTAGCCTTCCTCCTAGGCGGCGCTCTATTCGCCCTCCTTATCGGACGCAAAACCCTCTTCACCTCCCCCAAAAAAATCGCCCTCACCTCCCTGCTTGTCGCCGCCGCTGCCCTCGGCATCCTCACCATCGCCGCCCTCGCCTTTGGCCTGGATAGCCTACAATACTCCCTAGAAACCAGACTTGACTACTGGAAAGCTACCCTCAAAATGATCCGCGATCACTGGCTAAACGGCGTAGGTATCTACAATTTCCACGTCTTCTACCCCGCCTATAAACTCCCTCAAGCCACGGAAGTCATCCGAACCGCCCACAATGACTACCTCCAACTCTTCGCAGAACTAGGCATCATCGGCCTCCTCCTCTACCTCTGGCTGCTGCTGAAACTCTTCACCCAAAACCTTCCCCCACTCTCGAAAAAAACAACCCCCAACCCCTCCCCCACCTCCGCCTCATGGAAAATCACCCTAGCCCTTACCCTCGTCGGCGCCTTAGGCTTTGGAATGCTCTACTCTTTCGGCAAGGGAATCGTCGCAGATAGAGGAATCCTCCTCCTCCTTCTGCCCCTCTGGAGCATCGCCTTCCTCTTCCTCCAACTTACCCTCCCCAACGAAACCGATCCACTCCCCCTCCAAATCGGTATCCTCACCGCCCTTGGAAGCTTCCTCCTCCATAGCCTAGGCTCCTTTGTCCTCTACTCCACAGGAATCTTCTTTGTCGTCTTTGCCCTAATCGCTATCCTATGCGGACAAAATCAACCCCATCTGCCCGCAAAAAAAAGATTTTTGCTTAACTTCCCCCTCACCACCTCTCGCCAAATCACTGTCGTAAGCGCCATCTCCCTTCTAGTAGGCCTCTGCGTCTTCGTCCTTCACCGCAGCGTTCGTGTCGATGAACTTGTGGACAATGCCATGCGGCTCAAAAACCAAGCCCTAGGCTCACCCAACCTCACCAAACAACAACGCCAACAACTCCTCCAAGCCGCCCAAAACCAAATAGCTCTAGCCTGCAAACTCTTCCCTCTCGATGAAAATATCCCCTGGCGCGCCGCAAAAATATCTCAACTCCTCTTTTCCGCAGAATACAGCCCCAAAAATCTTCAAAAAGTGGTGGAATTCTACCAGCTAGCCCTCTCCTGGGCCCCCCGAAACTACCTCATCGCCTTTGAACTAGGCGAATTTCTAGAACAATTTCCTCAAATCGATCCACAGCTCCAACAGGCCCAACAGGCCTACCAACAAGCTGTATTGGCCGCTCCCTTCCACCCTAAATACCACTTGGCCCTCGCCAAAATCTACCTCAAACGCTCAACACTCTCTTCCGATACCCTACTCCAAGCCAAAGAAGAGGTCGAACAAGCCCTCTACTACAACACCATCGTCCCCGAACGCTTCCAAATCTCCAATACCCTCATCCAAGACACCCTCCAGCAAATCCACAAAAAACTCCTCCCTCCAAAACCCAGAAAAAATAAACCCAAACCCTTGAGATAACCCAAACTCGCTGCTAGAATAATATCTAGCCCAAAGCCTCTAGGGGCATAAGAGCCCCACAAACAAACCAACCCTCCCCGAATACAAATATTCCCCATCTATGAACTCCGATGACCACCAGCTGATCCAAAACTGCCTCCAACAAAAACCAGACGCCTGGCAAAAGTTTGTCTCCCAATACGCTCCCCTAATCTACTCCCTTTCCCAACAAACCCTTGAATATTTTCAAGCCAATTACAGTCGAGAAGACCTAGAAGATATCCTAGAAAATGTCTTCTTGGAATTTTTAAAAAATAATTTTAAACTTCTGCGAGAATACAACCCCAAATACAGCCTAACCACTTGGATAGGCGTGGTGGTGCGCACCCAAGTAGGAAGGTTTTTGCGTCAAAAAAAATACCCCTCCCAAAGCCTAGATGTAGCCTACCCAAAAGGAAATATCCCGTCAAAAAATGCCAAACAAACAGAATCTCTCAAACAAATCGAACAAAAGGAATACTCCCAACTCCTCAAAAAAGCCCTCGAACAACTCCCCTTTAAAGAAGCCCTTATCCTCCAATTTGCCTTCTTCGACGAAATGGACTACAAACAAATCGCCAAAACCCTCCAAATCTCCGTTAACTCCGTAGGCGCCTACCTGTTTCGCGCCAAAACCAAGCTTCTCCATATCCTAAAAAAAATGGGAGTCGAAATTTGAGAATTCTCCTCCTCGCCACCGTTTGCACCCTCACCAGCTGCATCGGGGGAGGGCTAAAACGACGCTTCCCTACCCCACCCTCTATCCCACTTAAAAACAGCAAGCTCAAAGATTACGCCGGCTGCTACCATATCCACACCCACTTCTCCCACGACAGCCGAGGAAAATTCCCCGATATCCTCAACGCCGCCCAAAAATCCGGATGCGATTTCCTCATCCTAACCGACCATAACACCCTACAGGGAAAACGATACCAAGGCCTCCACAAAAATATCCTAGTCCTCTCCGGCGCAGAACTCTCCACCCCCAGCGGACACCTAGGCGCACTCCAAATCCAAACCATCCCCAACAGACACCAAAATATCCAACACCTTTTGCAACAAATCCGAAAACAAGGCGGCTTCTCCATCGTTCACCATCCCCACGGAGGACGAACCTGGAAAGGCGGAATCCACGGCTTCGATGCCATGGAAGTGTTCAACCTCGCTAGCCTCCTCAAAGATAATCTGGTCTCCACCATCTTTAGCGCCCTCTTTGTCTACCCCTTCTCCAGAAAAGAAGCCTTTGCTTCCCTGATAAAACGGCCGTCGGCCAATCTAGCTCTCTTTGATAAAATCGCCCAACAACGCCATATCGTTATGATCGCAGCCAACGATGCCCACGCCATCCCCGTAGGCAAACTTACCTTGCAAATCTACGAACACCTTTTCCCCCTAGTGCGAATCCACATTCTGGCCAAAAACCAAGCCAATATCCTCTCCGCACTCAGAAAAGGAAGATGCTACTTCGCCTTTGATATCTTCGAAGATGCCACCTCCTTCCTGTTCTACGCCAAAAAGAAAAATTCCACCCAATACCTGCTCATGGGGGATAGCTCCCCCTTCTCGAACCAATGGATACTCCTAGCACGATCCCCCGTATTCTGCAAGTTTAAACTCTACAAAAACGGAAAAAATATCCGTATCCACCTTGGTAAAACCCTCTCCTACTCCCCCCAAACCTCCGGAGTCTTCCGCTTAGAAGCCTACCTCCCCTACCCCTCATCCTCCAATACCCAACGCTGGATACCGTGGGTTTTTACCAACCCCATCTGGTTGAAAAATTAATCCAAATATGATATAACACTACCCCAATCTCCAAACGCTTTGTTTTCCCTGCCAACTTTCCACTACCAGCAAGTCTTTTTATTTACCCCTAACTTCAATTACTCTGAGGAGCAAAACCATGAAATATCTCTATCCCACTCTTATCCCCATTCTCATCCTATTCATCCTCTTCTATAACCTCCGTATCACCGCACAGGAAAAAATCTTATATCCACGAAAGCTAAAAATCGGTGTGGTGGACTTCTCCAAAGCCGGAAGAGGTTATAAAAAGTTCAAAAAAATTATCAAAAAACTCAAAGATGAGGATAAAAAACGCAAAAATGAAATCGAACGCCTGCGCATGGAAGCCGAAACCCTAGTCAAAGAACTCAAAGTCCTTAATCCAGACAGCCGGTTTTACAAACGAAAAGAACGAGAATTGGCTAAAACCAAAGCGGAAATCAAATTTTTATGGAATAAATACCAAAAAGAAATGCGCGAACTTTATACAAAATATATGAAAGAAATTATCGATGATCTCGAAGAAGCCATCAAAGCTTATGGTAAAAAAAAAGGATTCGACGTCATCCTACGGCGCTACCTCCCCATCAAACAAGGACAAATGCAAATGGACTTCAATACAGTGATCTACTACGACCAAAACCTGGATATCACTCAACAAATCATCGAACGTATCAATAGCACCACCCACGCTTCCACTAGCGGATCCAAAATATCTAACCCCAAATAAGACAACCCCATCCTACATTCCAGCTCTTCCCCCTTCCCCGCCACTCTAATCCCTAACAAATTTGCAGTCGCTCCCTGCCAAATATGGATGAACACAATACAACCATGAACCCAATACGCAAAAAAATCCTCGCCTATAGCCGGCTTACGCGCCTTCGCCTAGCCCCCACAGCCATTTCCAACTCCACCTTCGGCTACTGGTTAAGCCAAGAAAACTCCTTTGCTCATGCCATAACAATCGCCATAATTTCCCTCTGCCTCTACTCTGCAGGAATGACGCTCAACGATATTGTAGACAAAAACAAAGACAAACTCTCCAATCCTCAACGCCCTCTTCCCAAAGGCGAGATCAAATACCACGAAGCTATTTTCCTCACCCTCGCCCTCTTCACCCTCAGCGCCACCTTGGCGGGACTCTACCTAAATGCCCAACGACTGCTCTGGTATGGAATCACAGTAACCTGCATTTTAGTATACAATTTTACCAAAGAATTATGGCCAAAAATCAGCCCCGTCTGGATGGGAGGATGCCGATGCTTCAACTTTACCCTCGGCCTAGGGCATTGGCATACCACCCTCTCTCTCATCTACTTTTTCTACACCGCTCTCCTCACCTACCTCAGCCTCCTGGAAGATAAACTAGCCAAGCAAAAAGATCAAATTCAACGCTACGTCTTCACCTTAATCGCTTCCTTCCCTCTCCTGGATGCATGCGTTGGATTGCTCTATACACAAAAATATCACGCGGCCTTTTTTTCCCTCTGGATGCTGCCCTGCTGGCGTAGAAAAACATCTCACAAAAATGTACCCTAGCTCCATTCCTCGCAAAAAAAGAAAAATTTATTTTTTTATGAACAAAACAGTATTTTTTTCGTATCAGAAACTGAACGCTTTGTGAGAATCGCAACATAGTAAGAATTCCTCTTAATCAAAACACTACCCTCGACAAAAACCTAAAAAAGACAAAAATATCACCCTGTATGGATATTACTGCCATTCAACAAATCTGGAAAGTCCAACACTCCTATTGGTGGTATAAAGTCAGAAGACAAGTTATCCTCCAGCTAATCCGACCCTACTTGCAACCCTTACCCTCTGTGAAATGGCTAGATGCCGGCTGTGGACCGGGGGCAAATCTCAGCGCCTTCCAAACCTTCGGAGAAGTCTATGGCGTAGATATTCACCCCCAATGCCTGGAATACGCCAAAAAAACGATTCCCCAAGCCAGATTGGTACAAGCAGATATCTCGAAAGAACTTCCCTTTGAGAAAAATTTTTTTGATATCATCACCCTCTTAGATGTCCTCGAGCATATCCAAGAGGATCAGCAAGCTATCCAAAACCTCCTCGCAACCCTAAAGCCAAACGGATACCTCGTCCTAACCACACCAGCGTATCCCTGGCTTTGGTCTGCCTTTGATGAACTCGTCCACCACCAACGAAGATATACTATCCCTACCCTACAACAACTTCTCAATAAACCAAAATGTACTATTCGAAAATTATCCCATTTTTACTTCTCCGTGTTTCCCCTTACGATTTTACTGAGAAAATGCTTCACCCCCCAAAAACTCACTATCAAAAATAAAGAAAAAATCCAAATCACCCCCTCAGTCCCAAACTGGTTAAACCAATGGCTCTACCTTCTCTGTGCCTGGGAAGCTCTTTACTTAAAATGGGGAAACCTCCCATGGGGAAGTAGCCTGATTGCTATAGCTCAAAAAAATCAGAACTAAAAACTCTCTTAGTTCACCTTCTGAAAATAGACAATAACTAGCCTCCCCTATTAGTCGTTCAATAAAATCCATTCTAACCTTTTAAAAGGAGAAAAACCATGCAAAAATCTATTTTTTACCTTCTACCCCTTCTCTTCGCTCTGCTCACCACAAGCTGCAGTACCACCGCAGAGACAACTAAACCAAAGATCACCGTCAAACAAAAAGGCACAATCAAAAAAGACGTTAACCTCACTCCCTCAACAAAAGAAGCTAAAAAAATCTGCCCTAAATGCAAAAAACCCCTCGACCAATGCATGTGCCAAAAACCCACCTCCACTTCACCAAGCTCTTCCAACCCTCCAGCCTCCTCCACCACCGCCAAGTTCTGCAATAAATGCGGAATGCCACTAAAAGAATGCGCCTGCCCAAAAACAAACAAAAACGATAACAAATAGTTCTCTCCTTTCATAATGGAGATACAATCTACTTCCCGTATCCTTCGAATAGCACTTTTTGTACTCCTAAGCTTCTTAAGCTTTAAGCCTATCCGAGACGATACCCTCCTCCATATCAAAATAGGAGAGTACCTCGTCCAACACCTCCAAGCTCCTCCACCTCAGTACTATACCTATCTAAAACCCGATATACCCTGGGAGCCTCACCTGTGGGGTTCCCAGATCCTATTTTACCTCCTCTACAAACTCGGCGGCTTCCCCCTACTACGCCTACTCCTGCCTCTTGCCACCTTCCTACTTCTTTGCTCCACCTACTACTTCGCCAAATCCCTAAAATTACCAGAAACCCAACAAATTCTAATCAGCCTATGCGTCTTTCTTCTCTACGTGGATCGACTGCGCTATCGCCCCCATATTTTTAGCGCCATCCTCCTCTACTTCCTACTCGGTTACTTCCTCTTCTATGCCAACCAGCTGCGCCGCCGACAAATCGCACTCTTATCCACCATGACCATCCTCTGGATCAACCTCCACTCCGCCGCCGTATTCTTTCCCGCCTTGCTATGGGCTTATACATTTGGACGATATCTCCAAGGGAAAAACTACACCACTTACCTCCTCCTCTCCCTCTGCCTAACCCTATGCCTCTGCATCACCCCACGCCCCTTCTCCATCCTAGTCTATATCCTGCGCCCAAAAACAACTCTTGCCTATATCGGAGAATACAAAAGCCTATGGGAATATGCCATCGACGCCTGGAACCAATCCCCGGATCGCCTATGGGTCATCGCACTAGCCATCATGATCTGCCTCCTCTATCTGTGGAAATTGCCCCAAAATTTTAAAACCCACCTTCCCCTTTATCTCCTCTCCCTTCCCCTGCTCTACCTCTCCCTCCGCTACGGACGCTTCCTCTACCTCCTAGGAATCCCCCTCACCATCACCCTTGCGAAATCGTCCCTATCCTCTCAAAAATCCACCTATTTTCTAGTGGCTCTACTTCTCCTCGCTGCCATTCAGCTAAAAGGCCCAGACGCCTATTTCGCCTGGAAACATCCCTCCCAGCACATCGATCCCCACCTTTACCCCATCCAAGCCGTGCAGTTCATCAAAAAATACCAACTCCAAGGACGAGTGTTTACCGATAACCTCCAATGGTCCTCCTTTGCCATTTTTTACCTCCACCCCCAATGCAAATTTTTTACGGACACCAGATTTATCTACTGCGGATTACGCCCCATTTTAGAAACGCAAGAAATAGCGCAAGGTGGAGAAAACCAACACCAACTCTTTCGCCTCTACCACATCCAATACCTTCTGGTTAGCCATCAATTCCGCTTCGCCCCCCACGAACACAAACACTGGACCCTCATCTACCAAGACAAACTCAGCCGTATCTTTCGAAGAAGGTTTTCTCTTTAAGTCAAAATACCTTCTCCACAAACTATTTTCTCACTTGAAACTTTGTTCCAGCAATGATATACTAAAATAAACCACTCGCTTCTTTAAGTGAAGGTTGCATGAAGGGCGAAAAAAACAAAAACACCAATTCATGGAAGGGGATAGGACTATCCATCGCACTAGGCGGAATGGCTTATGGCATCAAGCAAGTCAGCCAACTGCCATTCCTCGATACACTGGTGCTGGCGATGCTGTTTGGAATCATTCTCAAAGCTATTCTAGGGACGGAAAACTTCCCCGGAGAACTGAACGCTGCTTCTAGAATTCTCATCCCCTTTGGAATTGTTTTCTATGCCATGAAAAACGCCAACGTCGCCAAATGGCACAATATCGGTGGTCAAGAAATCCTCCTTGTGTCTCTTACGATGGGAACGTATTTTTGCATCGTCTTCTTCTTAGGAAAACGTTTCAAATTAAGCAAAGAAAGCATAGCTCTCCTCGCCACAGGCTCGGCTATCTGCGGAGCATCCGCCATCGCCATCACCGCTCCTGCGGTTAAAGCCAAATCCAAAGATGTGTCGCTGGCTCTACTCGCAACAACCCTAGCCGCCTTCGTTGGAGTCTATCTTTTTTTTCCCTTCTTTGCCATCCTTCTTCAAATGGATAATTCGCTCTACGCCTCCCTCGCTGGAGCTGTGGTCCAATTTACCGGATTTGTTAAAGTAGCCGTTTACAATGTCCCTACACTCCCCCAAACCATCCCCTCCCAAGACACTCTTGACCTAGCCCTAAACCTAAAAGGCATTCGATATTTTGGCCTTTTGCTCGCCATCCCCCTTTTTGGTAGTTGGATAAAAAGCAAATCCCATTTTCTCCTCGTCCTAGGACTTTTCTTGGCCGGTAGCGTACTCGGAAGCACTCTTTCTCTATGGACGCCTACCTTCCATCAAAACACACTTCAACCTATTCTC
The DNA here is from genome assembly GCA_003694635.1 of Planctomycetota bacterium. Classification (GTDB taxonomy): domain Bacteria; phylum Planctomycetota; class J132; order J132; family J132; genus J132. Next base: position 23,268 of record RFKQ01000030.1, read on the forward strand.
AAACCCCTTTACTCCTTTTCCTGGGCTATCGCCTTAGCCTCAATCGGCCTAAGCGTGGACATCAAAGAAGTGTTCAACTCAGAAGGTTTACACGGACTCCTCATCGCCTTTGTTGGCTTTCTAACCGCCACCTTCGTGTTTTTAACCGCAGCGTACCTTTTTAGACTTCTCCTGTAGGCTTGGATAACCAAGAAATGGAACCGAATCCCTCTTCCAACCAAGTTTCTGAAAAGGAAGAAAAAAAACTAAGCTTAAAAAGCAAAATCATCGTAGCCTTTGTCCTGATCGTTGCTATCTGGAGCGTCTCTTTTAGCATCCTATTTCGCTACATTCTAAAACATATCATCCTGCACCAAAGCCTCTCCCAAAGCACCATCCAAACCATATTAAACCACCTCACCCTAAGCATCACTGGGCTAACCATCGCCGGCGGAGGAATTGTCCTTCTTATCGGATATCACTTTGCCAATCTGATCACCCGTCCAGTGGAGGAGCTTACCCACAAAGTGGAAGAAGTCGCTCAGGGAAATCTGGACGCCAAAGTCTCCGTTCGCAGCCAAGATGAATTGGGCTTCCTGGCCCAACGCTTCAATGAAATGGGAACCGCTCTAAAATCACAGCGCCAAAAACTCCTAGAACAACAGCAACACCTCGAAGAACAAAAACGCCAACTTGAAGAAATCAGCCGCTACAAAAGCGAATTCCTCGCCAACATGAGCCACGAGCTCCGCACCCCCCTCAACGCCACCATTGGCTACCTCTCCCTAACCCTGCGATCCGCTAAGAAAAATCTCTCCAAACCTCAGCTGCAAAACCTCCTCCAAGCCGAACGCTCGGCCAAAACCCTCCTCCAACTCATCAACGATGTCCTGGACTTCTCCAAAATCGAAGCGGGGAAAATAGACCTCTTCCTCGAAGAATTTCATCTAGAAGAAGTGATCGAAGAAGCTCTACTCACCGCCGAAGGCCTCCTATCCAACAACAACGTGAAGCTCAAAACCCAACTGGATGCTAACCTTCCTCCCCTCGAGAGCGACTACACAAAAATAGAACAAATCCTCAACAACCTCCTTAGCAATGCCATCAAATTTACAAAACACGGACACATCCTAATTACCGCCACTCAGCCAAACTCCCACCACCTCCTCCTAACGGTGGAAGATACCGGATGCGGCATCGAAGAAGATAAACTGGAAAACATCTTTGAATCCTTTCGACAAATCGACAGCTCCATCAAAAAACGCTTTGGGGGTACAGGCCTTGGCTTGGCCATCACCAAACGCCTTTGTGAACTTCTGCACATCGATCTCAAAGTGCAAAGCCAAGTGGGTAAAGGAACCCGCTTTGAGCTCTCTATCCCCCTCAAAATCCAGGAAACTCTCGACAATCAGAAAGCAAAACAACCCCTCCACGCGCCCAAGAAGGAGAGCCCAAAGGACGCAGATCCCTCCCAAAAAGAGAAAATCCAGACCACCGCTGAGCCCCCCGGCAAGAAGCCCTCCACCTACCATAAATTCAGCGATGAGAGTTCCTCCTCTCCCTCTTCTTCTCAAACACCAACCGCATCTCCTCTAGATATTCCCCGCCACCAAACCCACTCCCTTCCCCTAACGGAAGAAATTCCCATCGCCTACTCCACCCCCACCCCAAGCCAACTGGACCTCCGTGGAGAACTCCTCTGTTTTTGCACGGATGCCACCGCGGCTGAGCTGAGAAACCAGCTCAAAGAGATGCCTCTGGACATTGAGCGCATCTCCTCTTTGGAAGAATGCATCCAAAAATCGCAAAAAAACCCCTTCGTTTGGGCAATTTTGCTGGAGCTAGAACCCGAAAATTTTGAGATTCTCCGCCAAGTAAAATCCAACGAAACCACCCAACATATCCCCGTGATCATGTGCACCACCAAAGAACAAAATACCGCCGCTTCCCTCGGCTTAGTAGAATATATCGCCACTCCAATAGAGAAAGGGAAGGTACTCGAAACCCTCCTTCGCATAGATCGACAAAAAAAAGAAATCCTTATCGTCGAAGACGATGACAACCTCCGGGAAATGTACCGCCAACTTCTTCTCGCCGAAGGCTACCAATGCCGCCTAGCAAGCAATGGAAAAGAGGCACTCTCTCACTTGGAAAGCAATCCTCCCCCTCAAGGAATCCTTTTGGATTTGCTTATGCCCCAGATGGATGGATTTGAATTCCTAGAAGTGATGCGGAGAAATTCACGATGGCAAAGCATACCAATTATCATTATCACCGGGAAAGAGCTCTCCACAGAAGAAAGAACTCTTCTCAAAAAAGGCACCCAATACATTTTAGAAAAAAGCAAATTCTCCCCCTCCGAAATCGATCGACATATCCGAAATATTGTACAATCCATTGTCCTAGCTCACTCGTATAAAATCCTAATCATCGACGATCATGAGGAAAATCTTAACCTACTCGAAAGCCTCTTTCTCGAAGAAGGATATGTGGTCTATAAATCCCTCTCGGCCAAAGAAGGTATCGAAATGGCCCAAAAACACCAACCCCACATCGTCCTAATGGACCTTGCTATGCCGGAAATGGACGGTTTTGAAGCCACGCAAATCCTAAAACGCCACCCACTCACCTCCCATATTGTGGTGATCGCCTGTACCGCCTTTGCTATGCAATCTTACAGAAAAAAAGCTTATGAAGTAGGATGCGAAGGCTTTATCACCAAACCTATCGAGCCGGAGAGGCTAATCGAGCGAATAAAAAAATATGTCCTTATCGCCAATATCCGACGAAAATTAAAGGAACAATCCTCGCTATAGCAGATCCAGACGACTTTTGGACAACTTCCCCTCTCTTGATCAAAGCATCGTAGATAAATTGCCCCCCCCCCTAGCTCTTGCTCAAGAGGAACAATCACCGCAGACGCCAAAAAAATAAATGGAGCAGGTCTCAATTTTAAAATGGGAAAGCTCTGGAAATTTGGTGGGAATACAGGCCAATTCCGATTCTTCCCCCAGCTCCAAATCCATAATACGCTGGCAACGACGGCAAATCAAATGGTGGTGTGGAGAGGTATCCGCATCATAATGAGCGACCGCTTTGGGGTGGCAGATGCGCTGAATCACCTTTTCCTGGACAAAAAATTCCAAAATTCGATACACCGTTGCTCTGGAGATATCCGGGAGTGATTTGCGCAAATCTAAATAAAGTTGATCCGCAGTAGGATGATCACTTCGGCGGACCAACTCTTTGAGTACCATTCTTTTTTGCTGAGTCAGACGCAGGGACTTTTGCCGGCATATCTTCTCCAGCAGTTCCAACTTCTCTTGGTAGCCAACACTCATTCTAAATCACCTTTACTTTGTTTTCTATGAAATCCACAAAAATATTTTATAACATATTCCCGATTTAGCAAGAATTTTTTAGAAATTTCAACAGCATAGATGACTGCGGAAACAAATTCAGCAGTCATACCCAAAACCACGTAAGGAATATGAGTAAACGTCGTTCTTTGCGCATTTTGATGATTCGCCTTGGCGCGATGGGAGATGTGGTGCATGCCTTGCCATCGCTGCAGAAGCTGCGTGAGTTTTTTCCTGAGAGTGAGCTAGATTGGGTTGTGGAAGAGGAGTGGAGTCCTCTTTTGGAGGGGCATCCAGCGTTAAGTCATCTTATTGTCCTTCCGCGCAAGAGGTGGCAAAAGAGCTGGAGGCGTCGTCCGCTTTCTACTTTGTGGCAGGTTTGGGACTTTTTGAAGAGATACCGGAGAAAAAAATACGATGTGGTGCTGGATTTGCACGGCAATTTGCGCAGTGGTGTGATGGCCCTTCTTGCGAGAAGCAAGGCCAAGTTTGGCTTTTGGAGAAAGGCTTCTAAGGAGGGAAACCATCGTTTTCTTCGGGAGGTCCCGGTCCCTCTCCATGTGCATAAAATCGAGAAAAATCTTTATTTGCTTCAACGGGTATTTGGCCTCCCCTTTTCTCCCCCTTCTTGCGCGACTTTTCCTCCGTTTCCTCCGCTAGGCGTGGAAATTCTTCGTTGGTGGAGTTCCATTCCCCAGCCGCGCATCTTCTTGCATCCAATGGTAAGCCGCTATGGGCAGATCAAGCAGTGGCCTCTTCCCTTCTTTGCTCGCTTGGCCGAGTTGCTAAGTCTGAAGCTCAACGCTGGTGTTATTTTGGGATATGGGCCCGGAGAGAAAAAACAGTTGGAAGAGCTGCGCTCCCTCATCCAAGTTGAGGTGTTTCCTTTGCCGCGTCTGTTGAGCTTGCCAGAGCTTGTGCAGCTTTTGGCCCGCGTGGATTTCTTCGTTGGTTGCGATACGGGAAACTTGCATATTGCTTCTGCTCTTGGGGTGCCCGCCCTCGGCCTCTATGGACCAAAATCAGTAGACATTTATGGTCCCTATTATCCCAATGCTGAAGCGCTGTTTTCCTCCTCGCGTCCGTGTTTGCCCTGTAATTTACGCCTTTGTCCTTACGGGCGGAATATTTCGCCTTGCATGGAGGAGCTGACGCCGGAGTTGGTGTTTGCGCATATTCAGCGGCGACTGGAGCGCCAGTGAATTTTATTTGGGAGTGGCATGGAAGTTTTGGAGACAAAATGAGAGTTTTTGGGAAGCCTGCAACCCTTTTTTCTAAAAAGGGTTTCAGAAAGGAAAGTTTTTGGAGGTTCGGAACCTTTTTTCTAAAA
>RFKQ01000031.1 GCA_003694635.1 Planctomycetota bacterium
CCCCTTTTCCCCCCAACAGCTAAAACGCTGGAAAAAAGCCTTCGCCCAACGCTACGCCAAAGCCTACCCCCAACCCATCGCCTGCTTCCAACTCGCCCTATGGGCACAAAAACGAGGCATGAACCAGGAAGCTCAAAAACTACTCCACACAGTCCTTCGCTATGACCCCAACCACAAAGGCGCTAGGCGCCTGCTAGGATACACCCAACAGAAAGGAAAATGGCGAAAATGGAAGGAAATCTACTTCCAAAAAAAAGCCCAACTCGCCTCCCCACCTCGCCGAAAAGAACTCCTCCAACTGGCCAATTGGTGCTATAAAGTTGGATTGTACCCCCAAGCAGAAAAGATCGTGAGAATCTTACTCCGGCGCAACAATTACGACCAAAACGCTATCCGGATTTTTAAACGACTCACCTCCCACTACATCCCCCGCAAACTCTACCGCTTCCCCCTGCGAGGACGATACAAAATCCTCGTGGATAAAACCAAACATCACCAGCGAAAATGCTTCGCCATCTGGGCCTACGATATCGTCCAAATCAACGAATTTGGCAAAGAATACCAAGGCTATGGCGTCCTCAATGAAGATTATTTTATCTGGAACAAACCCGTCTACGCAGTGGCCGACGGCGTGGTGGCCTTTGTGGAAGATAAATTCCCCGACAATCGCCCCGGAAAAGTGGGCAAGTTTCACCAAGCTAATAAAATCCTTATTGACCACCAAAATGGAGAATATTCCTTCTACTGCCATCTAAAACAAAACTCCGCCGTGGTCAAAGTAGGAGATCCCGTAAAAGCAGGACAAATCATCGCCCGAGTAGGAAACTCTGGCGCCTCCGGACGTCCTCATCTGCACTTTACCATGATGGATAAAGACTACTTCTCCCTGCCGGTGTGGTTCGAAAATTTCCTTTGGAAAGGAAAAAAAGGACAAGAAACTCTACATATTAAAATTTTTGCCGCCCAACCCCAAGAGGGATGGGTGATCGAAACAAAGTGAGCTCCATCCCATGGGAATAAAAACCTTGGCCGAAGAATTTGTGATCACCATCGATGGGCCCGCGGGGAGCGGAAAAAGCACCGTGGCTAAAGAACTAGCCAAAAAACTAGGGCTAAGCTACCTCGACACCGGCGCCATGTATCGAGCAATCACCCTCAAAGCCCTGGAGAAAAACATCTCTCCCCAAGACGAAAAAGAACTAAACCAATTGCTGAAAAACACCACCTTGCTCATAGAAGATCACCCCCACGGCTGCCGCATTCTACTCGATGGCCAAGACGTAAGCGAACAAATCCGCCAGCCCCATATCAGCCGGCAAGTGAGCGGATTTGCCAAAAATCCTTTTGTACGCTCGGCCCTCTGCCAATGGCAGAGAAAATTGGCCAGAAATAAAAAAATTATCGTCGAGGGACGGGATATGGGTACGGTGGTCTTTCCCCACGCTGAGGTGAAATTCTTCCTCGACGCCAGCCTAGAAGAACGGGCCAGACGTCGGCAGCAAGAACTGCAAAACAAAGGCGCCAACCTTTCATATCAAAAAGTAAAAGAAGAAATCCTCCACCGAGATCAATCGGATATCCACCGGAAAACCGCTCCCCTCAAACAAGCAAAAGACGCCATCTATGTGGACACCACCCAACGCACCCTCCCAGAAGTGATTGAACACCTTAAAAAAATCATTGAAAAAAAACTAAACAAACAGAAAAAATAAAATTCGTTTATCCATTTAATTTCCACAAAGTCTCCCTAGTCAAAGGAAGGAAGCGCTGTATGACCGTAAAAGAAGTGGTAAAACGCTATGACCTCAGCCCAGAGGAATTAGAAAAAGAACTCAAAGATAACCTTGAAGGCTACGAAGAGAACAAAATTCGACAGCTGTACGAGGATTCCCTCAAACAATTTAAAACAGAAGCCATCCTAGAAGGTACGGTCTTAAAAGTGCTCGAGGACGGCGTGCTGGTGGACGTAGGCTACAAATCTGAAGGTATCGTCCCCTTAGACCAATTCGAAAATGTAGAGGAAATCAAAGAAGGAGATAAGATGGAAGTGCTCCTAGAGTCCGTGGAAGAAGAAACCGGCATGATTGTACTCTCCAAACGCAAAGCCGATCGCATCCGCGGCTGGGAACGCATCATTCAAGAACACAAAGAAGGCGATGTGGTCAAAGGAAAAGTGATTCGCAAAATCAAAGGCGGACTGCTCTTGGATATCTCCGTACCCGTCTTCCTGCCTGCCTCCCAAGTGGATGTGCGCCGCACAGGCGAAATCGGCGATTGGATCGGCAAAGAAATCGAATGCAAAATCATTAAAATCGATAAAGAACGAATGAATATCGTCGTCTCCCGCCGCAAACTGATCGAAGAACAGCGCGAAGCCCAGAAAAAAGAATTGCTCGCCAAAATCCAAGAAGGCGATGTGGTCAAAGGGGTGGTGAAAAATATCGCCGATTTTGGAGCCTTTGTAGATCTAGGCGGCATCGACGGACTCCTACATATCACCGATATCAGCTGGGGTAGGATCAGCAGCCCCTCCGATGTCCTCTCCCTAGACGATGAAATTGAGGTCAAAGTGATCAAATTCGATAAGGAAAAAGAACGCATTTCCTTAGGATTGAAACAACTCACCCCTAACCCTTGGGAAAACGTAGAAGAAAAATACCCCGTAGGCACACATCTAAAAGGAACAGTGGTCAATATCCTTCCCTACGGCGCTTTTGTAAAACTCGAAGAGGGTATCGAAGGACTGGTACATATCTCAGAAATGTCCTGGACCCGAAGGATTAACCACCCCTCCGATATCGTTTCCCTAGGCCAAGAGGTGGACGTAGTCATCCTGGATGTCAATAAGGAAAAACAGGAAATCTCCCTCTCCATCAAACAAACCGAAGGTGACCCCTGGGACGTAGTGGAGGAAAAATACCCCGTAGGCTCTGTGGTGGAAGGCTATGTGCGCAACCTCACCAACTACGGAGCGTTTATCGAACTGGAAGAAGGTATCGATGGACTGGTGCATATCTCGGATCTCTCGTGGGTCAAAAAGGTCAACCATCCCTCCGAACTTCTGAAAAAAGGCGATCTGGTCCGAGCAAAAATCCTTAGTATTGACAAAGAAAAACGCCGAATCGCCCTCGGAATTAAACAACTTAGCGAAGACCCTTGGGAAAAAATCATTCCAGATGCCTACGAACAAGATACCCTGCATCGAGGAAAGGTGACAAAAATCACCAACTTCGGCGTCTTTGTGGAACTTGAAGATAATCTAGAAGGCCTACTCCATATCTCAGAATTGGCAGACCGCAAAATCGAAGACCCCTCGGAAATTGTAAAAGTGGGCGACGAAATTATTGTGAAGGTCATAAAACTAGATAAGGAAGAGCGAAAAATCGGACTTAGCTTAAAACGCGTCACCGACGAAGACCGAGAAGCCCTAGAACAAGCTGAGCAAGAGTTCGCCCAGCAAAGCGAAGAAAACCAAAACAACACTCCCCAAACACAAGAAGAAACTCAAGAATAGCCTACTTTCCCAAAACCAAATCATATCCAAAAGCGCTCTGGGGAAACTCCTCCCTCAGGCGCTTTTTTTTCTTTGCCTATCCATCTCTATCAAAAATCAAGAAAAATCACCCCAGAAGAAGGAAAAATCATTGAAATTTCAAAAAAGAAAATTATAATTTTTTTCAAGTCTGTGAAGAGTGAAAAGAAATAAACTTCCTTCCCCTCCACCCTCCATCAAAAAATTTCAGTCGAGTAAAAAGAAAGGCGGTCCCCATCATGGATCCAAAGCAATTGGCAGAAAAAAAAGCTCGCATCAAAAAAGATCTCAAAATTCTCCAACAAATCAAGGCAAAATGGAAGCCACAAAAAGAAAAATTCCCTATTGTCTACCAGGGCTTTAAAGATCAAGAAAAAGCCTTTGTCGAAGAATACAACGCCCTAAAACGCAAAGAAAAAGCCACCAAAGCATCCGCCACCACAGCTGAAGAAGAAAAAATTAAATCAAAAAAAGAAAAAAAGACAGCTGAAGAAGAAAAAATCAAGAAAAAAGTGGATACAAAAGCCGAAACCATCAGCGATGAAGATGAAATAGATATCGCCTTCGAAGACGATGAGGAAGAAAGCCAAGATCAAGAAGAAAGCTCCGAAGACTCCTCTTGGGAGGATGAAGAAGAGCTCTCCGATGCTGATGATGACGAGGACGAAGACGAGGACGAAGAAGACGACGACGAGCTCTCCAGCAGCGAGGAACTCTCCGATGCCGACGAGGACGAAGACGAGGACGAAGAAGACGACGACGAGCTCTCCAGCAGCGAGGAACTCTCCGATGCCGACGACGACCTAGATGACCTAGATGAGAGCGAAGAAGATGTAGAAGTGGAAGAAAATCTCATCGGAGCCAAAAAGAAAAACACCAAAACTACACGAAAATTCGGAGGAAAATTCGGCGCAGCTAAAAGCGGTAGCAAAGTCCCTAAATTCGGGAAAAAAGAGAAAACTCCCCCCAAAAAACCCTTTGCGGGCTTTGCAAAACGCAAAAAAAAGAGCCCATAACCCCCAATCTTACAAAAGCAAGTTTCATCAAAAAAATCATTGACAACGGTGCACCCAATCGATAAGATAACTACCTAGATACTGCGAAAAAATATAGAAAAATTCTAGCCACCCTCAAAGAGCAATGCAAAATTTTTCAAAAGGAGATCAATCGTTGGGTTTTGCCGTAAATCTGTTTAAATAGAGAGGGGATACACGTGCCTACGGAAGAAGATCTTGCATTTGGGCAGATAGCCCTAGCCAACAAAATGATCACTCAGGAGCAATTGGAAGAGTGCCTCACCTCTTTGGAAGTGCTAGAAAATATGGGAATGAAGGACACTTTGGCCAATATTCTCCTAAAACGTGGCTTCCTCTCTAAAGAACACGCAGAAATCATCTACCAAATCCAAGGGAAAAAACCAGGGAAAAAACGCATTGGAGGCTATGAAATCGAAGAAAAACTAGGAGAAGGGGGAATGGGAATTGTCTACAAAGCTAGACAAATTAATATGGATCGAATCGTTGCCCTAAAAATACTCTCGCCACAATTCGCCTCCAATAAATCCTATATCGAACGATTTTTCCGAGAAGCCCGATCAGCAGGCAAATTAGATCACCCCAATATCGTGAGAGGTATCGATGTAGGAGAAGCGGATGGGTTTTACTACTTTTCTATGGAATTCGTGGAGGGACAAACCCTAAGCCAAAAACTAAAAGAACTTGAGAGCAAAGGGCAAAAAGGCTTGGGAGAAATGGAAGCATGCGAGATCACCATCCAAGTGGCCAAAGCCCTAGAACATGCCCACAAAGCCGGTATGGTCCACCGGGATATCAAACCCGATAATATCTTCATCTCCAAAGACCAAGTGGTCAAACTAGGCGATATGGGCCTGGCTAAACCTCAAGGCGATTCTTCGATCACCCAAACCGGCATCCCCGTAGGCACTCCCTACTACATTTCCCCTGAACAGGCCACAAACGATGGCGAAGTGGATATCCGAAGCGATATCTACTCCCTAGGAGTGACCCTCTATCAAATGCTAACCGGGAAACTTCCCTACGAAGGCACCTCTTACGCCACCGTACTCGCCAAGCGCATCGAAGAAGATCTCCCTCTTACAGATATCGAACAGCTGGACATCTCGCCAGAAATGCGCTTTATCCTGCGCAAGATGACCAAAAAAAATCCAGCTGAACGCTACGCCAACCCTACCGAACTCCTAAGAGACCTCCACCTTTTTCGCCAAGGCGCTAAACTCAGCCCAGATGGAACCGGCTTTCTCGCCCCACGACCTCTACCCCACGAAGAAGAAGCCACTCTCTACCGTCC
>RFKQ01000032.1 GCA_003694635.1 Planctomycetota bacterium
AGTTGCGTCTTCGGGTGGGGGCGAGGGGGTGGATTTGGCGCAAGGAGAGGAGGAGGAAGGTCATGGAGAAGAGGTTTCTTCGGAGGGAGGAGAGAGGGCGCCGAGAGGGGAGGAGGATGAGGGGGGAGTGGGAGAAAGTGTCTAGTTGTGGGTATGTGGTGCGGAGCTTGGGGGGGGGTGCAGGTGTGCGTACGAAGAGGGTAGTATAGGAAGAGGAGGGGAGCTTTGAGGTTTTTGGCAGGGGAAGGGTAGGAGAGGAAGGTTTTTGGGAAGGGGTGGTAAGGGAAAACCTTTTTTAAAAAGGGTTTCCCTTACAAATCGGAAGTTTTTGGGAAGTCTGAAACACCCTTTTTTAAAAAGGGTTTCAGGAGAGAAAAGTTTTTGGAGGTACGGAACCTTTTTTCAAAAAGGTTCTGAGAAGTTTTTCTCTTACGAAGAGGTTTTCATGGAGAATTTGGAGAAGTTAAAGTATAGGAGGAAGTGATGAGTGTAGTATTTTGGTTATATCCTTTGTTATTGGCGGGGATTTTGGGTTTGTGGTGGGTGCCATTTTTCTTATGGCGCGAGGATGCTAGGATGCGCAGGGTATCGGGGATTTTGTTGTGGTGGGTGAACATTCCGTTGTATGCGTTGATGTTTGCTCCTGGTTTGGAGCGGGATCAGGTTTGGTTATTTGGGTATTTATCGGGTTGGTGGTATGAGTTGATTCGGTGGCTAGGATTTTTGGTGATGGTAGGTGGGATTTTGGCGACGGTATTGTTTTTTTTGCCTCGTATTCGGGCTGGTGGTCCAGGGTATGATGCGAAGAATTTGCAGATTCGGGGGATTTATGGGTGGATGCGGCATCCGCAGTTAGCTGGTGCGTGGTTTATTGCGTTGGGTTGGAGTTTATGGCAGGGTGCTTTGTATGCGTTGGTATCGGTGGTGGGTTATTTGGTGGTATTGCGTCTTCATGCGGAGATGGAGGAGAGGTATTTGCTTTTGCCGGTATTTGGGGAAGAGTATGAGCGGTATCGGCGTCGGGTGAGGTCTTTTGTTCCGTTTGTGTTTTAGTTGATGTTGGTGGGATGGATTGCTGTTCAATACTTAAGGAATAGGAAGGAGTCTAGGCTTCTCTGTTAGTTAGGGACAGAGTGGCGTGGTATAGGGAGAGATGAGAGCTGGATTTGAGCGTCATTCTGGACACAATTTTGGTACTTTTGCAGGTGTTTTCACCCCGAGCATTTTAACGATTTTAGGGGTGATTATGTTTATGCGTGCGGGTTTTGTGGTGGGGGAGGCGGGGATTGGGGGGGCGTTGTTCATTTTATTGATTGCCAAGAGCATCACCACGCTTACGGCGTTATCGATAGGTGCGATCAGTAGTAATTTACATGTTCGGGGAGGTGGGGCGTATTTTTTGATTTCTCGGGTGCTTGGTCCTGAGTTTGGTGGGACGATTGGTTTGGCGTTATTTTTTGCTCAAGCGCTTTCTGTTCCGTTTTACATTTTAGGTTTTGCGGAGGCGTTGACGACCTCATTTCCGTTTTTGCGTCCTTATTTTCAGTTGGTGGCGTTGGTGGCGGCGGGGGTTTTATTTTTTTTGGCTTATTTGGGTGCGAATTGGGCGATACGGGCGCAGTATTTGATTTTGACGGTATTGTTTTTATCGATTTTCTTTTTTCTTGCAGGGGCGGCGGGAGGATTTCGTTGGTCGCTTTTTCACAGCAATTTTTGGTCTAGCTATACGGTGAGGGAGGGGGGAGGAATGTACACTTTTTGGTCTGTTTTTGCGATTTATTTTCCGGCGGTTACGGGGATATTGGCGGGGGTAAACATGTCGGGGGATTTGCGGGATCCTTCTCGGAGTATTCCGTTGGGTACGCTTTTGGCGGTGGGGGTAGGGATGGGGATATATGGTTTACAGATTTTGTTGATGGGTGGTGCATTTTCGCGTTGGGATTTGGTGGAGCGTCCGTTTGAGATTTTGGAGTTAAATGCGCTTTTTGGTTGGGGTTGGTTGGTGTTGTTGGGGATGTTTGCGGCATCTCTTTCGAGTGCGTTGGGGAGTTATCTTGGTGCTCCGCGGATACTTCAGGCGGTAGCTCGGGACAGGGTATTGCGTTTTCTTTCCCCGTTTGCTCAGGGGAGTGGGAGGGGGGATGAGCCTCGTTTGGCGTTGATTTTGACGGGGATTTTGACGTTAGGGACCCTGTTGTGGGCGGGGAATCATCCTCGTGGAGGTTCGTTCAATTTGGTGGCGGCTGTGATCACGATGTTTTTTTTGTACACGTATGGGATGATCAATTTGGCTGCGTTTATTGAAGCGTTTGCGGGCAATCCTTCGTTTCGGCCGCGATTTCGTTATTTTCACTGGGGTACGGCGTTATTGGGGGCGCTGGGGTGTGTGGTGGTGACGTTTTTAATAGATCCGGAGGCAGCTTTTGTTGCGATTGTTTTGTTGGGGGGGGTATTGTTTTATTTAACGAAATGTTCGTTGGGGAGTGATTATGAGGATGCTCGGCGTGGATTTATTTACACCTCTGTGCGTCGGAATTTATTGCGTTTGCAGGGGATGGAGGCGGACTCGCGCAATTGGCGTCCGTTTATTTTGGTATTTTCGGGCAATCCTTCTTCTCGAGAGGTTTTGGTAAGTTATGCAGTTTGGATGGAGGCTAGGCGGGGGATGGTTTTTTTGGCGAATGTTTTGGTTGGGGAGATTGAGAGGTTTCAGAGTCATCGTTTGACGGCGATACGTCAGTTAGAGGGTTTTTGTCATGAGAAGGGAATTCAGGCTTTTCCGTTGGTGATGGTATCGCCGAGTTTGGAGAGTGGGATTTTGCATCTTTTGCAGACGGCGGGATTGGGGCCGTTGCAGCCGAATGTGGTGATGTTTGGTTGGCCGGCGGAGGGGAGTGATATCGAGGAGTTTTGTAAGCATCTTCGTTTAACGGCTATATTGAAGAAGAGTATTTTATTGTTTCGCGGCTCGGGTGAGGTGGTGGTCCTTCGTGGAGGGCAGAAGAGGGTGGATATTTGGTGGAGGGGGAGGAAGAATGGGGCGTTGATGGTAATGTTGGCGCATTTGATAGGTAGGAATTGGGAGTGGATGAATTTGAGGGTACGGGTTTTGCGGGTGGTGGAGAGTGAGGCGGGTCTTGCGCCTGCGGAGGAGGCGTTGCGTGCGTTGATTGAGGAGGCTAGGATAGAGGCGGAGGTGGAGGTGATTGTGAGTGATAGGCCTTTTTCGGAGGTTTTGCGGCAGCATTCGGGGGGGGCCAGTTGTGTTTTTTTGGGTTTGGAGATCCCGGCATCGGGGGAGGAGAAGGTTTGGAGGGATCGTTGGGAGGGGATGTTGGAAGGATTTGGGGTGGACACCATTTTGGTATGTTCATCTTCGGAGGAGGATGTGTTGGTGTAGGGGGAGGCGATTTGGATTTGGAGGGGAGATTTATTGAATTTGCTTGACAAGCGATTTTGCGATAGTATAATTTCTTGAGTAGAGTTTTGATGCTAGAAGAGAGTGAGAAATGGGTTTTGAGTTTTTGAGAGAAAGACACTTTTAATTATCATTGACGAGGCCAAGGAGAACTATGGCAGGTAATGTGATTTGGGGTGTGGATTTAGGGAAGTCCTCATTAAAAGCGGTGAAGATGCAACTTTTTAAGACAGGGTTAGAGATTCAGGAGATAGCTCACCTTGTGTATGAGGTGGATTTGGACAATGAGGAGGCGGTCCAGGAGGCGATGGCATCGGCGCTGGGGGATTTTGTCAACGATTATCTGTTAAAGGGGGAGCATGTGGCGGTAGCTTTGCCTGGGCGTTCTGCGTTTAGCCGGTTTATTAAGATTCCCCATGTGGATCCCAAGTCGATAGATAGCATCATTCGCCACGAGGCGAGGCAGCATATACCTTTTCCAATTGAGGATGTGGTGTGGTCTTACCATGCGTTAGAGAGTAGGCAAGCGGAGGAAGATGAGGAGATGGAGGTGGGGATTTTTGCGGTCAAGAAGGACTTGGTGCAGGGGTATTTATCGGATCTTTCCGTTCACAGCATTGATCCGGATTTGATGACGATAGCGCCGTTGGCGCTGTACAATTTTCTCTCGTATGATATGGATTTATCCAAAAAGACCACGTTGGTTTTGGAGATGGGGGCGGACCACACGGATTTAGTGATTGTGGACAGAGGTCGTTTTTGGTTGCGCAATTTGCCGATTGCTGGTAGAGATTTTACGGCGGCTATTCAGAAGAAGCTTAAGCTTTCGTTTCAGGATGCGGAGAAGTTAAAGTGCAATTTGAGCAAATCGAAACATGCGAAGAAGGTGCTGAAGGTTCTTCAGCCGTTGTTTAAGGATTTGGCGGATGAGACGCATCGTTCGATGGGTTTTTATAAATCTCAGGCCAGCGATGTGAAGTTTCATAACATTTTGTTGCTTGGGGGTGGGGCGAAGATTTATACGTTGAAGAAGGTTTTAGAGAAGGAATTGCGTTTGCCGGTCAAGCGGCTTACGCGTTTTAGCCGGACCAACATTGCGGCTCATTTAGATGTAAGCGTTTTAAAGCAGAATATTGAATCTTTTGGGATTGCGATTGGTTTGGCGGTTCAGGGGTTGGAGCAGTCCAAAGCCAATGTAAATTTACTTCCTGAGGAGAAGATCAAGGCGAAGGAGAATGTAAAGAAGCGGCCTTATGTTTTAGGTGCTTGCGCGGTGATGTTTGTGATGATTGTGATTTTAGGGATGATGAAGTCTTCTTCTCTGCAGAAGATTGAGAGCATTGGGGAGGGGTTAAAGGCCTATCAGGGCCAGACTCCGATGGAGTATTTAAAGAGATCCAAGCGGGCGGTATTGGCTGCTAGCAACATGGTTCCCATTCAGACGGCGTTGCAGGGGCTTGTGGAGGTAGGGCGTTACAAATGGAAACCGTTGGAGGTGTTGGGCAAGATCAACACGATTTTTCGCAACAATGCCAAAATCAAATTTAAGCAGCCTCAGGAGGAAAAGAAGCCGAGTTTTTCGGAAAGGGAGGCGGTGATTAAAGCGATCAAAAAGGGGGACAAGAAGAGGGTATGGATGTTGAGTTTTCGTTTGACCAACGATATGCATTTGGATTCGCCCAAGGGTGGGATTCAGGTGGAGATGGTCTCTGCGGTGGCTCTTAAGGGAAATGAGTTTAACACCAAGCGCGGCCCTGTGGAGCAGATGGTGGAGGGGCCCATCAAGAGCTATTTTCAAGAGAGTTTTGTGCGAGACGGGCAGGGCAATCCCCAGATGGAGCATTTGTTTTTGAAGAAGCCTTATGTTCTTGCGTTAGAGGGTGAGGGGATTGAGCAGGCGGATATTATTGTAGATGATGTGTTTGATGAGAAAAATCCGCCTACGCAATTTTATATTTTTTCTTTAAAATTCAGTCTCAAGCGGGATCAGCCTTTGGTGAAGGTGGAAAAGCCCGCCTTTGGTGCTAAGAAAAAAAAGAGACGAGGGCGCAGGCGAGGAAGGCATTAGGGCAAATCGTTTTTGTTTGTGGTCGGATAGAGGGTGGTGGAGATTGGCTTGGATTTTTCAAAACATTTCTAGGCGTTTGAAGCAAGCGGCATATTCAACACACAAAGGTTGAGGTAAGTAGGATATGGATTTTAAAAAGCATAAATTTTGGTTTATTGTAGGCGGGGTGTTTTTGGTAGAGGTTCTCATTTATTTTATCTGGATTGGAGGTTTGGACGCAAAAATTCAGGAGAAGGCAGAGCAGATTTCTGCGGATGAGGGATCGTTGCAGAAGATTCTTTCTGATGCTAAACGAGCACCTCTGATGAATGACAGGTGGGTAAAGCATTACAAGAAGAAAAGAAATGCTTATTTGGCGCAATGGGAGAATTGTTTGCAGGTATACCGGGAGAGGGACAAAAGGTTTGAGAAATACTTTGATCTCCCCAAAAATTTTAGTCATTCTGATTTTTATTTGAAGTATAAGGAGGAATGGAACAAGCTACTTACCAGTTTAAAAGACACGGGACTTTTTCAGAAGAAGGAGTGGGAGGAGGAGCTTGAGATCGATCAAATTCAAGAGTTGGGGTTGAAGGTTTCCCTTAGTCAGCCAAAGAACAATGAAGAGCAGTCGATTTTGCAGAAGGAATTTTGGATTCAGGAGGCTATTTTAAGGACACTTGCCAAATTCAAGCCGGTGCAATTTTCAAAAATAGAGCTGGTATTTGAGAAGGGGAAGCCATTTGATGCAAAGGCTAGGGAGTTTCGCTTTGTGCCTCCTTTTCATACGTTTCGGGTCACGGTAAGTTTTTCCACTTCCTACGCTAAGGTGGGAAGCATTTTTCGCGAGTTATTGAGTCATCCCTATCTGGACTTTTACATGAGAAATTTAGAGGTTAAGAAGCAGGAGTTTCAGATCACATACACCCAGGAAAAGCAGGATGGTTCTGGGCAAAAAATTTACCGCTACCCAGAATACGAGGGCGGTAAAGCCAAGTTTTTCGATAGGTACCTTTTTATTCGTCTCACCAAACCGGAGCACAAATTGCCTGTGGACAAGATTATCCCCGAGCCTTTTGTGGGGGTAAAGTGCACCCTAGACGTGCTTGATTTTGACGAGGCTTTGCTGCCACCTAAGGAGAAATTATTGGGTGGAGGGAAGGCATCCAAAAAGAAGAGACGCAGAGGGCGGCGCCGCAGGTGATAGTTGGAGATTTCCGTACAAAAATTTCCATTGTGAAGTGGTTAGGCTCGTAGAATGTGGAAATATAATATAAAATTAGCCTCAAGCCAGAGAAAGGATAGATGGCGGTGGATGTTCAAGAGATTTTAAAGAAACATTGGGAAAAGGTGGCGTTAGGGGTGATTTCTTTTGTCTGCCTTTTGATTTTAGGGATGCAGTTCTTATCGCCTCCGGAAGCGATCACCAAGAGCGCCGAAATCGAGCAGTTGCTCAACCAGGTCATTGCCTCGATCAAGAAGAGTGCTCCCCCGCCATTGGATGTGCCGAAAGTATCGGAGAAAGTGAAGTCGTTTTACACAGATTCCCCTCCTGAGGTCAAGGGTGCCTACCCTAGTTGGGTGTTTTATAAGAAGCCCTATGTATGGCAGGTGATCTTTAAGGGCCCGGAGAAGCAGATGTTTCATCCGGAATTTTATCCACCTTTGGAGTTTAGAGTGAAGAATGAGGCCAATGGCATTCGTTTGAGTTGGAAGAACAATCCTCGAAATAAGTATTGCAAGCCCTCTCAGACTTTTATCTATCGCAAAAAAGACGCTGGTGAGTTTGAGTTACTGGCCAAGGTTGATGGTTCTGTGCAGGAATATTTGGACACCAATATCGCTCCCCGTTCAAAATACGTTTATTATTTAAAATCCTATGCCAAAATCGACTCAAGCCGGGATGATGTGTATGAGTTTGAGGAGGGGAAAAACGTTCAGATCACTCGGCAGAGTGAGGTGGTGAAGACTTTGCCGGAGATTGTGATGGGGATTTACTACGCTCGCTATGGGCAATGGATGACTTTGGCCAAGAAGGTAAATGGCAAATGGCGCTTAGAAGGGAGGCGATTGAGCAAGAATAGAGTTTTTGGTCAGTCGGAGCCTTCGGCAAAGTTTCTCATTTGGATTGTGGACAAAGAGGGAAAAAAGCTAAAAGAATTTTATACCGATGACATCCCAGAGGGAGAGCATATTGTGGCTATCAAAAAATACCAGCGTCCCCCTGTTTTTCAGGATTCCGGTTTAAAATTGGTTCGGATCGCCACTTACCAGACGGCGGTAAAGCAGTTTGGCAATGTTCGAAAAATTGATATGCCTGTAGCGTTTACCATTCACAAAAGTGTCAATCAGGCTTTGTTGGATATCGCTCTTTCTCCTCTTGGTTTGGAGGGAGAAACGCCGCCGTTGAGGTTTAATTTTTCGAAAGAAGACGGAGAAAAGCAAAAGAAAGAAGTGGAGGAAGAGCTTTCCAAGTTTGGAAAATAGAAAAGCAGATGGGTGCATTGCTGCATGCATAGCTGGGAGAGTGGAAAATGATATCGAGTGGAAAATAACATAAAAAAGGTAGGCCGCCCGTGCGCGGTAGGTGTGGAAGAGGCTTTGGTTTTGGGTCGTTTTCAAAGTTTTGTAAGTAAGAAGAGGATTGGACTTTATGAACGCTAAAAAGACACACAAGCGCCTTTGGTTTGCCTATTCGCAAGTGGCCGTTTGGGCTTGTTTTTTGGCCCTAGGGTGTCAGAGTACGGGGAAGCCTGTGGAGGATCAGCCCAAGCACAAAACCAAACAAGCTAGAAAAGCAAAGCCCAAAGATCCTTCCGTGCCGAACAAAATGGAAGAGCAAGGTGGCCAAGGGGATGCTGGCGGACAGAAGAAATCCGCTTTTCATGCAGAAGGAGATCCTAAAAACAAGAAGGCTCTGGAGGACATTGCCAAAGGCTTGACTCTCAAGGATCAGAGTCGTCTAGCGGCGGCTAATCACTACTATAAAATGGCATTTAAATTTTACCAAGAGCTAAAATACGCCCAAGCGGAGCGCAATTTAATTCTTTGCTTGCAGAACAATCCCAATCACCAACAGGCCAAAATTCTTCTTGGCAAAGTGCGCTATATCCTAGGAGATCGGCAAGGTGCCGTCCACGACATGGCCCGGGATTATATGCAAGAGGTGAAGGTGAAAATCGCCCAAACCAGGATTGAGTTAGATAGGCTGTTTGCCAGT
Organism: Planctomycetota bacterium; assembly: GCA_003694635.1. Classification (GTDB taxonomy): domain Bacteria; phylum Planctomycetota; class J132; order J132; family J132; genus J132. The sequence goes on from RFKQ01000032.1 coordinate 8,686, forward strand.
GCAAAGACCAATTTTGCTCAGAAAAACTATAAGAAGGCAAAGCTAGAACTGGAGCGTATTTTGGAGCTAATTCAGGTCTCTCCCTATCAAGTGGCGGATGAGACTTACATAGCGAGGGTCAAAGAGTGGATACGCAAAACGGAGCGAAAGCGCAAGGAGTACGAAGTGGAGCGTATCCGCAAGCTACAGGAGGCTGCGCAAGAACGAGCTCGTTTTCTCCATGCTCAGAACTTAAAATACCTTGCTGCTCAAGTCAACGCCCTTTATAAGCAAGCGGTGATTGCGTACCGGCAGGAGGATTATGATAATGCTATTGAAATCGCCAATGAAATTCTATACCTTAAGCCGGATTTTACAAAAGCTAGTATTTTGCGCCAGCAAGCCATGAACGCAAAATACGTAAAGGGCCGTATTCAGTTTATTCGCCAGCAAGCCGAGCACTACGCCCGCCAAATTGAAGCTGTGGATGCGGCCTCGATACCATATCAAGAAGTGTTTCGCTTTCCAAGCCGAGAGGAATGGAAGTATATCCAAAATCGAGCGGCCCATGTGACAAAGGTTTTCCAAGAGGTTTCCACCTCCCGGGAAGAGAAAGACATTTTAAGTCGTCTGGAAAATCAGCCCATTTCAGTCAATTTTAAGAATACTCGCTTTAAAGAGGCCATCGCGTTTTTGCGTCAAATCACCGGCTTAAACTTTGTGATCACTCGATCGGCGGAGTCTTTGATCGATGACAACGACATAAAAATCACCCTTCCTTTGGAGAAGGCACGGCTAAAAAATGTCTTGGATTTTATGATGAAATCCCACGAAGAGTTGACATACAAAATCGAAGATGGAGCGATCCAAATCACCACCAAAGGCTCAGCCAAAAAGAAGCTCTTTATCCACTTCTACAACGTCTCCGATATTATCAACAATCTTCCAGAATTTCCTGCCCCTAAGCTTGCCCTTCTTCCTCAGCGAGGTACTGCGGGGGGCGGGGCACCGGTAGGCGGGGGAAACGTGGATGAGGATGAGGAAAGCAACACCAGAGGAACAGGGGTGGGGGCAGAGCAACTCAAGGAGCTGATCAATAAGCGTATTGGGGAAAGCGATGAGGGGACCGTTCAGCTGATCAACGGAGTGCTGATCGTGCGTAAATCGTTGGAAGCCCATAAGCGCATTCAAAAACTTCTCGATGCTCTTCGAAAAACCGTGGGAGTGATGGTCACCGTAGAGGCCAAATTTATCGATATCCAGGACAATCTATTGATGGAAATAGGAGTGGATTATAGGGGACTGCCCACAAATATTGTGAACATAGATGGAGCGGGTACAAACCAAAATATTGGCTATCGCTACCTAAACGCCCAGGGGGATAACGACACCCGAGCCGCTCTGGTCAACGCTTTTAGCCAAGGGCTAGGCACCACGGCTAGCAATCCGTTCAACATTACCCCTTTAGGTGGATCGGTGTTGCAGTACACCAAACTTTCTTATTTCCAGCTGGAGGCGATTTTTGAAGCGGTGAAGAAAAAGCAGCGAGCAAGGCTTGTCAATGCACCTCGCCTCAACGTATTCAACACCCAACGCGCTCATGTCCTCTCCATTGCTCAACGAGCTTATATCGAAGACGTGGAGGTGCAAACCTCAGGGGTGGTTCCCACCCTAAATCCGGTGATTGGAGTGCTCAACTCCGGCTCCATTCTGGAAGCCCGCCCCACCGTAAGCTACGATCGTAAATATGTAACGCTAGAGATTAAGCCAACCTTGGCAGTGGATCAAACCACAGCCGCCAATACTACCCAATTGAACTTAGCCCAGGGCAACACCAATATCCCTATTGAATTGCCTATTCTTACGGTGCAAAAAATCCGCACCACTGTCACCGTCCCAGATGGGGGTACTATTTTGGTTGGCGGTTTAAAAAGCTATCGAAGAGAGCAGAAGATTTCTGGGGTACCGATTTTAAGTCATGTGCCCATTTTAAAAAATCTCTTTACCCGCCGTGGTTGGACCAATTTGCGAAGGAGTTTGATTGTCCTCCTCAGTGTCAAGATACATGTGATCCGAGACACAGAGCGTAGAAAATTTGGAAATATGCGCTAAAAGCAAATATAGGACTGGGACGTTTGGATAGTAAAGGAGAGTTTCGATGAAGAGGGGGATAACTTTTCCTGTGGTGGTGGCTAGTTTTCTTGCGGGGGTGTTGTATGGCTACCACCAATTTCAACAGAGCAAAAATTCTAAAAATCGCTCTCAGCAGGATCCAACTCTTTCGAAAAACAATTTATCCCCTTCTTCTTCGACCTCCCCGGCAAATCCCAAAGCTTCCAAGCCAGATGCCGTAGTGATTTTGCCGTCTCATCTTTCCCCCTCGCCTTCTCAAAATCCCCCTTCGAACTCTCATCCTCCCAAGTCCAGCTTTTCCTCTTCTGCAGCTCACCCTCCCCACTCAGCTTCTTCCCATTCAAATCCCATTCGTTCTACGCCTACCACTTCTGTGCAAGAGAAAGCCTCCTCTTCTTCTGAGAGGCGACTGCCTTCCCTTGCCGCGCTGCAGAAGCAGTTTGTTCAAACGAAAGCCCATTTCCTAGCTGCGGAATATAATCGTTGCATCGCCTCTTTAAAAAGGGCTATGCAAGCTTTAAGTCAGCTTGGCTCTATCCAAAACGGAGTGATTTCCTTTCCTAATTCTGAGCAAAAAGCCCTTTACCTAAAGCTGCATTTTTTGCTCAAAAGATCTCTTCTGTATCACGAAATCCTTTCTTCTATGCGTCAGGATTTATCAGGCAATCCTCCCCTTGCTAGGTGGTTGATTCAACTCAAAAGCGGCCAAAAGGCCTTGGTACTGGATTTTCAACAAGAGGGAAAAAAATTCAGAGGAATTTATCTGGCCCCGCTAAAGGGAAGCCAAATTCCTTCTTGGAAGGCTTTCGAACTCATTTGGATAGAAAACGGGCAACTACACTCTTCTAAGAAACTCTCAGAGGCGGAATTTCTTCAACATCTCCAGCAAACCAAGGTTATTTTTCCTATTAGTCCAGAGGACTTTATGGAGTTTTATCGAAGGATTTCCTTTTGTGTGCAGAATAAAATCCTGGTTTTTCTTACCTCTATTCTCAATTTGCTTGCTAAGTATGATAGTTTTTACCATTTTTTAGGGCTTCTTACCAAGCCAAGGTACGCCCGGGCCCTATGGAGGTATCCGGATACGCCGTTGCGAAAGGTTTATATTTTCTCCAAAGGACCCTATCAAGGGCTACCCATCTACACCAATAAACCGCTTTTTCTTTCCAAATACAAGCATCTAACCACCCCTCCCCCGTCCCTTTCTCAAGCCTCACCTTCTCAGCCAACCCGTTCCCCTCCCCCCCTCAAGAATTTCCCTACTGGGAAACTTTGGAAGGAAGCGCAGAAATACTATTCAAAAGGTGTGAAAATTTTGGAGAATTATCAAAAGATCCAAACTTCTCTCTCCAATGCGGCCAAGCGCAAAATTTTAGAAAAAGCCATTCATTATTTTGAGCAATGCAAACGTATCTATATTCAGCTTCGTTCCAAATACCCTGATCTGCAGAGGGAAATTCGCAAGATCAACAACAAAATCTATATTTGTCATAAAAAAATGCCATTTTAGCCCTAGCCCTCCCCAAGAAATCCTACCAATAGTTTCTTTCGTAAGCGAGAAAAACTTCTTGTTTTTTTTTGATTCTTCTTAGTTCAAAAGGGGAGTTTGCGTGTTTTTTATTGCCTTTTATCTTCCAAAAAGCAGGGCAATCTAAATTTTTTCTCTCGAAACGTCGGAGTTTTTCTATGGACAAACCAGGCGTCCTCCACCAACCCCATCCCCTTGTTTATAGCTGGTGGGTACACTCTCCCCGCCTTCAGGCCCCATTGGTTTCTCATCTTCTATGCACTGAGGAAGGAAAGATTTTAGTTGACCCGATTGCTTTTTCTTCGCCTTCTTTTTGGGAGAGCCTTTCCAGCAAGGGGAAGTTGGATGCGGTGGTGGTACTCAATCAGCACCATATTCGGGACGCCTATTTGTTTGCTCAGCGGTTGAATGTTCCTGTGTTTCTTCCCTCTGGTGTTTCCAGGGAAAGCGGAGCATTGGAATACCGAGCCCAGCAGGAGCTGCCAGGAGGTTTTCTAGCCATTCCTCTAGCCCAGCCTACGCCCACTGAGATGGCGCTAGTAGGTTATCAGATTTTGGTGGTGGCGGATGCTTTGGTCCACCTTGAAGAAGTGGGGGGATTGTCTTTGTTGCCTCCTCCGTTTTGCAAGGACCAAGGCCCATTGAAGGAGGCAGTCAAGTCTCTTTTGGTTTATCAGTTTGATAGCATTTTCTTTGGCCATGGTACACCGCTTTTAGAAGGTGCTTATCAGAGATTATTGGATATCTTGGTTTGATATTTGTGAAGGAAAAACCTTAGCTATAGAGGAGAAATTTCAATGGGAGTAGTGGAGAATGTAGGAAAGTTTTTGGCAAAGGTTTTTGGCACTCGGAACGATCGGCTAATCAGGTCTACTTTTCCAATTGTTGAGAAGATCAATGCTTTGGAGGAAAAGTACGAGGCTTTTTCCGATGGAGAGCTTCGAGAGGAAACGGATCGATTTAAAAAGCGGCTAAAGGAAGGAGAAACTCTAGATCAGATTTTGCCAGAGGCTTTTGCTTTAGTGCGGGAGGGGAGTAAGCGTTTTTTGAGGATGCGTCATTTTGATGTGCAATTGATGGGAGGGATTTTTCTCCACCAGGGTAAGATTGCGGAAATGGTGACAGGTGAGGGGAAGACTCTTGTGGCTACGTTGCCGGCTTATCTTAATGCTCTGGAGGGGAAGGGAGTGCACATTGTTACAGTAAACGACTATTTGGCCAAGAGGGATAGAGATTGGAATGCGCCTTTATTTGAGGGTTTGGGGTTAAGTGTGGGTGCGATTCAAAGCCATATGGACTCAAGTGAGCGCCAGAGGGAGTATGCTTGCGATATTACCTATGGCACAAACAACGAGTTTGGCTTTGATTATCTGCGAGACAACATGAAGATGGACATTGAGGATCAGGTGCAAAGGGGGTTGAACTACTGCATTATTGACGAGGTGGACAGTGTTTTGATTGATGAGGCGAGGACGCCTTTGATCATTTCTGGGGGTGCAGAGGAGTCAGTGGACATTTACTACAAAGCCAACCGCATTGCCCAGGCGTTGAAGAAGGGGCGGGATTATGAGGTGAAGGAGAAGGAGCGCAGCATCATTATGACGGAGGAGGGGATGGAGCGTGCGGAGGAGTTGGCGGGGGTAGGTCCACTTTATTCTGGACGAAATGGATTGATTTGGCCCCACGCTTTGGACAATGCTTTAAGCGCCAAGGAGCTTTATAAGAGAGACAAGGATTACATGGTCGAGGATGGAAAGGTGATCATCATCGACGAGTTTACGGGTAGAAAGATGGAGGGGCGCACTTGGAGCGATGGTTTGCATCAGGCGATTGAGGCCAAGGAGGGGTTAAAAATCCAGGAGGAGACTCAGACTTTGGCGACGATTACGTTTCAGAATTATTTTCGTTTATACAAGAAGCTTTCGGGGATGACGGGTACAGCGATGACAGAGGCGGCAGAATTTGCGAAGATTTACGATTTAGATGTGGTGGCGTTGCCTACCAATCGTCCTTTGATACGGCACAATTTTGACGATCGGATTTATGGTACGTTGCAGGAGAAGTTTGCAGCCATTGAGGAGGAGGTGGTAGCGGTGCACGCTTCTGGTCGCCCGGTGTTGGTGGGGACGGTTTCGGTGGAGAATTCGGAGCTTTTATCGGAGCGCATTCGCCGGCGCGGGGTGCCTCATCAGGTATTGAATGCCAAGTACCATGAGAAGGAGGCGGCGATTGTAGCTAAAGCAGGGCAGTTGGGGGCGGTGACCATTGCCACAAACATGGCCGGGCGTGGTACAGATATTGTTTTGGGGACCTTTACCAAGCAGGAGCTATTGGATCATTGGAAGAAGTGCAATGCGGCGCCGAAGAAGTTGCGTTTAGATGATCCTGAGTTTTACGATAAGTTGCAGGAGTTTTGGAAGCGTGGGGGGTTATTGGAGAGGTGGAAGTATGCGGGGATTGCCAAAAAGTTTGAGGTAAATGGCAAGGTATATGAGGGCATGCCCCTTTGCACTAGCGTGCGGGAGTTGGGTGGTTTGCATATTGTGGGTACGGAGCGCCATGAGGCGAGGCGCATTGACAACCAGTTGCGGGGGCGTTGTGGGCGCCAGGGGGATCCGGGAACCACTCGCTTTTTCCTCTCTTTAGAGGACGATTTGATGCGGATTTTTGCCAACGATTGGGTGCGTAGTTTCTTGCAAAAACACGGTATGAGTGGAGGGCAGGACATCTCTCACCCTTGGGTGAGCAAGGCCATTGAGCGGGCGCAAAAGAAGGTAGAGGCGCACCATTTTGAGATTAGGAAGCACCTTTTGGACTACGATAAGGTAATGAATGAGCAGAGGACGATTATTTACAATGAGCGGCAGGCGATTTTAAGGGGAGAAAACCTCAAAGATAAGATCAAAAATTGGATTCGAGAGGATATCGTTCAGGTAGTGGAAAAGTATGCTGGCGAGGATGTGGACGATGAGCAGAAGGATTATAACGCCATTGTGGCGTATGTTTTTATGAAGTACGGTATTCTTCTGGATTTGGACAAGTATAAGACGCGAAAAGAGGAGTACAAGGAGCCGGAGGTGTTGGCTCCCTATATTATTGACATTATTGAAAAGCACCGCTATGATCAAATTCAAAAACAAATCCACGATTACATTCAGGACAAGGTAGGGCAGGACGTGACCCTAACGGTGGCCAAAAAAAACCAGCTCCGCAACTGGGTAAATACCACGTATGATTTGGGATTTGAGAAGGAGGATTTGGAGCATCTTAGCGAGAAGGAGGATTTCATTCGGGTATTTCAGCAGAGGGCGGAGGAGTTAGATATTCATTCTTTGGACGAGGAGGAGAGGGAGAAGATACTTGATTTGGTGAAAAAGAAATTCACCAATCCCAAGGATCCGAGAAAAGCGATGGTGGATATCCAGAAATGGGTAGAAAAAAAGTACGGGGTGCACATATTGGAAGCGGGATTTTATCGTCGTCAACCGCTTTATCAGGGTTTAGCAGAGGGAATTATTGAGGAGATTTTTGAAAAGTATGAGCAGCGAGAAAAGAGTCTTGGGGCGGAGAATATGCGTCAGCTGGAGAGATTTATTTTATTGCAGAAGATCGATGAGAAGTGGAAGGATCACCTGCGTGCCATGGATGAGTTGAAAGCGAGCATAGGGATGCGTGGATATGGCCAGGAGGATCCGAAAATTGCTTATAAGCGTGAGGGGTATCGGATGTTTGAGGAGATGAATCAGTCGTTGAAAAACGAGGTTACGGATCTTATTTTGAAGTTGGTGATTGAGCAGGATGAGGAAATGCACGATGTTTATGGTTTGGATACAGCCGAGGCGATTCACCAGGAGTTTTTGGCGCATGAGGCGGCGATGGAGGCGGCCGCAGAGGCTTCCAAGGGGGAGGAAACGGCACGGCGACCGATTCGGGCGGCGGTGAAGGTGGGGCGAAATGATCCATGCATATGCGGAAGTGGGAAGAAATACAAGAAGTGTTGTGGTGAGTAAGGAAGGTGTATCCTTTTTTGTGTTTCGATGAAGAAATTTCGTTCGATGTCTGTGGTTATGGATGTGATTTATTTTTTTATTGTGGTGAGCAGTTTGCCCTATTTTTTCCTTCGTATGATTTGGGAGAAGGGGTATTGGAAAAAGATCGTTTCTAAGTTTAGATCGCCTCCCATACGGAGGGGAAAGCGGCCTTGCATTTGGGTTCATGCGGTTTCTGTGGGGGAGGTGCTTTCGATACAGAACTTTGTGCCGGCTTTGGAGAGGGAGTTGCCTCAGTACGAGGTGGTGCTTTCCACGTTTACCACAACTGGCCAGGAGGTGGCGAGGAAAATTTTTCCCAATCACTTTATTTTCAACTATCCCCTGGACTTAAGTCGTTTTGTACGCTTAGCTTTTCATCGTATTCGTCCTCGTCTTGTGATTTTGGTGGAGTTGGAGCTCTGGCCAAATTTTTTGTATTTGGCCGCGCAATTTGGCATTCCGGTGATGGTGATCAACGGGCGAATCACCCAGAAGTCCAAGCGCGGTTATCAGCGTTTAAAATTCTTTTTTCATCGCCCTCTTCAGCATATTTGCCATTATTGTGTACAGACGAAGGAGTATGGGGAGCGTTTTCAGCAGCTTGGGGTTAGTCCTCAGAAAATCAGTGTTGTGGGCAATATTAAATTTGATAATGTTTTTGTTGGGAATGTCTCCAAGCTTCAGCGGCAGATGCAAAGAAATCTTGGGCTTCCTTCGGAGGCTTTGGTGATTGTGGCGGGAAGCGTTCATCCGAGGGAGGAGGAGATTGTTTTGGACATTTACTGCCATTATAAGCGTTTTTACGATCAGCTTTTTCTTATTTTGGCTCCGCGGCATCCTCAAAAGATTCCCCAGATGGTTTCTGCGTTGCAGAGAAGGTCTCTAAAGTATCTTCTAAAGACGGATTTGGACAGGCAATCTCAAAAGAAGTTGCGGCCAAATCAGGTGCTTTTGGTGGATACGATGGGCGAATTGCCTTACATTTATGCGGTAGCTTCTCTTGTGTTTGTTGGAGGGAGTTTTATCCCCTATGGTGGACACAATGTATTGGAGCCGGCGGTGTTGGGAAAGCCGGTTTTAGTTGGGCCGCATACGTTTAATTTTCGCAAGATTGTGGAGTATTTGGCCAGTTTTCAGGGGATTATTCAGGTGAGAAAGCCTTCCCAGCTTCGGGAGTGGATAGGTATTTTTTTACGGAGTTATCAGAAGAGGGAGGAGATTGGTCGAAATGCGCGCTCTGCAATTCTTCGCAATCGAGGAGCTACGGAGAAGACGGTAGCGTTGGTCTCTGAGCTTGTTCGAAATTTAGATAGAGGGCAATAGGAATTGCCATATTTTTTGAGAAGGTTTTCATAAATTTTATTGCGTTTTTCACAACACTTGGGAGTGTAATTCTATGCAAGATCGCGATTTTTTATTTACCTCAGAATCCGTAGGCGTGGGTCATCCGGACAAGGTGGCGGATCAGATTTCCGATGCGATTTTAGATGCGATTTTAGCCCAGGACAAGCAGGCGCGGGTAGCGTGTGAGACGCTGGTGACCACTGGGCTTGTGGTGGTAGCCGGCGAGATCACCACCAAGGCGCAGGTGTCTATTCCGGAGATTGTGCGTCAGACCATCCGGGAGATTGGCTACACGGATCCTCGGTTGAAATTTGATGCGGATTCGTGCGGAGTTATTGTTTCTTTAGATCGGCAATCCCCGGACATTGCCCAGGGGGTGGATGGAGCAGAGGGTTTAGGGGCGGGGGATCAGGGGTTGATGTTTGGTTATGCGGTGGATGAGACACCGGAGTTGATGCCTTTGCCGGTGATGCTTTCTCATCGTTTGGTGGAGAGACTTTGGCAGCTTCGTCAGACGGGGGAATTGCCGTATCTAAAGCCGGATTGCAAGTCTCAGGTCACCGTAGCTTATCAGAGTGGCAGGCCTCATCGGGTGCACACGGTGGTGATTTCCACTCAACATGAGGAGGGGGTGGAATTTCGCATGTTAAAGAGGGACATTATGGAGAGGGTGATTCGGCCGGTGATTCCCTCTTCTTATTTGGAGGGGGAGGTGATCTATCATATCAATCCGACGGGGAGTTTTGTGATCGGCGGGCCCCATGGGGATTGCGGGTTGACGGGTCGCAAAATTATTGTGGACACTTATGGCGGGATGGGGCGCCATGGTGGGGGTGCTTTTTCGGGAAAGGATCCTAGCAAAGTGGACAGGAGTGCGGCGTATGCGGCTAGGTGGATAGCCAAAAATATTGTGGCGGCGGGTTTAGCTTCCAAATGCGAGGTACAGCTTTCTTATGCGATTGGGGTGAGCCGTCCGTTGTCGTTATTTATCAACACGTTTGGAACTTCTGTGTTGGAGGAGGAGAAGATCGAGCAATTGGTATTGGAGACGGTGGATTTAAGTCCTAGGGGGATTATTGAGAGGTTGGATTTGTTGCGTCCTATTTATCGCAAGACAGCGATGTTTGGACATTTTGGGCGGGAGTTGGAGGAATTTAGTTGGGAGAAGAGGGATTTGGCGGAGGTATTCAAAGAAAAGGCCGCTGCTTATATTCAAGGATAGAAAGAGAGGGGTAGGGTGGGGGGGGGAATGGAATTAGTCTTTTGGGCCAAGGTGGAGGGTGGAGGTGGCGTAGCCTTTTAGGCTTTCGTCGCAGGTAAAATATAGGATTTGGCGTTCACTCGAGAGCGTTTGCAGAAGGGAGAAGGCTTTGGCTTGTCTGTCCTTATCGAGATAGATGAGGGCTTCGTCCATAAGGAAGGGGAAGGGGCTGTGGCTGGTGATGGAGTCGAGGAGTGCTAGGCGCAATAGGAGGTAGAGGAGGTCAGAGGTACCTTGGCTTAGGGAGGTGGGGGGGACTTTATTTTTTTCTGGCAGGTAGAGGTGAAGATTTTCGCCGTGAAGTTGGACTTTTTGGATGCGGGGCCATTGGATTTGTTGCAGGATGTTTTGGATATTTTTTTCTATATTGGGGAGGAGGTTTTGAAAGTATTTGGCGCTTTCTTCTTGAAGGGTGAGGTAGGCGAGCTCTAGGGCTTGTTTGTCTATTTCTTTTTGTTGAATCTCTTGTTGGAGGTGTTGAATTTCTTCCTCGAGAAGGGCGGGTTCTAGGAAATGTTCGCTTTCTAGCTGTAGGGTGGCGTTTAGTTGATGCATTTCTTTTTGGAGTTGTTGGTATTGTTCTTGGAGGGTTTGGAGTTCATGGGAGAGGTGGGGGG
>RFKQ01000033.1 GCA_003694635.1 Planctomycetota bacterium
GATCTTCTTCCTTGAGTTGGATGCGCTGTTTGATCTTTCTTCCGTTGACAAAGACGCCGTTGGCGCTATTGAGGTCTTCTAGGATCATTTCCCCCTCTTGGACAAAGATTTTTGCGTGTTGGGAGGAGACGGATTTTTCAGGGATAGCGATATCGCAGGATTTGTGTCGTCCGATGAGGATCTCGGATTTGTTAACCTTAAATCTTTTGGCGGTGTTGTTGCTATCTCTTATGGTTAATCGAAACATACATAAAACTCCCTTGGCATCGGTTGGAGGGTGTGCCAGATGACTTATTTTATGAACAGATATTAGGTTAGGTCAGCCAAACAATCCCGTATAGCGTCGATAAACTCTTTTGGGGTTTGAAAGCGTTCCGAGGGCTTTTTCGCCATAAGTTTGAGCACAAGGGACGCCACTTGAGGTGAGATATTGGGGCGCTTTTCCAGTGGATTAGGAGGGGGATTATGGACTTGCTTGTAGAGGATTTCGGCCCCGGATCTGCCTTGGTAGGGATATTCACCAGTGAGCATATGGTACATTGTGGCGCCAAGGGAGTAGAAATCGCTACGAATGTCCAAGTCTTCGCCCATAGCTTGTTCGGGGGAGATATAGTGAGGGCTACCGATGGAGATGCCTTCGGCGGTGATTTTGGTGTTAGCCTGTTTGTCGAGGATGATGCCTAAATCGGTGAGCTTGATCTCCCCTAAGTGAGTCATCATAATATTGTGGGGCTTGACGTCCCGGTGCACCAGACCTTTGGCGTCCAGGTAGGCGAGGGCGGCGGCCACTTCAGCGACGATGGTGAGGCAGATCACTTCGTCGATGGGGCCTGTGCGCTCGAGGTATTCCATGACGGTTTCACCGCGGATAAACTCGATAGCTTGGTAATAGATATCGTTGACTTGGCCGAAGTCATAGCTGCGCAGGATATTGGGGTGATTGAGGGAGAGGGAGAGTTTGGCGCCCCGGAGAAATCTGGCGAGGTCCTCTTGGTTTTTGGCAAATTTGGGGTGAAGAATTTTGAGGGCAACTTCCCGCTTATCTTCGAGCCGGAGGGCTTTATAGACCATTCCCATGGCCCCTTGGCCGACTTTTCGCAGAATTTGATAGCCGGCGATAGGGCTGAGAGAGTTGACCCCTGCTTCGAGTTCGTGGATTTGTTGGGGAGACAAAATCTTGGTTTCCACCATAATTTTGCCGATGCTTTTGTATTTGCCGGCGACGGCGAGTAAAATTTGGATATTGAGGGCGCGGCGGAGGTCGTTGAGGTCAATCCACTCTAGTCCCAAGGCCCGTTCGGCGATAAAGTCATCCCGCAGCAGCCCGAGGGGCTTGCCGGACTTTTTGATATCGCCGATAATATTGAGGATGGCTTTTTGCAGCCGTTCGATGGGCATTTCTCGAATGCGCCTTTGCTGTTCTTGGGAAATTTCCTGGTGGGTGTATTGGTTGAGAACCCCTTGCTCTGCAAGGATACCGTAGACTTTGGGCTGCAGGTCGCCTAGGTCTTCGAGGCCTTTTTTGAGGTAGATATCGTCCAAAAATCCCTTCTCAATGGCAACTTTATAGTACATAAGCTCGTGGAGTTTCCGCAGAGCTTTGTTGAGGAGATCGAGAATGTCCATAACCTGCTGTTTGGTGAGGTAGCCTTTTTGGATATAGACCTCGCCTAGGAGAAGATCCGGCGAGAGCTGGGAGAGGCTCTCCAGACAGTGCTCCGTGGCCGCCGCGCTAAGTAGGTTGAGCTCGGTGACGATTTTGGCAAACAGCAGTTCCACCCTCAGTTGAAGGAGCTTCTCTTTTTGTTGGGAGTGGGAGCTCAAAGGTTTTTCCCTTAAAACATCTACGCAAAAATGGACATCCAATCTTGGCCGCACAATCCAGCTCGATTTTTTTATTGTATAGAGATTTAGGCGCCCTTGCAACAGTTTTTTACACTTTTGCTAAAAAATTTTGAAAAAAACCTGTACGTCCAATCGTCTTCAAAAAGAAGGATTTGGCCAAGTTGTTCTCTTTCTCATGCCCCGGAGGGACGTTCTATTTGAATATGACAAGGAGTAGAAAAGTAAATTTGCTGCCGATCTTTATTCCCATGCTACATCATTTTGCCCTGCTGCCGCCAAGATGAAGATATTTGCCGAAAAGGTTCACCAAAATGACAAAAATTTTTGCCCTAGCCACAAAAGCTAAATCCGCGTCCTTCACAATGCTATCCGCCCTACCTAATTCGGCCATAGTTTGGCCATTTCCTCTGAGCTTGAATTTTTGGCATTCTTCTGGTATCTGGCACACTATTTGCTGCTATTTCCTTGAGAAATCCTCTTTTAGTATACCATATCACAAAGGAGCTTGGCCAATGCAGGGAAAACTTTATCAAAAACCGGGAGGACTGGCGATTTTGCTTCTGATCGCATCCTCTGCAGGATGCGTTTCCGGCCCTTATCTCTTCTCCCCCTCCACCAGCAGGCACAAAGCCGCAAGCAAGACACCTACCCCATCCGCTTCCACCTCCAAGGCCCAATCTTCCCCGAAACCTGTGGGCAAGAATTTCGCAAACGGGCCCAGCTACTCGGAAGTTGGATATGGAGAAACCTCTTCGCAGTCCTCTTCTGCCCCGAGTTGGATTCATTTGCAGGATATCTATTCCTTTTTGGAGATGTATTTCAAAGCCATCGCTCCCTTCGCCACAAATCAAAAGCGTATTGAGAAAATTCTCGACATGCCATTCTTCAAAAAATCCCTACTTCTTTGGGCCCGGGAAAAGTCTCTCCATGTAATCACAGTTGACTTTGTTGAGCCAAAGGGGCCTCAAAAAGCCATTTCCCACTTCCGCATGCAATTCATTTTTGACTATAAGAAGGTGGTCGATGATAAGATTCCCTTCCAGACATTTGGGAAATTTCCCCTCCTTCTCAAGCTCTCCGAACTGAATCTACGCCGCTTGAACAAAAAACTCCAAATGTGGATCTGCACCTCTTTCCGCAAAGGCACCTCCCCCACTCCCGTCAAGGGTTGGATCAAAATCGACAAATTGCCCGGCACCAGTAGCGGGCTTATGGACGTGGAATTTGGAAAAACCGTCTCCTCAGGCTCACTTGAGGTGAAGGTCAAAGGGAAAGTCTATCTGATGACCTCGGAAGGCAAAATTCTTCAGGTCAATCCCTAAATTCCACTTCACAAGGAGGTGTCCGGTGGTTCAAAAATATCCTTACTACCTAGGCGGAGAGGCGGTACACGGAGAGGAGGAGCTAGAGGTAGAGGACAAGTTCCATCGGCGGCCATTTGCCGCGGTGTCCCGGGCTAGAGAGGCGGCGTTTGAAAAGGCCATTCAGCTGGCGTTGGGGGCGAAATCCGAGCTGGCCAAGATCTCCAGCTACCAAAAGCGCCGCATTTTAGAGCAGGTGCGGGCGGGAATAGAGGAGCGGCGAGAGGACCTTGTCCGCCTATTGGTCCAAGAGGTAGGCAAGCCTTTGCGCGACAGCCGCAGTGAGGTGGACCGCCTGCTAGACACGTTTCGGATTGGCGCCGAGGAGGTGAGCCGATTGGGAGGCGAAGTGCTTCCCTTGGACAGCGTCCAGCGAGGAGAAGGCTACATCGGCTTCTGGAAAAGATTCCCCCGGGGCGTATGTGCCTTTATCACGCCCTTTAACTTTCCCCTCAACCTAGCCGCTCACAAGATTGTACCGGCGCTGGTGGCCGGCTGCCCTTTTATTTTAAAGCCCGCTCCGACCACTCCCGTAAGCTCTCTCGTGCTAGGGGAAATTCTCTCCAAAGCGGGTTTGCCGAAGGGGGGTTTTTCGATTTTGCCCGCCTATCCTGAAGACGCAAGGCTATTGATAGAGGACGATAGAATTTCCCTTTTGAGCTTTACAGGCTCTCAGATCGGATGGAAGCTCAAGGAAAAAGCTGGCCGCAAGCGAGTTTTGCTTGAACTAGGCGGCAACGCAGCGGTGGTGGTGGACGAAACCGTAGAGGATTTAGAGGGCTGCGCCAATCGACTAGTGCGGGGGATATTCTACCAATCCGGCCAGGTCTGCATCAGCGTCCAAAGGGTGCTCATTCACAAAAAGATTTACGGGGAACTGAGGGATAAGTTGGTGGAGAAAACCGCCAAACTTAAAGTAGGAGATCCCTCTTTGGAAGAGACAGACCTAGGGCCCATGATCTCTTTCAAAGAAGCGGAACGAGTGCACAATTGGATAAAAGAAGCGGTGCGCTGCGGGGGAAAACTCCTGATTGGAGGCGAGCGAAATGGAGCGTTTCTCGAGCCTACCTTGCTCGAAAATGTCCGCGAAGACCTCCCCCTTTGGTGCGAAGAAGCCTTTGGGCCAGTGGCCTCGCTCCAGGCATTTGAGGACTTTTCGGAAGCCCTAGCCAAAATCAACGCCAGCCAATACGGCCTGCAAGCCGGAGTGTTCACCCAAAACCTAAACCGCGCTTTCCAAGCCTGGGAAGAGCTGGACGTAGGCGGGGTGATGATCAACGAAGTACCTGCCTTCCGTGTGGACCCAATGCCATACGGAGGCACCAAACGAAGCGGCCTAGGGCGAGAGGGCATCCGCTGGGCAGTGGAGGAAATGACCGAAATCCGCCTTCTCGTCATGCGAAAGTGAGGGGCGAAGGGGAAACCCTTCTGAAACCAAAACTTCATCCCAAACAGCATCGCAAACAGCCCCCATTTCCCAAATACGCCCTCCCATCCCAATCCCCTAGCCCCCAGCCCGCTAGGCGCGCCCCCCCACGTTCCGAA
>RFKQ01000001.1 GCA_003694635.1 Planctomycetota bacterium
AACCTATCCAACGCCAACCTCGAAAATGCTAACCTATCCAACGCCAACCTCGAAAATGCTAACCTATCCAACGCCAACCTCGAAAATGCTAACCTATCCAACGCCAACCTCGAAAACGCAAACCTCGAAAACGCTAACCTATCCAACGCCAACCTCGAAAACGCAAACCTCGCCCTCTGCGATCTTGCAAATACCTTTATGCAAAATGCCAATGTCGGCGCTGGTGTGCGCTTCCGACTAAATCAACTCCCCGAACTCCTCTCCCTCACTACCCTAGAAAAAGGAACATGGCAGCTACTCGTAATCCTAAGCCATTGGCTCGAAAAGGGAAAACATCAAAAATGCAAAACAACTCTAACGCGTTTGCGAAAAATCCAAGCCGTCTCCGCTCTTCCCTCTCTGGTGAAATTTTTGGAACTCTCCCCCAACTCTCTGAAAAAAGATCTACTCAAACTAATAGAATATCTCCTGCTAACAGGGTTGCAACAAAAAGAAACCTACCTACAACAAGGAAGCTCCCACCAAAAACGAAAAATCTTAGAAACAACTCTACGTATCACCTTCACTCACCTTATCGCACAAAAACATTTAGAAACTAACCTAGCTCAAAAAAAACAAGAAATCCTAAATAAAACCTTCTCCCTACAAATCCAACTCTGGCTCCAAAAAGACTACCAAAACCTGAACGAAGTTCAAAAAGAAATGCTCCTACAAGCCCTCTCTCACCCCAATATTTACCTACAACAAAAAGTGTATTCCTATCTCGAAAATATAAACTCCCCACAAATACAACAAGCTCTGAATCTACATCGACTCCGCCTTAAAAGGAACAAAAATGGAGCGTGAATTTGTCATAAAACTACTTCGCAATAAAGGAATCCTTACCTCTGAACAACTCCAAAACTGCGTCAAAGCTCAAAATATCTGGCAGTTTTTGGAAAAACAATGCCGTATACCCCCCTCCAAACTCCAGCATCTGCGACAAGAAATCAACATTATTCTCAAAGCAATCCCATCACAAAACAAAATCCCATCCGTCGACGAAAACTCCCTCCTCACCTCTAAAACACAAATTCCTAACTCAAAATTACCAAAAAATTCCCCGAAAATCCCTATCTCCTGCCCCAGCTGCCAAGAAAAAATCCCTCTATATCCCGCCATCATCCAACAAAAAAAACCCATCGCCTGTCCACACTGCAGCCACATCCTCTCCGTACCCGAGTGGCAAAAAGAATTGCAAATCCACGCCCCCTACATCCTCCTAAATCCAATAAACTCTCAACCTAACTCAACCACCAAATCTTCCTCCCCAACCCCACAACTCCCCCTCGAAAATCTTCCCAACGCCACAACCATAGAAGGCTACAAAATTCTGCGCAAACTAGGACGTGGCAGCTTCGGAATTACTTACGAAGCCATACAAATCACAATGAAACGACGAGTCGCCCTGAAAATTATCCTACCTCATCTAACCCAACACCCCCAACTCCTACAAGAACTCTCCCAAAATCTTACCGCTCTAGCTTCCCTTCATTCCCCTAACATTGTCTCCTTAATCGATAAAAAAGATAAACCTTTCCTTTTCTATGTAATGCCCTACCAAGAAAGAGGGAATCTTCGTGCCACCCTCTCCAACCAGCAGTGGAGCATGGAACAAATCCAAGAACTTATGATAAAAATTGCCGTAAGCCTCCAAAACCTCCATCAAAAAAACTTAGTACATAAAGGGTTGCATCCTGCCAATATCTTCCTAGGCGAAGAAGATGAAGTCATCTTCTCCGACTTCGGTCTAAGTACCTTAAAAACACACCACCAAGACAACTATATACCACCAGAATTGAAACAACCTCACCACCACCCCAACGTGCAAAGCGATATCTACTCACTCGGAGCTATCTTCCTCAAACTCCTAAATTGCATCGATTCCCAACTCGTAAATAAAAATATCATCCATTCCCTCCAACAAATCATTTACCGTATGATGGCCCCCTCCCCACAACGTCGCTACCCTAATCTAGAAGAAGTACTCCTCGACCTAACCCAACTTTCCCTACTCCCTCCACCTTCTACTCCATCTACACCACAAAAACAACAAAATAACCACACCCTGACCACTTTAATCCTAACAACTCTCATCGCCCTCTCTATGCTCCTTATGGGATGGGCCCTCCTGCAACTGCTCTAAATCTACCGCCTCCCCCAACTGCCTTCGCAACGCCTCATAAGCAACTACAGAAACCGCATTCGCTAAATTCAGACTGCGACCATATCTGCCAGGCATGGGAATGCAATACAACCTCTCTCGGTATCTGCAATAAAACTCCGCAGGCAAACCCCTCCCCTCATTCCCAAATACCAAATATACCGGCGGAGTAAAATCCACCTCCCAATAAACCCTTCTGCCCTTCGTGGAAAAAAAATAAAAACGCGATGGTCTGGACGACTCCAAAAAATCTTCCCAACTATCATAAACCGTATATTGAACATAACGCCAATAATCTAAACCAGCACGACGAAACTTCACACCATCCATGAAAAATCCTAATGGCCGAATTAAATGCAAATGAGCACCTAAACACACACATGTCCGACCAACTGAAGCCGTATTCTGCGGAATCTGAGGTGAATGCAATACAATGTGAATCCTCGCTTCCATTGCCGTAAATCCTAGCTACCACTCTAAATCTTCGTATAAGCGGATTTTTTAATTTCCCTAAAAAATTTTTAAACACCCCACCCAGGGTGGGGGGAGTCTAAAACAAGGCGCACCACCTCCCTTTGTACAAGCGATAAGAGTTTGCTTATACTTAAAAAAGGGGTTTTCTCCTTCCTGGTCTCTCCCTATTCCGACCCGCCTCCCGAGGGAGAGGGGAGAGGAGAAAACCCGTGTATGTTTGAGAGGTTTTCTAGCAAAGAATGTACCATTTTTAGAAAAAAGAGGAAATCTTTTATTTTTTTCGACTTCCTTCGGCAGTTTTCTAGAATTAGAAAATACCTAATTCTTTTATTTTTAATGAATTACTCCAACTAAACTTTTTTCGGAATATTTGCAAAAATTGAAAAATAATTTTAACTGCTTTCTCTTCTAAAGGAAATAAAACCAGAAAATAATCTGGCTTATTTTTAAGAGATCTGGGAAAATTTGAGCGATCTTTGGGGTCAGTTCGCTCTTATCCCGCACCGGAGAAGAATGTAAAAATATTTAAAGTAACCCTGTCTCGTTTTGGGACACACGGATTTAGGCAGAAGAAAATCCAACAAAATTTCTCTTCTCGAAATGCTTGAATCCAAAATGAAAAAAGATTTTTATCTACATTAAATTAAATATATAGAAAAAGAAAAAAATCTGGCAGAATCTAATGACCGTTGTCCGCAAATTAGTACACTTTTTGCTAAGCAAAAAAAAACTCCCCTACCATCTGCGCCCTTATTTAAATTTGCCCTGGAACCAATGAATTCCAACCGCATCTGATAAGCTCATTTGTACTGCATCCATACCCCACTGCTGGCTGAAGCCCATACCTGAGTAGGAGAACTACCCACTATCCAGTAAAACGAGCGATCTGTCCCCACATTCTTCTGAGACCACGTTTTCCCTCCATCATCCGAATAGAGAACCGTTCCACCAGCCCCTACAATATGTAACTCTTGACCAAAACCAAGAATAGCGCGTAGATTACTACTTACCGGACTAGTCTGAGCACTCCAAGACATACCGTTAAAATGCGCGATACTCCCCCCATCACCAACAGCATAGACATTGCCAAAGGAATCCCCCCATAGATGCACAAAATCCTTCGTAGAAAACGTAAGACTATCCACCCAATTCACCCCACCATCCGTGGTGTAGAGCACAGAGCCATCATCCCCAGCTGCAAAAGCTTGCGTAGGAGAGAGCACCAAAAGCGAATGAAGAGTATCGTTGGCCGTATCCGCCGGATTGTTGGCCGAACGGGTCCAGGTGCTTCCTTGATCGGTGGTGTAGAGAATCACCCCGGAGCTACCGCAAGCATAAACTCGACTTGCGTCAAATCCCCGAATAACCCGCAACGAATTGCTCACCCCAGAGTTTTGTTTCACCCACGTTTTCCCCTGATCTGAGCTATAGAGAATGGTGCCACTTGCACCGCTAACAAAGATATGAGCTCCATCCCCTGTTCCCCAAACACTGTAGAGATTGGCACTCACTGTGCTATTCTGAGGGCGAAATGTCTTCCCATCAAAATGGTAGATGCTCCCCTCATCGCCTACAGCATAAGCCGCTGTGGCACTGTAGGCCCAGATGGAACGAAAGCGCAAAGGGCCAGCCAAATACCGATGCCAGCGTTTGCCGTCAAAGCGAAGCAAATTTCCCTCATTGGTGCAAGCAAAAATCACATCGCTGTTGGGCAAAGCGTACATTGGAGCCCCTAAATCACTGGATCGCTCAGCGGTATGCTTGGTTATGCGAAAAGAACGAAAAGCAGCCTGCCATCGAGGTCCCTTAAAAAAAGCTCCCTGGGCGCCAGCTAAGTAAATGGCATTTCCATAGCTCCCCTCAAAAGGATTGGACGCATTGGAGCTGTGATCCCCCCAACTATCGCCCCAAAGGCTTTTAAAATCCACTCCCATAGAAGCAAGCAAATTCCATCGCCCCGCACTTAAATCAAAAACATACACCTCTCCCCCCGAACCTGCCGTATAAATGTCGTAAAATCTGTTGAGAAATACCGTATACAAATGAGTGTTGTTGCCAATTCCTGTATTGCGCGCACTCCACGAAAGGCCATCATAGCGCTGTACCGTACCATTTTCACCAACGGCGTAAACCTCATTCACCTCAAGACCATGAATCGCCCGCAAATTTTGAGCGGTGTTGCTGGTCATCGCCTGCCAGGTGGCCCCTTTATCCGTACTCCGCAAAATTGTGCCATTGTCCCCCACAACGTAAATATGATAGCCCTTGGGCGCCGGAGTCCCCTTGGAATAATTCCCCCAAATGCCGTATAAATTGGCAGTGGTGCCACTGTTTTGCGCGCTCCAATTGGCACCATCGTAGTATAAAATGGTACCACCATCCCCCACCGCCCAGATATTCCCTGCATCATATCCCCAAATCCCCCTCAAATGGCGCGTGGTGGACGAAACCATAGCCTGCCAGCTCTGACCATCGTAATGAACAATCGCCCCCCCATCGCCTACAGCAAATAGATCGGCCGCAGCGCTTCCCCATAGAGCCCGCAAAGTGCCTTGTGCAGGAGTGGAAAACACCCTCCAACTCTGACCGTCATAATAGGCCACACTCCCCTGCTCACCCGCCACAAAGATTTCTTCCCCAAAGGTAAAAACACTCTCCCAATCGTGAGAACTTCCCAAAGAAATGAACTGAGCCTCCGAAGAGGTGCGCTGCAAAACCTTACCCCGAATCCCCACCGCATAAATCTGTCCAGCAATATTGGCCACATTTTTTAAAGTCTCCCCACTCCTCTGCTCCACCTTCCAGACATTGCCATCAAAATATAAACTCACCCCATTCTCTCCACTAAACTCCCCCCCAACCGCCACCACACTTGTGCCAGAAGTCCCACTTACCTTGTACAAAGAAACCGTAGTGTTCGAGGCCATCTGACTCCAACTCTGCCCGTTGTAATGATAAATGGTGCCACCATCCCCCACAACAAAGACACTATCGGCACCCGCACCCCAAACTCCATTCAAATCCTGCGTCGTGGAAGGACTTAAAGAAATAGCACTCCAAACCTGACCGTTGTAGTGCAACAAAGTACCCGATCGCCCCACAGCGTAAACATCCTTGGCAGAAGAACCCCATACGTCATAAAGAGTATTGGTGGTCCCACTGGCCTGAACCTGCCATTGCTTTCCATCTGGAGAATAAAGAATCGTGCCCGAAGAGCCCACCGCAAACAACTCGCCCGTGTTGGAATCTCCCCAAATACCATTCAAAAACGCCGTAGAATTGGAGTTCTGCTTGCTCCAACTCTGCCCATTGAAATACAAAATCGTACCAAATTGCCCCACACAATAAACATTATCCTCCCCATTTGCCCAAACTTCGTTGATATCCGCTCCCTCTGCAGGCACCTCCAAACGACGCCAAGAAGAACCATCCCATTTGGCCACAAATCCTCCCTCTCCTACAATATAAACATTCTGCAGATCCACCCCCCAAATCCCCTCCAAATCATCCCCCGGAAAAGGATTGCTATACTGCCATGAAGGCGTGGACTGGACGAGAACCTTACCCAAACGCACCGGAAAAGGTGAACTCACAGGAATATCCGCCCCAATATCAGAAGACTGTGAAAGCTCAAAACCAATTTCACCAGTGGCGAAATTTTGAATATTAACCACAACATGCAAATAGGTATAACCTCCCACCGGCACCAAAAGAGAACCAAAAAAATCGGCCCCCTTAGAAGCATCTAAGGAGGCCACCGACGAGCCAAAAAGGCCTTGATCCAATTCGGGATTGTATACCCCATCCCCATCGTCTAAATACAACCGAATTTGACTAACAGCATCCGCAGAAGCCGAAGCATACTGCGTCAGGCGAATGCGGGAGATGGTGATGGGATCGGGAAAAGCCTGAAAACGAAAAGTGCCCATGTAAATTTTTGTCGTGGAGGGATAAAGCACGTTGGAACTGGGTTGAGCCGCTACCTCTGCCGTGAAATGAACAGAAACCAAGAGGTTGTTTTCAATAAATCGCGCCAGCCGCTTCCCCTTCCCACAAGCAAGGGGAAAAGCAAAAATGAAAAGAATTAGAAAATACCTCACTTTTCCAAACGTCTTCTCAGCTTCCATAAATACCCTTTCCTCCTTAGGAATCCGGAAATTGAAGAAGAGAAGGCAAAATTTCTCCAGCAGCACCCTCAAAAACAAAATCCAAAAATCGATGAGAAACCGGTACATCCAAATTTACCACCGCAATCTTCGCTCCTCCCTGCGCCGCCAATTCCACCAACCCTGCCGCAGGATACACCACAGCTGAGGTGCCCACCACCAGAAAAAGTTCCGCCTCTAACGCAGCCTTCTGGGCACTCGCAAGAACCTCAGGATCCAACATCTCCCCAAACCAAACCACATGAGGACGCAAAAGCCCCCCACACTCCGAACAGTGCGGCAAATCCGCCTCCCGAAAAGCTTTCGAAGGCCCATTCCCCTCTACTCCACCCGTGCCCGCAAACGCCGGAGTAATGGGAACCTCACGGTTTGGAGACACTTTTGCACAACGAACACAACGTACCTCCCAAAGGGAACCATGCAAGCGTATGAGATTCTGAGATCCCGCCTCTAAATGCAAGTCATCAATATTCTGGGTAATCAATGTAAAGGCTTTGCCCAACTTCTGAAATTCCTTCTCGATTTTGGCCAAAGCCAAATGGGCAGGATTGGGCCTCTTCTCCCCCATCAATACCCGACGGTAGTTGTAAAATTCCCATACCAAACCAGGATTTTCCGACCACGCCTGAGGAGTGGCCAACTCCACTGCAGAATACTGCCTCCATAACCCCCCCGGCCCTCGAAACGTAGGAATACCAGATTCCGCAGAAACCCCCGCCCCCGTAAGAACCGCGAAGCGCTCAGATTTTTGCAACCAACGCTGAAATTCCGATACCTCCCCTCGCAAAACGCGCATTTCATTTCTCCTGATCCGAAGAGCTTTCCCTCTTCTTGCGCCTCTTCCTCTCCTCCTTGGCCTTGTGGACCTCCTCCATCTTCCCCGTTACCAAAAAAATTACCCGCTCTGCAATATTCACCACCCTGTCCGCAATCCGCTCCAAATTATGAGCCACCCATAGCAAATACGTCGCCCGTGTAATCGTCTTGGGATCCTCAACCATAAAGCCAATCAGCTCCGTGTACACCTGATCGTAAAGAGCATCTATCTCCTCTTCTCCACGGTACAAACCCTCGAGCGGACTCAAATCATGCTCCAAAAACGCCTTTACACTGGTGTGAATCATCTCCACATTCTTCCTGCACATCCGAGGAATATCAATCAAGGGCTTAATATGAGGCTCTTTGCCAATGCGCTCGGTGATAATCGCAATCCCCTGGGCATAATCGCCCATCCGCTCTAGGTCGGTGACAATATGGGAAATGCAAACCAATTTTCTTAAGTCCACCGCTACAGGCTGTTGCGTGCCTATCAACTCAAGCACCATTTCCTCAATTTCCCAACGCCGATCATTGATTTTCTGATCCCCCTCGATCACTTCCAACGCACCCTCTAAATCCTGCTTTTTCAACACCTCCACCGACCGCTCCACCGCCTGAGCCACCATTTGGCCCATCTCCTTCAGCTTCCGTTCCAAATCCTTGAGGTGCTCATGAAAATGCTTTCTGCTCATAACTCCTCGGCTCCCCTACAACTGGATTTTCGAGAAAATCTAAATCGCGTTTTTAACCAAATCTTCCTGTAATATAACTCTCGGTTAACTCCTCCTGCGGATTTGTAAAAATCTGCTTGGTTGGACCGTATTCAATGAGCTTTCCCAGATAAAAAAATGCTGTGTAATCGGAAACCCTAGCCGCCTGCTGCATACTGTGGGTGACCAACACAATCGTGTACTTCTCCTTCAGCGAATCAATCAACTCCTCAATGCGATACGTAGCAATAGGATCTAAAGCCGAACATGGCTCATCCATCAAAAGTACCTCCGGCTCAATAGAAATCGCCCGCGCAATACACAAACGCTGCTGCTGCCCACCCGAAAGCTCAAGCGCTGAGCTAAAAAGTCGATCCTTCACCTCCTCCCATAAACCACACTGAATCAGACTCCTCTCCACAATCTCAAGTATCCGCGACTTTTCCCTTACCCCATTGATGCGCAACCCATAAGCAATGTTCTCATAAATAGTTTTGGGAAATGGATTGGGCTTTTGAAAAACCATCCCCACCTTTTTGCGCAACTGCACTACATCCATTTCCTTGCTGTAGATATTCTGACCATCCAAGAGCACCTCCCCCTCTATCCGTACCCGAGGATTGAGCTCGTTTAGGCGGTTTAAACAGCGCAAAAACGTGGATTTCCCACAACCAGAAGGACCAATTACCGCCGTCACCTGCCGCTCCAATATCGAAAGATGAATCCTCTCCAAAGCCTGCTTCTCACCATAAAATAAACTTAAATCCTTCGAAAGCAACTTTTCCTTTGTAGGAGACACCGCTAATTCCTTTTTTGTTTTCGCAATCTGTACCGGATCAAAATCGCAACCAAATTCATCGCCAAAACCAACCCAATCAACACCATCGCCGTCCCATAAGCTAAATGACGAACCCCCTCAATGTCGTGGTGCTGAGTGGAAAGATTAAACAAATGATAAGGGAGCGCCATAAACTGATCAAAAGGTGAGCTAGGAAGATGAGGTAAATAAAACGCCGCACCTGTAAAAAGAATCGGTGCCGTCTCGCCCGCCGCACGAGAAATCCCCAAAATCGTCCCCGTCAAAATCCCAGGAAACGCCGACGGCAATACCTGAGAACGTATGGTCTGCCACTTCGTCGCACCCAAAGCATACGAAGCCTCCCGGTAAGTCTGAGGAACACTCTTTAACGCCTCCTCCGCCGTAGCAATAATCCAAGGCAAGGTCAACAAACCTAACGTCAAACCCGCCGAAAGCACACTTGTGCCAAAACGCAAACCCTCTACAAATAAAGCTACACCAAACAATCCATACACAATCGAAGGTACCCCCGCTAAATTGCGAATGGAAGAACGAATCACACGAGTGGTCCAACCCTCCCTCGCATACTCACTAAGGTAAATCGCCGCCCCAACCCCCAACGGAATCGAACAAATCGCCGTGATAAGCGTCACATACACCGTCCCCACCACCGCCGGCCAAATGCCACCCTTTGTCATCCCCTCCCGTGGATAAGAGGTAAGAAATTCCCACGAAATCGCCGGCATCCCCTGAACCAGAATATCATACAAAATTACAAAAATCGCCAACACCACCAAAAAAGCACACAACCGAAGCGTGTAAAGCCCTATGACTTCCTCTAAATTCTTCATGCGTACCTTCTCATCTTAGAATTAAAATAATCCGCAAGAAGATTGACCAATAAACTAATCAAAAATAACAAACACCCTACCGCAAATAGACCATAGTAGTGCTCGCTTCCGTAATCCACCTCGCCAATCTCCGAAGCAATCACCGCCGTCATCGTGGCCACAGAGTCAAAAAAACTATGGGGCATCGCCTTGGCATTGCCCGTGGCCATCAAAACCGTCATCGTCTCACCTACCGCCCTCCCAATCCCAAGCATCACCGCCACCAAAATCCCCGGCAATGCCGCCGGAAGCGTCACCCAAACAATGGTCTGCCACTTCGTTGCACCCAACGCACACGAAGCCTCCCGATAACTCAACGGTACCGAAGAAAACGCATCCTCAGATACACTAATAATGGTAGGCAATGCCATAATCGCCAATAAAATGGAACCATTTAACGCATTTATCCCAGAAGAAAGATGAAAAACCTTCGCCAAAAATGGCCCCACCAAAACAATCCCCAAAAAACCAATCGCCACCGAAGGAACACCCGCCAACAATTCCACCAACGGCTTAAGCCACTCTCGCACGTGAGGCGAAGCTACCTCCGATAAATACGCCGCCGCCCCAATCCCTACGGGAATGGCGATCACCATAGCACCTACGGTCACCATCAAAGTACTCACCAACATCGCCAAAACACCATACGTCGGCTTAGAATACGCAGATGGCTTCCAAATCCTCTCCAAAAAAAATTCCCCTAAACCCACCAACTCAAAAAACTTTAAAGTTTTATACAAAAGCATTATAAAAATCCCCCCCAAAATCACCACCGTCATCAGAGCGCATACAAAAAATAAATATTGAACAAACCGTTCCTTACTAAACATCACCACGCTCTCAAACACATATTAAACAATCCATAAACCTGTAATAAAGAAAGAATCTCCGCCGCGCAACTCCCTAAAGCCCCAACTTTTTATTCGCCTCACGATATTGAGGCGTAACCGGGTAGAAACCCTCTTCCTCTACAATTTTCTGCCCATCCTCACTCAATTCAAACTGGAGAAACTTCAGCAATAACCCCGTAGGCTTTCCATTGCAATACTGATAAAGAGGCCGAGCCAATGGATATTTCCCCGATCTAATATTCTCCCGATGCAACGGATCTACAACCTCCTCCCCCCTCTTAAGCGGAACAATATGCACCCCCTCTATTTTCTTTCCCCCCTTCACCACATAACCTATCCCCACGTATCCAATCCCAGAACGATCGTTTTTTACCGCAGCCACAATCGCAGAATTCCCAGGCATATTCTTCATCTTGGGGGAATAATCCCCCTTGAGTACAGTGTCTCGAAAGTAAACAAAAGTCCCAGAATTGCTCTGACGACCGTAGAGATTTATCTCTAAATCCGGCCCACCTACCTCCTTGAAATTCCGGATCTTCCCCCGATAAATTAAACCCAACTGCTCTAAAGTCAGCGATTTTAAAGGATTGCTCGGATGAGTGATCACAGAAAGCGCATCCATCGCAAACACCACCCCAACAGGCGTGATGCCCTTCTTCTTCGCTCTAGATAACTCCTTCGGCTTCATAGGACGAGAAGAATTTGCCAAATCTGTGGTGCCATTGAAAAGCGCCGCAATACCCGTTCCAGAACCACCCCCTGTCACCGCAATCTTCGCTCCCTTATGTCTGGCCATAAACGCCTCAGCAAGCCTCTGTACCAAATTTACCTCCGTGTCCGATCCCTTTATCTGCAAAGAATTGGCATTAGAACCTCTCCCTCTCTTCGAAGAAGGACATCCCAACTCCGAAAATAATAAAATGCCTAAAACTACCGCAAAAAAAATGTAGGAAATTCGCATCTTACTCATAATCCTCATAAAGCTCCTTTGATCTAGAACTCTTTATACCTTTCACTATACCTTTCACTTGAACATCTTTGCCCTTCATTTCTCCTAACCAAAATGGAAATAACCAAAAAAGAAAAGTTATTTTATAATTCCCAAAGTTTTTTTCAAGTCAACAAGTTTTTCATAAAAATTTAACCCAGCCAAACTCCTTTTCACATTTTCACAGAATAATCAAGAAAGAATGCAACTTTCCCTACCCTCCCTTATATCTAGGGGTCTAGCAATGTACAAAAACCTAAACTCCCTTACTCTACTCGCCCACCAGAAACGTATTTCTTCCTTCTCTTCTCCCTCCTTTTCCAAGTGCCCCAAAATGAGACAGGGTTACTTAAAAGATTTTTACTCTCTTTTCTGGATATAGAAACTACCATAGTTTTCTAACAGTTAATGAATTAAAAAAAATAAATCTAGAAAAATTGTACGCTTCTAGGAACGTTTGCCGCGTCTTCGACGCTTTGAAGAGTGAGAAGATCGCTTTCTTTCCCCCCCTTTGTGATGGAACTCTCCACCATTTTCTCGCGCAAGATTTTCCATAAAGCGTCGATCGCGCGATTTACTCGAGCCAATAATGATGGTATGAATTTCAAAGTTTGCAAATCTGTTGATTTGACGCACTTTTTCTTCCACTCGACGGGTAAAAATATACTTGCCTTCACTAGGACCGCCATCAGAGAGAAGAAAGATGGTATCTGCAAATGGATCATTTAGAGCTTGGAATAAAGAGTCATAAATATTCGTCCGGCCGCGGATTTGCATAGAGGAAACAAATTTTATCGCGCTTGCTTTATTGGCTCTGGTAGCTTTCTGTAGTTGTTTTTTCCAAGGTCTTAACTTTGTTCCAAAAAATATAATATTGAAATACGTATCCTTGCTAAGGCTGCGAATCGTTTTAATCAATGCTTCTTTACAGACATCCATTTTGATACGATTTTTATACTCTCCCTCCCCCTTGACAGGATAGCGCATGCTGCCAGATTTGTCTACAATAAAAATGATCCGCTTAGAGTAAATCGAAACCCCATGATACCGTACTGCTGTAGAAGGGCGGGTAATGCTTCCAGAATTTCCTTCGGGGACAAAGCGTGATTTATTCATATCCCACCAGTATTTCCATGCTCGATAGTCCGGATTAAGGCTCTTGCCAGTAGCTTTTGCAAGAGTTTCAAAGGTAGCGTATTTCATTCTGCCATCCAATTTTCTAACAATAGAAATAATTTTATCGATGACAGCACGCAGTTTAGAAATGGGAGCTTTGGGGTTTTTGGCGTTTTTTTCCAGAATCTTTAGACAAGCATAGTAAACCGGCCAATATCGGAGTTGAATCTTCTTCGGTTTTAATTTTTTTAACTGCACAAGCGCCTCCTCCAGCGCCTGTAAAGGAGAATATTTCAAAAGAATCTGGAGAGCTGCCGCCTGGACTCGAGGGTGCCGCGACTTTAATACCTTTTTCAAAACTTTATCGGATTTTTGAATTCCTCGAATCTTTGCATACGCGCTAAAGGCCTCCACTTGCAGCAACCAAAATCGACTCTTTTGTGCATATTTACCTAGCAGTTTTACAGCTGGCTTATACTCCAACTTTCCCAACGCTCTAACCGCTTCCAGCCGTACATCCTGCGAAGTATCCTTTAGGGCGCGCAGCAAACTTTTCCCCGCAGTTTCAGCACTAGCGATATTGCCTAGAAGCTCAGCAATTTGCTCACGAACCATTGGATTGGAGTTTGTGGTAAGCTCTTTGGCAAGGAGTCTAATGGCGCCTTCATCGCGAATGTTCAGGAGTATATTCTTATATGCAGTCTCCCGAATATAGGGAGAGGAATCCCCTAAATAGGGGATAATTTTGGCAACCGCGGCGGCGCTGTTTTTTACTGCCTCAGAGCGAATCTCTTTTGAAATGCGAGTCTCTCGCTCTCGCTTAGAAGCAGCAAAAAGAGAAAAAGTAATAAAGATACTACAAAAAATACACAACAATGACTTCAACCTCATAATAAAACTCCTGAAAAAGCGCTTAGCAATGACTCTCCATAAATTCTCTATAGCCTAACCCCAAACCACTCGAAAATCTTCTTAATTTTTCAATCTCTTGGTTTTGACGAAAAAATGATCGGATCTTATCACCTCTTTGGATTTCTAAATTCTAATATATCCTTGGTTCTCTTAAGAAGTGTACCTAGAAAAGGGATTTTATCCCGCTTCGGAAGCTGAGAGGACCTTTCTAAGGCTGACAACCAATCGAGAAACTCAGCTGTAGCTGGAGGCTTTTCCAGCCCTTGCTGGCGCAAGTGATAAAAAACATCCAGCGCCCTTACCAAAAGATCTTGATCCAAATGAGGGAAATGAAGCCTCACAATTTTCTCCATCTCCTCTTCTGTAGGAAAAGGAATAAAATGGCAAAAACATCGACGCAAAAAAGGATCGGATAATTCCCTTTTGGCGTTGCTTGTGATAAGAATAATGGGCTTATGCTTAGCACGAACAAGATAATTAATCTCTCGAATAACGAAAGAACAGTCCTCTAGCACATCTAAAAGATTGTCCTGAGTATCCGAATCCGTCTTATCAATTTCATCGAGAAGAAGAACCCTTTTTTCCTCAGCTCGAAAAGCTCTCCCAATAGGCCCAAAGCGCAAATAGTCCCAAATATTGTTCACATCTCGCTGATCTGTCCCAAAACGAGAATCGTTCAACCGTAAAACAGTATCATAAACATAGCAAAGCTCTTCCCCTTGAAAAGTTGACTTACAACGAGCAATTTCCATCTGCAATCCTAAAGCTCTGGCAATTTCAAAAGCAAGTTGAGTCTTGCCAGTACCCGCCTCCCCACTTAACAAAAGAGGTTTCTCCATTGCAATCGAAATATTGACAATTTCCTCTAACTCAGGACTAAGATAATAACGATCCGTTCCGCGAAACTCCAACAACGCTAAATCCTTTCTATCTCCCAAGCTCTTATTCACTATTCAAACCTTCAAAAAAGAGAAAAAATATTATAACTGCGCCCTATCAGAATTGCAATCAAATCTTAGAAGAACCTGAATAATCTAAAGTTAAAGTTGATTGCTTGAAAGATATCGTTGGCAGCTAGATTTTATCTGCTATAATCGTAATAGGAACATTCTGCCATATAAATTATACTAACCCATAAAACTCAAATCGGGTGTCAATATGACAAAAAAACAACCGCGCCTCAATAACCACCCCTCTATCAAAATTCTAAACATTCCTCCAATAAGAAAGTTCTATCTGTATTGCCTATTTACTACAACTTACATAGGATTGATTTTCTCAACTGGATGCAGTAGCTCAAAAGACGCCTTCCTACGCTATAAAAAAGCTCAGGCATTTTTGGAACAAGGTGAAAAAAATCGACGCAAACTTGTGGTAGAAGGAAGTGAAGTCCTAGAAAATTTTGAAAAACAAGTACTCGAAATCTGGGCCAAAGGCCTACGCCTGGATCCTACTCACACAAAATTAAGAGAAAATTATGCTCTCCTAAGCATGCGCCTCGGTGTGGAGTACAGCATCAAAAGCTCTCGCTTTCGAAAAAACGCAAATGCTCTCCAAAAATTGGATAAAAAAGAAGCTGCCTCTGTTCAATTCGCCAAAGCAAAAGCAATGGAAAAAAAAGCCCAGAAACTCCTACGCCAAGCACTTAACCACTTTTTAAAACTAAAACAAATGGGAATTTCCCCCGGGAAAATCAATACCTACCTAGGGCAAACTTATTTTTTTCTCCGCAATTACTCCTTGGCTATCTACCATCTGCGCTCAGCCATCGATTCTGGTGAACTCTCCCCAACTCGGAAAAGAAAACTAGAAAAATCTATCCTGCAAATAAAACAATTACAAGGTAAATAAATACGCTTTTATGAAATCTTCTCAATGAATTACTCTTCCTTGTCTACAAGTCTAACCCTGAAATACATACCAATTCTTCGATCCAAGTTTCTGAGTTTTTAAACACCCCACCCAGGGTGGGGGGAGTCTAAAATAAGGCGCACCTCCTCCCTTTGTACAAGCGATAAAAAGTTTGCTTATACTTAAAAAGAGGTTTTCTCCTTCCTAGTCTCTCCCTATTCCGACCCGCCTCCCGAGGGAGAGGGGAGAGGAGAAAACCCAGTATGTTGAGTTTTATAGAAGCAAAATTTGTTCCATATCTCTAATCAGCGATACATTTTAATCATTCAGCCTCTCTATTTTTTTAAGAAATTTTTTGTATCTTCTTTATCCTTAAAAAATTAAAATTTTTCAATAACTTAAAGCCATAAGACAAAAGAAAGCAAAGTTCAGCTCCCATAAGCTCATAAATAGTAAAAATATTTAAAGTGACTCTGTCTCGTTTTGGGACACTCTACTCCAAAAACCTCTTCTCCTTCTTCCTCCACCACCATTGCCCATTTCTTAGACAACTGAAAAGTTCAAAAAAGGATGGTAAATCATGAAAAAGAAAAAAAAGAGAAAATATTTGCCTACCTTCTATTGCACTCTCCAAAGCTTTGCCATCGTTCTACTTACCCTATGGATGGCTGTCCCTGCACTGTCCAGAGAAAAACTGTATTCTCTTCCCAACAAAAAAATTGTACTAAAACAAATGAAAAATAAGAAAAAAAAGCTATATCATATCTATAGACTTCTAAAAAAACACATCCTCCCCTACCTTCCCTATTTAGAACTTCAACCCTCTCCCCATACCCCTCAGTGGGCCAAAATAAAAGAAAAGCCTCGCTTTGCCTTTGTGCAAATCGCAGACCTCCATTTGTGGAGATACCGAACAAGACGCCTCGAAATCGCCCGAGATTATATCCGTAAAAACTTTCAATTAGATTTCTTTGTTTTTACCGGCGACAACGTCTCTGGACCCGATAAAATCGCCCACCAAACATTTTTAAAAAAATTCTTGGATCAACAGCTCGGCTTCCCCTACTTCATCATTCGCGGAGATAACGATGCAATCGCCTTTGAACAATCTTTCGGCACCAGCCACTGGTCGTTCACATACAAAGGTATTCATTTTATTGGCACCGCCTTGGACGTGGATATCGACTCCGTTGGCATCGGGTTTTATCGACATTACCAATGGCTAGAGAAAACTATCCGAAAACAAACTATCCCCACCGTTATTTTCCTTCACCAACCTATCTACCCTCCCACCTTCTTAGACGCCATCTTACTTCGAAAACTTCTAGAGAAATACCCTCAAGTACGTCTTGTGGTCTGTGGCCATATCCATTATGATTTTGAATTTCGCCGCTCCCATATCCTCCACATCTTAGCCCCGTCTCTAGAAAAACACCCCGCCCATCCCTTTAAATTATACCTAGTTTACTCCGATCGAATTATCATCAAAACCTACCATTTTGAAAATGGACGCTACCGTTTTTCTCACAAATGGCAAAAAGTCCTCTTCCCCAAATCCCTCCAACTTCCCCCCTCCGTATCCTCACAATTCTCACCCCTCTCTACCCCCTCTAACTCAAAAATCCAGCATGTAGCCAATCTGCCCCAACTTCTCAAACAATTCTGGAACTATCAACAACAATACCGGCTCAAAAAAATTTTTTCCACAAAAAAGAACTCCCAATACCCAAAATAATGCCTCTTGCCTCTTAACACTTATATCCTTTTATTTACAACATCATCGACAGTAGCCACAATAACGGAGAAAATGCGTCGTGCCAGTCCCCTCCCTAAGTAAAAGCGCTTCCCATTATGTTTCCTGATGTTTTTGCAAAAGCACCTCTCCCCCCCCTAAAAAGACTCTCCCGAATACGGCAAAACCTTAAGAATTTGAGAGAGAGCCAAAAGTGCAAAAGAAGTAGAAAGAATCGCGTGCTCTTCCCCCATTCCCGAAACTTTATTCACCCACTCCCCACCAGGACGTTGAAGCTGCTTTAAACGAGCTATCATCTGATGGTGCCAATTGCCCTGATTAAAATTGATAAGAACGTACTTCTTCCCTTTGCGAAAAATCAAAGCCTTCGCAAGAGAGTGATAGTAATAGTAAAAAATCCCACGCTTAAATTGAGTGAGCTGATCCGGAGAGAATCCAGGATTCTGCTCCAAAGTAAGGTTGCGCTCCAACCACTTTAAAGCCGCCTGCACACGCTTGGATGTAGGGGATAGCCCTACATAAAAAAGAGAGCGCAAACCATCGCATGTGGCACTCCCATAAGAACGATAAATGATATCCCCATCCGCCGTGCGGTATTCCCCCGCCTTAGAATTGCGCGGAGAAAAAGCAAAACCACCGTCGTAAATCCTGTACTGCTTTGTGTCCGAGCGGAAATTTTGCGTGCGCCTCAAAAACAAATAAGCCCGCCTAAATACCGGATGCGAAGAAGCTAAACCGCTCTCATAAAGACTCTCAAGCACGTACGAGGTAAGCGAAATATCCACACGACGGCTTTGCAAATGATCCCCCGTCTCATAGTACCTCCAAGCACCATATTGCCAATTGGTACGCGGCAACTGACTAAGCTGAGCCCGAATCAAATAAGCGCGCAATTTTTGAATAGAAGTAGCGTATTTCTTTTTGTCTAACTTCACCAAAGCCAGCAAGGACAACGCTGTGGTATAGCTCCGATAAGCCAAATCGTCCTCCTCCATCACCGCCCCCTGAGAATCCATCCGAGAAATGAGAAATTGAGCCGCCCGGTGCAATTTATCTAAGTACGGCCCGCGTATCACCTCCGGCTGACTAGCTGCAGCAAAAAGAGCCAAGGCCGTCGTGGGCGCCCCTGCTCTAGGCTCCTTCCACTGAAAATGCGGCCAACCACCCTCTTTTTCTAAAAATTGCTTCATAAGCCATTCCATCCCCCTCTTCGTCATTTTCAAAGTCTCTCTAGCCCAAGAAATAGGCTTCTTCTTCCTCCGCCACTCCTTCTTTACCTCCCCTTGGTGGCGAGACTTTATCCGAACATACTTGGTAGGATGGCGCCTAGCCTGAATCTGAGCATAAATCCCCCAAATCCCCAAAGCAGCTAAAAATAAAAGCGCCGACAATACCCAAATATCTTTCGACCTCTTGCCCCCCTCTGCCCTCACCCCATCCCCTTCTCCTAAACCTTTGCCCGCTTTGTCTAAAGCGGGGGAAGTCTCCGACCTCTGTGGACTTTCTGGAGAAGACAATTGCCCATCCTCCGGATCCTTCCCTTTGTCCTCTTCCATCTCTTTTACCCTTTCTTGCCAAAATTAAGGTACCCGAAACGTCTGGATTAAAGTCTCAAATTCTTTTTGAAAACTCTCAAAAACATTTGAAGGCGCAAATAAACGCAATGTATACACCCGCTTTTTGTCTTTGCCAAAAATCTGATAAACCCTGTTCTTGTACACCCCACCAATCACATACCGATCATCTCTGGTCAAAAATACAAAGTGAAAACCATGCCTCACCTCTCCCTGTAACTTTAACGTGATCGGAAAACTCTCCACCTTCTGAAAACCGGGCCAACCTTCCTGAGCCTGAACCACCGTTAACATCCGCAAATCCCGATAACTCCTCGATAAAGGATAATCATTCACCTCCAGATAAATCCGAACCAACGGATTTTGTAAAGAAATTAAACAAAGTCGCACCCGTGGACCAATTGGCACCAAAGAAACTCGCCAACGCTTGGAAAAAGACAACCGAATCTTTAACCATTTCTCCACATAATCCTTTCCCTCTAGACGAAACTCAGAGGGCCGCTCCAACCACCTCCAGCGCAAACGAACAGGAGAGACAATCCTGAGAGCCTTTGCCAGCCTCTTGTAAATCTTCGAAAGAATATAAATCTTCTGCCCAATATCCCTCTCCACAGACTCCAACTCCTTCGGACGATAACTCCATAAAATCAACCAGTTCGTGTAATCCACCACAAGCTGCCTAGCCAACTTGAGCAAATACTCCAAATCTTTTCTCACCTCCGGGCAAGGATTTAGATAAAGCAACTCATCCAAATCCTTGAGATTGCGCAAGCCCGCCTCCAGCAAACGATGAAGATAAAATGTATACTTCCCTTCTTCTGTCTCATTGGCCTCCACCTTCTTCCAGTGCCGAATCCACTCCAAACGACTCTTTCTAACTCGCTTAATCCGAGAAGAATACTTCGCAATCGTGCGGATAAAAAACTCCCCCCCAGCAATCACCTCCCGAACCGCAACCACAGATGTGCGAAATAAATCGCGCAAATGATCGAGAAATTTCTGCCTTTCCTCCTGGATCTGCTCCGCTCTCCCCCACGAAAAAATACGGGATGTGTAGCGCCGCTGAGAACCTTCATACAAAACCACTCGATACCGCCCCCGTAAAATCTGCTTGGAAGTTCGCAAAATAAAATTAAAACCCCCATCCCTACCCACCTCTAAACTATGCTTGGGCCCACTGTGCCACTTCCCCTCCCAATCCAGCTCCAACGCCAGCGCCAACCGCTTCCCCCCCTGCGATACGTTCCCCCTTACCACACACACGTACCCCTCCAACTCCTCCCCAATCTCCAAAGCTTCCACCCCATCTGCCCACAAACTCCTCCTCCACCCAAGCCACATCCCTCCCAAAACGCACACAAATACCATCCAATACCTCATCTTCAAAACTCCACCTCAAAAACCATACATTGACCAGGCCTCAATTTCACGTGAAAAAAAGGCCTCCTCGCCTCATCCAACGCCAACAATACCTCCCACTGCGTAAAATAATCCCTCAACCTCTGCTCCCGGATATTCTGACAAAAAGAAAACCAAACCTTTCCTTCCTGAGGCAAGGAAAAATTCCGATTCCCCACCACCACTAACCCCCTCCCACCCTTTCGATAGCGACAAAACCCAATCATATCCCTATGGCGAGAGCGCAACACAAAAAAACTCTTCGCATCCGAATCCACCACTAAATCCAAATACTTCCGGCGAAGCCGAACCACCTCCGAGATCCAATCCCCCATCCCCTCCTCCCACGCAAAAGCATAAGCACTAAAAAGCGGCAACCGCTCAGATGGATAGCGTTCCAATTCCTCGCGCGTAAACCCTAACCCCGTATTGATGGGATATTCCTCAAAAAGCTCAAAACCAGAATGAATAAACAAAATCGCAGGCAAAAAGGCATTCATGGTCAAAGCAAATTTCGAATACAACCTCCCTCCTTCCCGAGAGGCCGCCCTTGGAGTGTTGTGTGTCTCCGGCGTTGCAAAAAAAGGAACCGGAACCCCCTCCCTTTCGATACGCTCCAATAGATCCACAAACTCCTCCCGATGCTGATCCGCCCAACAATGCCCCACCACCGCACTATATCCCTCCGCCTGCGAAGACGCCCGCAGCTCAAAATTCTCATCCCAAAACACAAAGCCCTCCCTCTTCGCCTTCCTCATCATCTGCGCCTTTAACTCCGCCGGCAGCGCATGCCCCATATCCAACATCACCCCATCAATCCCAAACCTCTCCTGATAATAAGGAATCACTTCCCCCAATCTCTGCCAAAGCTCCTCATTTCGATACCCCTCCTCCCGTAAACGCTCATCGTACATTCGCAACGTATTGTACGCCATATAATTAAAATCAGGATGCGTGTGCAACTTCAAATACGTCACATCCTCCCACGGCGGCTGAATGTCATCCGGCGGCCAGTCCGCAAAAGCCGGAGGAATCTTTACCCGCCGACCATCCTTCAATACCCCCCTCCACTCCTCCCCTTCCAAAAGAACATCCTCAGCAGAAGGCGGAGAAGTAAACCAACCCCGATAAAACTCCGAAGGCGGCGGAAGATTTCGAAAATCCTCCTCCAAAACCTTCCGGCGAATCTCCTCCAACTCCACCTCACTAAACTCGGGCGCCCCAAACACCCCTTCCCCTCCCCCATCCCCATCACGCGCCTCCAAAATCCAATAATACCACTCCGGATGCTCCTTTACCCAATCGCTATCCCGAGCAGAAGTGCGCAACACAAACTCCAACACCACCTTCATCCCCAACCAATGCGCCGCCTCCACAAACGCTAAAAATTGCGTCTCCAAATCCAACCCCAACAACGGCTCCCCTAGCAACTCATCCAAGCGAAAAGGATTTTTTATCGCATACGGAGAACCTAAATCCCCCTTCGCTCCATGCTTACCCACCGCCGTAATCGGCAAAAGATGAACAGCGTTTACCCCCATAGAACGCAGATAAGGCAGGAAAGCAATCGCCTTTAAAAATGTCCCCGTCTCCCGAAATCCATCCCGATTCAACACAGATACCACACCATCCCCATCATGATCAAACGCAACACTCACCCGCACCATCATATTGTAAACCACCGCATAAGGGCTCCAATCCCCCGCCGGAAAATCCTCTCCACCACCAGGAAAATCCAAAATCGCCCGTATCCTATCCCGGAAAAAAGATACCGGTTCCACCTTTACACAAGAACTCCTTCCACCACTCCCCTCCCTCAACCAAAGAGAAGGAACAAAATAAGAAACTTCAGCTCCCCCAGAAATCTCGAAACGCTCTAAACTCCTATAAACCTCCCCCAAAGCCGGCGGAAAATCAAATCCTAAACTCATCTGCAGAGCCTCTTTTGGACAGCTTTTCGACAAAAGCTCCCAAGCCTCTCAAAGATTTTAACTTGAGGAAAAACCTCTTTGAAAAACGTTTTCAGACTTCCAAAAACACTCACTCACCCAAAACTCCAACAACTTCTCCTCTCCATTCCACCACCTACGCCCCCCTCTCCACCTCCCACTCCTTGCACCGCAAATAAACCGCCGAAACCACCAACCCCACAACCACTACCCCCACCAACAATGTCAACGAATTTCCTCCTCCCTCGTAGAGAACCTCCTTCAATAATTTCCTAGAATGCAAAGGAAGATGCTCACGTTGGATCAGATTGGCAATATGATACGATATCGTGAGCTTCTGCAATGCTACCAGCGCCGAACCCAACCCAAGCTCTATCAACAAAATATAAAAAATCCCCGCCACCGTGCTGCGCTTGAGAAATAGGCCAAACAACATAAAAAACGCTGTGTAAGCAAAAACCCCAAAGACAAGAGACTTGGCAAACTCAAAAAATAACGAAAAGTCTGCGCTCAAAAATACCCCTCCTACCAATACCCCAAGCGTAAGAAATAGCAAAAGAAGAGAAGCAAAAAACAAAGGTGTGAGCAGCAAAATCACCCCAATGTACTTTCCCACCACAATCCAAAAGCGCGAAAATGGCACTGTCAATAAATAAACCAACGTCCCTTCCTCCCACTCATCCCGAAACATCGACGTGGCATAAAGCAAACAAAGCAAAGGCAAAAGAAGCTGCAAAAATAAAAACTTCCCAATCCCCACAAATACTCCCTGCTGAAAAAAATAACCACTGATCTGAGGACTAATCCAATGAAGGGAATCATGCTGGCGTTTAAAACGCATCTGCCACCCACGCTGGAGATCCCTAAGACGCCAAACCCTTCCGTCATTGGCAAAAGGATCTTGATATAAATTTACCTTCTCCCGATAAAGGGAAATTCCATCCCCCTGCTTTATCAACTTAAATTTAAACATTCCAAGAAAAAAAAACCAACCCTCCTTCCTACCATAAGATAAAAAAATCCTCTCCTTTCCCTTTCCCAAAAAAGGTCTTCCTAAAC
Source organism: Planctomycetota bacterium (assembly GCA_003694635.1). Taxonomy (GTDB): domain Bacteria; phylum Planctomycetota; class J132; order J132; family J132; genus J132. The sequence continues at coordinate 23,513 of RFKQ01000001.1, forward strand.
GCTTCCTCAGCACCTGAAGTATAGCCTCAGGCAGAACCCCTCTCTCCAAATCCTTAATGTACTGGAGCGAAAATTTCCCTAAAAACTCCGGAGAAGACGGCACGAACCTCTCCCCCTTCTCCACCACCTCTACCTCCACCTCGTCGGAGAGGGAAAGCCCCTCGCGCTCCAGCGCTCTCCGCAGCCGAATCGTCAGCTTATTCTCATCCAACTCATGAATATAATTTTCCGAAAACGCATACACCACCCCCCTCTCTATATCCTCGCGCTCTATCAAAAAGGCCAATACCCCCACCCCTGTAGGCAACAGCAATAGCAATAAAGTCAAAAAAAACTGGCGGCGCTTCACCAGCCGCAATAATTCAAATACCAAAAGAGCACGTAGCTGAAAAATAATCCTGCTCATCATACCAAAACCATTCAAGCTCTATTTCTTCACTAAATACCGAAACACCGCCTCCAAATTGTCATCCTCGGAAAAAATCTCCTCCACCTCTATCCCCAATTCCACAATCAAAGAGGGCAAACGCTGGTAAAATCGCGAAGGATTCTGCGCCAAAACCACAATAGCCCTCTTCTCTGCAACTATCTCCACCCCTCTCACCTCCTCCCAAAATACCAAGCGGGATCCCAGTTCCCGAAAAGAAGCAGTCTGCAAATAAATCCGATGGGGAAACCTATTCATCAAAGAACGAATTTCATCCACCTCCCCCACCGCGCGAATCTTCCCCTTGTGAATCAACACAAAACTATGAGTAAGCGCCTCCACCTCATGCAAAATATGACTGGAGAAAAGAATATGACGCTCCCCCTGCTGAACAAAACGACGAAAAAAGTCCATCAGATGCTTGCGACCTACCGGATCCATTCCCGTAAACGGCTCGTCTAAAATCAGTAATTTAGGATCATGCAAAATCGCCCGAGCCACCTTAATGCGCTGGCGCATTCCCTTGGAATAAGACGCGATGCTCTTGTTCTGATGCGAACTCATCCCCACCTCCTCCAACGCCCTCTCCGCCCGCTGCCTAGCCTCACCTCCACTATACCCGTACATTTGTGCCATCAAATGCAAAAACTGAAACCCACTTAAATGAGCGTAAACCAAGTCATTCTCCGGCACATACCCCACCTTCTCAAAAATCTTGGAATTCCCCCACGGAACCTCATCCAACACCCGAATCGTCCCCCGGGTAGGGCGAAGCTGACCGGTGATCAACTTCAATAAGGTCGACTTCCCCGCCCCATTGGGGCCAAGCAACCCCACAATTCCCCCCTCCATCTCAAGCTCTACTCCGTTTATCCCCACAATATCTCCATACCACTTCCCCAACTGGCGCGCCACTATCACCGGAGACATAACCAAATCCTACGCTGATTGATACGAAGCCACCGCTTCATCCAATGTGTCAAAAATCTGAAACAAATTGTGCAACCCTAAAACCGTGATCACCGTCTTGCCAATGTCTTTCATATTGCAAAAGCGAATATCACCTCCCTTCTGACGAGCTGCTTGAAGATGAGAAATAAACACTCCCATCCCATTGCTACTAATATAATTTAACTCCTCGCAATGAACAATAATCTTGCTCTTGCCTGCCTCCAATAAATCCGCTAGAGCCTTATCTAACGTATCCAGGGTGTGCCGATCCACAAAACCAATCACCTCTACCACGTAAATACCACTGGCAACCTCCTTGGTATTAACGTTAAGCTTCTTCATGGCTTTCCCTTAAATTTTGCTTAAAATAGTCAACTATCAAAAAGGCCATAACAAACACCTAATACGATTGTTTTCCTCCAAATCCTCTTCATGAAATCCTACCCATCACATAACTCACCAGAATATTAAAGAATAAGGCTACTTTTTTACCTGGATCTCATCATAGGACTTCAGACGCATCACCACCGTCGCCGTGTAAAGAGTTCCCAAAACCTCCTTGCTCACCGTAGATTCCATCTTCAAAATCCCCAACACCGGAACCTCATAGCTAATCCAATACTTTGCACTCAACTTCGCCTTTTTCGCCGCATTTTTCCTCGCACTTCCATACTTGATCATCTCCGGTGAGGGCTTCCTAGATTCAAAATACTCCCCCTCCACCTGCAACGTGATCACATAACAACGAAAACGATACTTCTTCACCGGCGCCGGCTGGTTGGGCAAATAAGTATAATCCGTCGCCCCTCTGCGACGAACAAGCACCACCTGCTTGCTCACAAAGGGCATGCCAAGGTCCTTTAAACTCACCTCCTTCTTCTCTACCTTCAACTGTTTGACCTGAAACTTCTCCCACCCCCTTTCCTTCCTATCACTGTATTTTAAATGCGCCTGAATACGTGCAAGCAAATCTTTATTTGTAGGATACTTTGTGTCCAAAACATACTTCCTCCCCTTCCACTTTGTCACTCTGCTCACTTCTATGGAAGTAAAGGAAGGCCGAACAACCTTTAAAAGCATCTCAGCCACAGCTTTCCCAAACTTGGAAGAGACCTCCACCGCATAAGTACAAGACTCTCCCTTCTTCGCATCCGCCAAAGGATCCTTTAACTTTTCCTTCGCTCCCAAAATAGAAACCATCCCCACCATCCATACAAATACCAAACCCACAAAACCGAATCGAATTCTTCTAATATACCGAAAAATGACCATATCTACACCTCTGTTCCAAAAAAAGGATTGTACTTTTTCTCATCTCCTACCGTAGTGGCTGGCCCATGACCAGGGAAAATGGTAGTTTCCTCTGGAAGTGTCAAAATCTTCTTGGTAATAGACTCCATCAAAAGATCGTAGGAACACCTAGGCAGATCCGTCCTTCCAATCGAACGATAAAACACACAATCGCCAGAAAATAATTTATCCTCCACCAAAAACATCACATGACCCGGCGAATGCCCAGGAACCTCAAATACCCTCATCTCAAACCTCCCGAAAGAAAAAGTATCTCCCTCCCGCAACTCTATATCCACCTCCGGCACCTCCCCAGAAAATGGCAGTCCAAACATCGCCGCCTGCTCCGGCAACGCATCCAACCAAAACCTCTCCTCCCGATGCAGCCCAAAAGGCACCCCCAACTCCCGCTTTAGATCCAAAACCGCCATCACATGATCAATATGAGCATGGGTGCAGAAAAGATAACGAATCTGCAAACCAGAACGCTCTACCATATCCAAAATTACCCCCGACTCCGCCCCAGCGTCTACCACTACCCCCTCTCGGGTTACCCTATCCCCCACCACATAACAATTCATCTGAAATATCCCCACCGGCTTGGAAAAAACTAACAAATTCTCTAATGTTTCCATTCCTACACTACGCTTATTATCGCTTTTCAAACTTCCATACCACTAAACCTTAGTGGCAACCACACGGCCCTCATGTCCCTCCGGACGGAGAAGCAGAAACATCGCTTCCACCCTCTGAGCGAGAGGAAAACGGAGAAAACTTCCTGCGAACATTGCCAGAACGACAATGGGGACAAATCGTCTCGGCTTCTGTAGTACCTATCTTCTGCAAGAGCTCAAAATCTTTTTGACAGTCTTCACATCGATACTCATAAAATGGCATCGAATCACCCTCTCTCTCAACTCTATACTATGACCTCTACATACACAAGTGATAATCGTTATTATTAAAAATTAGGATACTTTGTCAAGAGAACTATAAGAATTTCTATACATTGCTAATCTCAATCATTAGTAAATGACAAAAAAATCCTCTCTCCGTAATTTTATTCAAATGGATTGTATTGAATTCATCAACCAATTTTGTATAATTTTAAGAGATTTATTCTGAATTCTTGAAACATTCTCTTAGAATCAATTACGAGAAAGCCTTCTTCTCATAAATCTTGGTACCTTGCTCAAATAAAGGAGAGAAAAATGCCCCAACAGGAATACATAGAACCTGTAAAAATCACCACCGAAGAAGTCCACCTCACCATTGTAGGTGAACCCTATGTACGCTATACCCATAGAGGCTATGCCCCGGTGGTCAATGTCAAAGTCAATGAAAAAGAAAAAAAAGTGCTCTTTATCTCCTCCGCTTCTCTCGCTGCCGGCCTCCAACCCCTTGTGGAAAAGCAAAATGGAAAATTTGACGGCATACAAATCAAAGTTCGTAAGGAATCCAATGACCGCTTTGCAAAATACCTAGTCACTCCCGTCACAGATGAATAAATACAAACCCAAACGGATATCTAGAAAAATGAACTCCAAGCATGCCCTGCTCTACCTCTTCACTATCTTCCTGACTCTCCCATGTGCCTGCTCCAGCACAGAAATCAACGGCTCTACCCCCAAATATGCCCGACAACTGTGCACGGAAGCTCTTCAACCTACCCAAGAAAAAATTGAAGAAGCTACTTCTAAACAACAATGGCAACAGCTCCCTCCCCTTTTTCAACAATTGCAACGCTCTGCCAAAGATATGTGGAAAAATTGTGTGCCTAAAAATTCTCTCAATAATATCCACTCCTTCCGCGCACAAGCCAAAGTTTTTTTCCAAATTTGCCAACAAGCCCTCCAAACAGCCAATCAACAAAAATGGGATAAAATTCCACCCCTGATAAAAAAAATCAAACAACGCTGTTCCCTATGCCACGATGAATTCAAGTTTCCTTAATCTCCCAAAAAGGAAAAAAAAAATGAACAGCCAATTCAAAATTTTTCTCCCTCTCCTTCTACTTCTTCTTGCCACAAACGCTTTTTCTGAGGAATACCATCCTCTTTCTTTAGAAGAGCTCCGCCAAAACCCAAAAAAATATCAACAACAAAAAATTTCCTTTTGGGGAAAATATAAATCTCTTCTAGGTACAGAAGAAAATTATCAAATGGCCATTTATTACTGTTCACTAATCCTCATCTTTGACATCAAATGGGAAGAAAAACTAACTCAACTCCAGGAAAGAAGTTATATCGAATTCCGCGGTGTCCTGACCTCCCCCAAAACCTTCTATGTGCACTCCTTTACCCCCCTGAAAGAAAAAATTAAACTCCTCGATAAACAATTCAAGAATGCTCTTGCCAACCAAAATCTCCCTAAACTAAAAAAAATTTCTCTAAATATGCTATCTATCTATCATATTACAGGTTATGAACCCCTTCAGGATAAAATAAAAAACTCTTTCACTCTCTACCTGCAACTTCAGGAAAAACAAGCTCCACCTCAATCCTTTGAAGAAAAATTTAAAAACGCACAAGCCTGGCTAACTCTAGCTAAAAATAGAAAAGCCGCCCTAAAACGCCTGGTTAAACTCCTCCGTGATTATCCACAATATACTACTAATATCAAAAATCTATTAACCGCTCCTTACCCCCAAGGAGTACAGGCGATATCCATAAAAGAAAAAAACAAAACAATATGGCTACTCCAAGAAGAATTCCACCAAAAGCAAGGAACTCTCAAACTAAAAGACGGCACTATCGCTTCCTTCGATTGGGTGGTGTTTCGAGACTTTGTTAAAATCTATATCCTAGCCGAAGATCCAGAATACTTTCGCTTTGAAAATTTCTTCCAAATCTCTACCCATCCTCTCAATTACAACCAAGCTAAGATAAAAATTCAAAAAGGCGAAGCTAGCGAGGGTATGAAAAAAGATCAAATTATCTATGCTTGGGGATACCCAAAACAAACTTATTTTTATTTCCAAAAAGATGAATTTCAAGCCTCTCAAAATAAACAAGCCGAAGTATGGATCTACCTACGCACAGAACCAGAATATAAGTTGATCGGGAAAAAAATCAAAAAAATTCGGTCGACAGAAAAATATTACCTCTTTTTCTATAACGGTATCTTGATCGGAAAACTCAATAAAAAACAAGTAATGGAAATGAAAAAATAAACTCTCTTCCTCTTTCACACATCTACTTTAAAAATAAAAACGCTAATGACTCTCCCCCATTCCTTCCTCTTCTTTCTTCTCCTTACCACTATCCCCTTCCTCAATTCTTGCTCTACCTCAAAACCCGCCTCTACCCCCCGTCCATCACGACAAAATATCAAACAAAAACAGCTCTATACCCTCCGCAAAATCCATCAAAAAGCCCAAAAAATTCAAAAAGAAATCAAAAAAAAACTCACCTCTGTAGCCAAAGTAGAAGTCAATTGCACAAAAAAACAAATCTTTATCTGGATCAAACTCCTACCCCCCAAACAACGCCTTAGCCTCAACGATAAAAAACATCTTGTCCTTATCCTACACTCCTATGGGTACACCCCCCAAAATGCTCACGTCTTTAGCCAACCCCAAACACAAAACTCTACAATCCACAAAAAAACTAGCTCGAATTCAACCCTCCCCAACTCAACTCCTGAAAAGAAAAAATAATCCCCCTCTTTTAACTTCTTTGTTAAACCGATTCAGCTCTGCTCTTGCTAACAAACAAAAAAATTCTTTTCTCTTTCTTCTCAAATACAACCCCTCGTTTCCCTTGTAAGTGTCCCAAAACGAGACAAGGTTACTTGAAAAATTTTGACTAACTTGCTGCGTTGAGAAGCTTTCACTCCTACCTCCCATATTCCCCAAAAAAAATACACAACTTACTGAAAAACAAATAGATACGTCAATTATCACAAAAAAAAATCTATTAAAACAAAATAAACTCTTCAAAATGGAACGTTTTTTGCTAAAAATTTAGCCCAACATCTGGGGTTTTCTCCCTATCCCCTCGCCCTCGGGAGGCGGGTCGGTATGGGCGAATCGGAAAGGAGAAAACCCCCCTCTATCCATAAGTATAAGCGGATCTATTCTAGCTTGTACGTAGGGGGAGGTATGCCATCATTTCTTACCCCCACCCTGGGTGGGGGTCTAAAAAACGTAAGGATTCCCAAAAATCTAGCCTTTCTTCTCTGCTTCAATCTGAATTAACACACTATGAAAACTAACCAATTTAATAGAAGGAGAGCACTTTTTCTATAAAGGCTAAAAAGATGTTGAGGATATGAAAAACAAATAGATTTTTAAATTTCATTGATATTTGAACAAATTCTTTCCAATGAAAAATTCCTGCATCAGGAAAGTATCGAATAATATAACTCTAGCTATTCTAGGACGTTGCGCAAACTTCAAATAAATAAAAAATTCAAAATCCCAAATGAGGTTAGAAGAGATGAAACAAAGCCATGATATGTATGTTCTCCTGTTAGAAGGACTAAAATGCGGTGGCTGCGTTCGCAAAGTAGAGGGGGTGTTGGAGAATTTGGCGGGGGTAGAAGAAGTCAGTGTCAACCTTGCCACAAAGGAGGCATGGATACAGGGGAAAAGCGGTTTGGAGGAAGAGTTGATCCAGCGTTTATCAGAAGCAGGATTTCCGGCCACTATCAGGAGGAAAAAGACAGGTAAGCCCGGGCATAAAGAATGGAAATTTTTTTTGCTAGCGGCTTTACTCACGTTGCCGGTGTTTGTTTTAAGTATGGGGGGATGGCAACAGCAATGGTCACAGCTGGTTCAATTTTTCGCTTCAGCGTTGGTGGTGTTTGTGGTAGGTTGGGGCTTTCACTGGCGCACAGTAAGTCAATTTCCTTCGATGAATATGGATACCCTGATTTCGCTTGGTACAGTGGCCGCGTTTGGCTACAGCGTCTATTTGTTGTACATCTGTTCTGGACATTTATACTTTGAGACTGCTTCGATGATCATTACTTTGGTGCTGTTTGGCCGCTTTTTAGAGGCAAGAGCCTTAGACAAAAGTGGGGATGCAATCCGGGCCTTGATGTCAAAGCGTCCACAGCAGGCTTGCGTTCTGGAAGGTGAGCTTGAGAAAGTTGTCCCCGTTCAGAAGGTAAAGGTGGGAGATATTGTGTTGATTCGCCCTGGAGAAAAGGTTCCATTAGATGCGGAAATTGTGGAGGGGAGCAGTTATATCGACGAATCTCTCTTGACAGGAGAGAGTTTGCCAGTTTTTAAAAAAGAAGGAGATCATTTAATTGGAGCGACGTTAAACACTCATGGAGCACTGAAGGCGAAGGTGCTTAAATCTTTTTCAGAATCTTATTTCAGCCAAATTTTAGATTTTGTTCAAAAGGCTCAGTCCTCCAAAGCCCCTGTTCAACGGCTGGCGGACAGAGTAGCGGGGGTGTTTGTGCCATTTGTGATCGGAATTTCGATCACCACCTTCTTAGGTTGGTTATGGTATGGGCAGGCACCTTGGCAAGAGGCTTTGCTTCCAGCAGTGGCGGTGCTTTTGATCTCTTGTCCATGCGCGCTGGGCTTGGCAACACCGGTAGCGGTGATACAGGCGTTGGGAAAATTTGCCTCCCACGGTATTCTGGTTAGAGATGCGGCGAGTGTGGAGAAGTTGGCGACAATTTCCAAGCTAGCTTTAGACAAAACGGGTACCTTGACGGAGGGCAGACCTGAGTTGCAGAAGGTGCTCGTTTTTTCCAAAGAATTTGATGAGGATAAAGTTTTAGAGTTGGCGGCTTCGTTGGAGAAGCGTTCAGAGCATCCCCTAGGGCGAGCGATTTGTGCTGCAGCGCAGAAGCGGAAGCTCCCTTTGAGGGAGGTGCAAGATTTCTGCTACAGCCCAGGGGTTGGGATTTCCGCCAAACTGGATGAGGAAGAAATCTTTATTGGAAAGGTATCTTCGGAGCTCCCAAATTTAGTTAAGGATCAAATAGAGCGTTTAACCTCACAGGGTTGGAGTGTGGTTTTTCTTAAAAAAGGTTCTGAGATTATAGGGGTTTTGGCGTTAGGGGATCGACCCCGCGAGGGGGCGAGAGAGGCTGTGGAAGGGTTAAAGCGACTTGGGGTAGCGGTGGTTATGCTAACAGGGGACTCACGCCAGAGTGCTCAGGCCATTGCTCAGGAGGTGGGAATAGGTGAGGTTTACGCAGAGCTATTACCCCACCAGAAGCTGGAGATTATCCGCACCCATTCGCTGGCCATGGTTGGCGATGGTGTCAACGATGCGCCGGCGCTAGCGTTGGCAGAAGTATCTATTGCGATGGGTGGAGGAACGGATGTGGCATTGGACTCAGCGAATATTATTTTATCCTCCAATCGACTAGAACTTTTGCCTTTGATGGTGCGGTTTGCCCGGCTGACTATGAGGACCATTCGACAAAATTTATTTTTTGCCTTTATTTACAATTCGATTGGGATTCCGCTAGCGGCGCTAGGATATTTGCATCCAATGCTAGCCGCTGGCGCCATGGCGCTCAGCTCTGTGTCGGTGGTAGGAAACTCCAACCGTTTATCCAAAGTAAAGTTTAGATGATTTGTTCCAACAGCCTTAGAAGGTGGTTGCCATTTTCTCGGGTGGAGTTTTATCTTTTCGAGCCTTTGCCAAAGAGGGAATTGGAGGATTTCTGGAATCTGATCTGTTTTCAGAATGGCAAGGTGGTCTCTAGAAGTAAAGGAAAGGAAATTTTATACTTTCCTATTGGTGAGAGAGAAAGAGAAGATGGAAGCTATGGAAGAGGGGGAGGAAATCTGAGCGCAAGGGGTGCAGGAGTGTACATAAAAAAAAGGGGATTTGATGGCTGGGGCTATCTATTTTCCTGTCTGTGCTCTTTGAGGCGGCCTGAGAGTATTTGCATGCGCGAGGTAAAAATGCTAAGGGAGCTGGAAGAGTGTGGCTTCTCTATCATGCCGCCGTTGGCGGTGGGACAGCTTTTGTTGGGGGGAGTTATTCCCTTAGCGGGGGTGGGTGTGTTTGGTTATGTGGAGGGTGAGGATTTAGAGGTGCTATTTCGGAAGGGTTCGTTGGCATTGCGCCGTAAAATCATGCGCCATTGGGGGAGTTTGTTGGGTTTGCTGCACCGCAGGGGTTTTTATCAAACTGTGGTGCTAAAGGATCTCATTTGCATTAGAGACGGTACCCGGCTGCATTTTACCATCATTGACCGAGAGGTGCACACCCCTTGGTCGGTGCCATTTTCTCTTTCGAGGGCGCGTCGAGCATTGGTGAAAACTTTGTTTCGTTTGGAGAAGGATGGGTTGGATTGCCGGGCAAAAGAGTTGGCTGTCTTTTGGGATGCTTATTGGCCTTGTGTTGAGGTTTTGCAGAGTAGGCAGCAGCGGCGTAAATTTCTGGCTCAGCTTAGGCGGGAATACAGCTGGTATTTGTGGCGACGCGGCTGGAAAAAGCGGCTGCGCACGCTCAGATTGTGGTGCTTTGGGAGGAGTTAGAGTAGGGATTTTTTTTGTAAATTTTCTTCCGCTTCAGATTTCATCAGGTAGATTAGTTGAATAGGTCGTTGAAATTCGTCGAGCTTGGAGTTTGAGGAGAGTTTATCTTTTAGTTTTTGCCAGGCGAGTTGGGCGATATCTTGGGCGCGGGGAACGGAAAATTTTTCCTCGAGAGTAACCACTTTAATTTGCGAGGGGAGGTAGGTGCTTCCGGCGCCTATGGCGTAGCTGTTGGAGGGGATGGCTTTGTGGAGCTGGGAAAGAGGGAGGAGGGTGGTGGTTTGCGTGCAGTGTGGGGGAGAGTTTTGGCGGAACTGGTACAGGGCCAAGTACATTCTCTGGCGCCTTGCGTAGTAGAGGGTGGCTAGAGCCCCTTGGGAAAATTGTTTTTGTTCCCACAAATGGTAGGCCATGGCATCGAAGGAGGGGATGCCAACCACGGGGATTTTTTGAGCAAAACGTAGTCCCTCCACGGCAGCTAAGCCGACCCTCAGGCCGGTGAACGATCCTGGTCCTATTCCCAAGGCGATGGCGTGAAGAGAGGAGACGGAAAGATGGGCTTGGCGTAGAAGTTGATCAACAGCGGGTAGGATTTCCCGGCCATGTTGGGTTCCTTTGGCAAGCTGACGGGTGAGTTGCACTGCTCCGTTTTTACAGAGAGCTACACTACCCTGGAGAGTAGAGGTTTCTAGAGCGAGTATCCATTGATCGGAATGGGGGCGGGGCATGGCAGTTTTTCCTTACGGGTTTTTAGGGAATTTTTCTTCGGTTTTTATTTCCAGAGGTTCGAGAAGGGCAGGTTGGATGGGAATTTTGGTATCTGCGAATTGAAGAATCAGGCCACGGGTGCGAATTTTATAGAGTTTTGAAGGGAGGGGAGGTAGGATTTTATGGAATTTAGGATGGACTTGGGTTTTGAGGTGGGCGAGTTGAGGTTCCGCGTTTGCGAGGTGGAGGTGGTGGAGTTGGCGTCGGAAATCTTCGTAGGGGTAGGCGTGTTCTTCCATACGTTCGAGGATGGGGGCGATTGAAGTGGCGAGGTTTTGGAGAGCTTCTTGGAGAGGTTGAGGGGGGTTAGCATGCCAGCGGAGCAGCTTTTGATGAAGGTGGTGGAGTTCTTTCCAGAGCCAGTGGGCAAAATCAGTGCGAAACTGGTCCGGGATCAGTTGATTTCGCCGCTGGGGGTGGGTGACCAGGAGGTGATGGAGAAAGCGAAAGGCGCCCTCTTGGAGGTAGGGGTGAGGTAGCCAATATTTTTGCGCGGTGTGGAGAAAGGTGGAGAGTGCGTTTTCTGGAGAAGATAAGGAGATTTTCCACCATTGTTTTAGGGCGCAGAAGAGGGCGAGGGGGCCACAAGAAGAGAGAGTTAGGGGGTGTTGGAATAGAAGTGATTCAAGAAGAGAGGGAGTTTGGTGTTGCATCGCTTGAGTGAAGGAAGGAAGAGAGGCGGGGATTTTCTTTAGATAATTGAGGAGTGGATCGGGAGACGAAAAAGGTGGAGGAGGTGGCGGCGTAGAGAGAAGTGGGAGCTGAAGTTGAAGAAGTTTATCTTCTAAGAGTTTGCACTGTAGAGCAAGAAAGGGAGAGGTATTTTGGCAGGTGCTATGAAGTTTCTTGACATGCGCTAAAATCTGATCAGCATGCGCGGTTAGCTGTTTATGATAGCGCTGTCGGTGGTCGTTTTCGAGTTTTTGCAAAGTCTGCTGAGTCTGGTGCAACTGACGAGCGATTTCGCCAAACAGTCGGGGAAACTTCTCAAAAAGAAACAGGAATTTTTTTCGTTGGGGAGGAAGGTGGGGGAGGATATTTTTTTTCCAAAAGTAGAGAAGTAGAGAGGGATGTACGGAATTTAGAAGTTTGCGGTAGCTCTCTTCAAAAGTCTCTAGATCTAGGTGCTTGGCGGCGGCTTGAAGAAGGCCGGCTTGGAGGTCGGGGCAGGTGAAGCGGTGGAAAGAAGAGGGTTGGAGCCACGAAGCAAGAAAGGGCTGGGAGTCCTCAAAAAACTTTAGCCATTGTTCTTGAGAGAGGGAGCAGTGTTTCAAGATACAGTGGGCGAGTTGGCGCTGAGGTAGCTTCCAGGCGGAGGGAGAGGGGGTGGATGAGTTGGCTAAAGCGGTGTAGAGCTGCAGCAGATGCAGATTGCGCTGAGGCGTGGAGAGGCGAGCGGAGAGAATGCAGGATTGCTGAAGACGGAGGAGTTCTTCCCCCTCCAGGTACTTGCGTTGGGTGTAGAGTTGTTGGAACAGTTGGGTGAGGAGGGAGTGGGGGAGGATGTAGCGTTTTTTTAATTGGGCGCCTAGGGGGTGCAAAAGTGCCTCGGACACGAAAGGAATGGCTTTGTAGGGGGGAGGTGGGAGAGGGAAAGAGGAGGGAGGTGCAGGGGAGAGTTGGCTTAGCCAGAGGAGGGCTTGAAGAGGGGGCGGGGAGTCGGGGGAATTGGCCAGCTGACGGAGTTGAGGCAAAAGGGGGAGCAGGGCGGGAGTGGTGGTGTGGAGGGCAACTTGGAAAGCCGCGGCGGGTTGGTCGGGGAGGAGTTGGCGGAGCAACTTGGTTTGTTGGTGGGAGTTCAGTCGTTGAAATACGGGGAGGACAAACTTGGGGGAGATTTTCTCTAGGGCGTGGGGGAGAAGGTGGGGAAAATGCGAAAGAGCGAATTGGGTGAGGAGGTGGAGGAGGGCGTGGCGCAGAGGGGGGAAGAGGGAGGGAAGGGTCAGGGTTTGTTTCCAGATTTCTTGCCAGCGGGCGAGGAGAGCATGCCAGGTTTGGGGGGATTGTTTTTTTAAAATGGATACAATTTTAT
>RFKQ01000034.1 GCA_003694635.1 Planctomycetota bacterium
CTACCACCCCTTCCCAAAAACTTTTCGTACTTTAGGGGAAAAACTTTTCCCCTAAAAACCCCTTTTCCAAAACTTCTTTCCCCTGAAAACCTTTTTGAAAAAAGGTTTTCGGACTTTTCAAAAACTTTTAAACCTCTAAAGAATCTCCAAAAGGAGAAAACCATGCACCCAGCCACAGGAAAAAAACTCAACTTCCCTCTAATCCTCTTTTTTCTACTTCTTACCAGCTGCTCTTCCCCCCCACCCGCGTGGATCCATCAACCCCTCGTAATAAAACAAGAAGAAGTTGTGGCGGTGGGAATGGGAAAAGGAAAAAACAAAGAAGAAGCGAGAAGAAATGCGGAAGCTGAGGGGAAAAGAGCTATAGCCTCCTCCCTTATCTCTCAAGTCTCCTCCTACTACTTCCAAAAACAGCAAATTCAAAAAACTTTGCAAAAACAATTTTTCAATAAAACTATTCTCTCCCAACTTCAAATCACCACCGAAGGTATTTTGAAAAATCTGGCAGTCCCCCAAATACATTACGAACCCTTGGAAGCAAAAGAATGGAGAGCCTACGTCCAAATCTCTCTCCCCCGCCCACTCTACGAAGAAGCAGGAGAGGAGGTAGAGCGGAATCTTCAAATCCTATGGTACAACAACCCTGAACTAGTGGTCCACCAAGCTAGATGGCTAGCTAAAAATCAAGAATGGAAGAAAGTGGTGAACGAACTAGAGCCTCTTCAGGCCAAATTGCCCGACGAAGGCCTCTTACTCCTTGCTCAAAGCTATTTTCACCAAAAGAAAATCAAAGAAGCCAAAGCCCTTTGCAAAGGTGTAATCCAAAGCAATACCCCTCAATACTCGCAAAGAGCTAAAATGCTCCTAGACCAAATCCAAATAAAAGAAAAAGAAAAAATCCTTAAACAGGATGAAGAAATCCTCCAAAAAGCTGAAAAACTTCTCCAAGAAAAAAACTGGCAAGCTCTAGAAAAACTATTGGAAACACACAACAAATGGCTCTCCAAAGAGCATGAACAGCGCGCCTGGCAACTGGAAAAAAAACTTGCTCTCCATAAACTTATGAAAAAATGGAAAAAACAACTCTCCGGCCACTCCATCCTACTGATCTCCCCCTTCTGGCCTGCTTCCGAAAAAACAGCCTGGCCTAAGGTGCTCTTAGAGACCCTCGCCCAAAAGTATCCCCTCCAGAAAAAAAGCCTCACTTCCAACGAATGGAAAAAACTTTTGGATAAACCCGCCCAATTTGCCAAAAAACACTTAAAGCCAAAAGAACTTCTTCTCTATGGCCTGCTGGAGCAACAACTAGAGCTCTATCTATGTGGACGAAAAGGTAAACCAACCGTCTTTCCTCTACCCCGCGCCCCTCAAGAATTCCGACAAAGACAGGAACTCCTCAAAATTGAACAAGAAAAACCTTTGAGAAGCTACTACACCTTTGTTTACCGCCGCTCCAAACAAGAAAATTGGCAAAAACTAAAAAACGGATCCGTAGTAAGAGAAGGTGAAGCCTTTAAAATCTTTTTGAAACCTTTCTCCCCCTGCTACGCCTACGTCCTCCTCAAAGGAAGCTCGGGAAAAATCCAAATGCTCTATCCCAACAACCTCCAACCTCTTGCAAAAATCCCTAAAGGGAAAATCTTGGAAATTCCACCCCGAAACAAATTCTATTACTTTGACCACCAAAAAGGACAAGAAACCTTTGGATTGATCCTCACAAAAACGCCCCTTGAAAACGCCAAAAATTATTTTCAAAAAGCCTTAACAGAACCTAGCCGGGATGTGCTTTTGGGCACAAGCCCCGATAGCATCCAAATTCTAAACGGCCCCTTCATCCACTGGGAGGAAATCCAAGGCAACTCCCCCCTCCTCCGCTGGTTTTACCTGCTGCACCAGTGAAATGAACGCTCTATCTTCCACGCCTGCGCAACCCTTCACTCCACCTCAGGCTATACCGCCTTCCCCACGCTCAAATACCGGTTTTCCCCCCTCTCAGACGCTGTAGACTATCTCCTTTCCCTCCAAATGCAAAAGCTGCTATGGCAAAATAGTTGACAATCCAAATGGTCTTTTATATAATCATTGTTATATAACCCTAACAAAAAGAGAAAATTTTCCATAAAGGGCAATCGCAAATCTGAAAGAGTGAGGAAATATTTCAAAATGCCAAAACTCTACATCCAAGAAGGGGCCAATCAAGGGAGTAGCTTCAACCTACCTCCGTTTTCCGAACTTATCGTAGGAAGAAGCTCTACCTGCGATATTAAACTCAAAGACCTGGACGCTTCTCGAAAACATGCAAAACTCTCCATCGGCGGCGATGGCTCCGTACTTATAGAAGATCTAGGAAGCAAAAATGGCACCTTTCTCAACGGACAAAAAATCACCACCGCCAAAGCCCAAATCAACGATCAACTACGTATTGGAAATACCATCTGTACCATTTTAAGCGATGCCAGCTCTACCCCTCTCCCTCAACCTATATCCCAACCCTATCCAGACCAACTCTCGCTCAAAGAAACCGCCCGCAATCCAGCGGTGCAGCCGCACATAGATAGCCGCGTCTCTACCCGTTCCCATCGCCCCACTACCCCCCAAGGTTGGGAAAAAATCGAAGGGGGCGCCACCATCGTAAATCTAAGCACAGCCGCCAATCCCCTAGGCAAATCCATCTCCAACCTCCTAAGCACAGAACAACCCTCCGCTCCAGAAGGAATGGACGCTACCGTCCACACCATGCTCGACCTCAACACCTCCTCCACCCTCATTCGCGTCAAAGAAACAGAAGATATCGAAGTCCTCAAACGATCCCATAAATTCCTCTCCATCCTCTACGAAGTCGCCAACACCATCACCAGCAACCTTAAACTCGAAACCGTCCTCCAAAATATTATGAAACTGGTCTTCAAAGTATTCCGCCCAGATAGAGGCTTTATCCTCCTCTTTAACGATAAAACCAACCAGCTTGAGCCGAAAGTCTACCTTACCAAAGAAGGACAATCCAATAAACAACTCACCTTTTCCCGCTCCATTATCCGCAAAGCTATCCAAGAAGAATCCGCTATCCTCTGCTCCGATGCCTCCCAAGATGAACGATTCTCCGGCACCCAAAGCATCATTAACTTCAATATCCGTTCCGCTATGTGCGTCCCCCTCAAACCCCTAAACGTGGAATCCGGCAAATCAAAAGTCCTCGGAATCCTACAAGTGGATAACCGCCTCGCCTCCGGAAACTTCAAACAAGAAGACCTAGAACTCCTCACCAGCATCTGCAACATGGCCTCCGTCGCCATCTCCAACGCCAAACTCTACGATAATATCAAAGTGGAAACCGAACGGCGTACCAATTTCGAACGATTCCTCTCCCCCAATGTCGTCGAACAAGTGATGCAAGGCAAAGTCGACCTCCACGAAGCCGGGGGAGAAGAAGTCGTCACCATCTTCTTCTCCGATATCCGCTCCTTCACCACCCTCTCCGAAGGACTAAGCCCCCAAGAATTGGTCGCACAACTCAACGAATACTTCTCCGAAATGACCAAGTGCATCTTCGACTACCAAGGTACCATCGATAAATTTATCGGCGACGCCGTGATGAGCGTCTTTGGCCCGCCCTACTACCCCAAGCCAGATCACCCCATCATGGCCGTACGTGCCGCCATCGCACAACAAAAACGATTGGTAGAACTCAATAAAAAATGGGAAAGCGAAGGCCGACCACGCTTCGATGTAGGAATAGGTATCAATACCGGCAAAGTCATGGTCGGCAATATCGGCTCAGAACGACGGATGGAATTCACCGTCATCGGCGACCATGTCAATATCGCTAGCCGACTCTGCGGCAAAGCCGCCGGCGGCGAAATCGTGATCTCAGAGTTCAACTACCCCATGATCAGCCAATATTTCCCCTGCGAAGAAATGGAACCGGTACCCCTCAAAGGGAAAACCAAACCCGTAAAACTCTACCGCGTCCTCTACTAAAAATCCCCTCCAGCATTCCACCTCTTTCCGAATACCGGCTACCAGCTCCCTCCGCGAAAAGTCGAACAGAGGCCAAGTCAGAACCTTCTGAATACTTTTTACCATCCCCTATCCATTTACCATTCCCTATCCAAACAAGAAAAACACCCATTCCATAAGAGAAATATGAAGAAAAATATGAAAAAAAAGACAAAAAAACTCAAACCCTCTCCCCCAAAAACTTCTCCCCTCAACCTCAGCCTCTATAGCTTAGGCTGTACCAAAAACCTTGTGGACTCCGAAATCCTCCTCGGCGACCTCCTCGCCTCCGGACACTTCGTCCTTAGCCACCCCAACGATGCCCATATCCTCATCGTCAATACCTGCGGCTTTATCCAAAACGCTAAGGAAGAATCCCTACACACCCTCCGCCAAGCCGCAAAGCTCAAAAAACAAGGCCCCTGCCATACCCTCATCGCCATCGGATGCCTAGCCCAACGCCAACCCAAAGAACTCCAACAACTCGTCCCTGAAATCGATTACGTCCTCCCCCTCCAACACTACCAACAACTGCCCGCTATCCTCGAAAATGTCGCCGCCAAACGCATCCCGGTGCGCACCAAACAAAGCGTCTATCCCGAAATCGCCCGCTTTCGCCTCACCCCTCGGCACTACGCCTATCTGCGCATCTCCGAAGGCTGCAACCACACCTGCTCCTTCTGTGTCATCCCCAAAATCCGCGGAAAACATAGAAGCAAACCCATCGAATACCTCCTCCAAGAAGCACAAGAACTCGTCCACGATGGCGCCAAAGAACTTAACCTTATCGCCGACGACTCCACCTACTACGGTACAGACCTCTATGGCAAACCCTCTCTCCCTACCCTCCTTGAACAGCTCAACAGCCTCCCTAACCTCCACTGGATACGCATCTTCTACGCCTACCCCAATACCGTCAACGACGAACTTATCCAAGCAATCTCCTCCCTCGAACGAGTTGTCCCCTACCTCGATATGCCCATCCAACATATCAGCGACCCTGTCCTTAAAGCGATGAAACGAGGCACCAGCCAACGAATCCGTGATACCATCCAAAAACTCAAAAATCGTATCCCCCAACTCGCCCTCCGAACCACCGTTATCGTGGGCTTCCCAGGCGAAACCGAACAACACTTCCAAGAACTCCTACGCTTCATCCAAGAAACCCAATTCCAACACCTAGGCATCTTTGCCTACTCCCCCGAAAAAGGTGCCCCCTCTCAACATTACCCCAATCAAATCCCCGAAGAAGTCCGTCAAGAACGATGTCAAATCCTTGCAGAAGTGCAAAAAAATATCGTTCAAAAGATAAACTCAAAAAAAATTGGACAAACCCTCACAGCCATGATCGATGACCAACCCTCCCCCGGCCTTTACACCGCCCGCTCCCCTGAAAATGGCCCGGAAATCGATAATCTAATCTATTTCCGCTCCCCCCTCCCTCATCAAATCGGAGACTTTATCCACCTGAAAATCACCAACCTCGTCGATGACTACGACATGGAAGCCCAACCCATCCTCGAAAAGTCCCTTCGCTCCGCTCTATGAAAAAACTCCTCTTCCTGATTAGCAACCTGCAAGGGGGAGGCGCCGAACGCGCAGCCGCACGCTTAAGCCTCGCCCTCCAAAAACACTACCAAATCTATTGGATCATCCGCTCCCATGCCCCACCTGTTTACCCTATCGGGGGAGAAATCCTTTCCGATCCTACCTTTGACCTTCCTCTCTTTCCCCCCTCCCTCCGATCTTTGCAAAACTTTTGGCAACTTGCTCGCAAAATCCACTCTCTCAAGCGCACTCTACGTCCCTTTCTCACCCTGAGCTTTATGCGCGGCTCCAACCTCCTCAACGTTCTCACAGGCGGGCCAACCCTTCTTAGCCTTCGCTCCTATCCCACCCTTTACAGCCTCCCTCTTTTGAGGAAACCTTTCAACTTTTTCCTACTTCACCTCTACCGTAAAGCCAACCTCGTTGTCCCCAACTCCCAAGCCACCGCCTGCTTTCTAAAACGCTACCTTCCCCGCCATAAAATCTTCCCCATCCCCAATTTCCTATTTCCGCCCCAGCTCCCCCCACCAACCTTCCTGCCTCCAACTCCCACCCTCATCACAATGGGAAGATTGGATAAACTGAAAGGCCATATCCATCTTCTGCGCGTCTGGCCTTATCTCAAGCAAGCATTTCCCAAGCTTCAACTCCATTTTCTCGGCGCTCCGCCAGCTTATAAGAAAATCGACGTTTCCTCCCAGCTCCAGAAGTACGCCCAAAACCTTCCTGGAGCGGAGGACATTCACTTCCTTGGCTTTCAAAGCGACCCTTTTCCCTACCTTCGCCAGGCAACGATTTTTGCTTTCCCCTCTCTGCATGAAGGATTTCCCAACGCCATCCTAGAAGCCCTTGCCTGCGCCTTGCCCGTGGTTAGCGCCGACTGCCTCAGTGGGCCAAGAGAAATTCTTGCGCCAAATACGCCTGTTTTAAAGCAAACGCAGGAGGTGGAATTCGCCCCTTACGGTATTCTTTTCCCCGTGCCTGATGGAAGATTTCGACCTCCACAAACCCCTCTTACTTATGCGGAAAAGTGTCTTAAAGACGCAATTCTATCTTTGTTGCGGAATCCACAGCAACAGAAACACTATCGACAAAGAGCCTTGGAACGCGCTCAGCATTATCATCCTCACAGAATTTTGCCTCTTTGGCTAAACGCTCTTCAAAGGGCTACCCGATGCTAGAAAAATCACCTCACTTTTACTTGCATTTGCCCACTCAACCGCCACCAGCTGAGCAGAAAAGAGCGATCTTCTTGGACAGGGATGGGGTCCTTATCAAGAATGTTCCTTACCTTAATGATCCCGAAGGAGTGGAGCTACTGCCGAATGTAGTAGAGGGACTCCAGCTTCTTCAACAGCATTACCTTCTTGTGGTTGCCACAAATCAGTCGGGCATTGCGCGAGGTTATTTGGATGAGGGGATTTTGCTAGAAATCCACAAGCGCCTTTACCAACAGCTTGGGGAGAGGGGAGTTTATCTTCACGCACTGTTTTATTGCCCGCATCTTCCCCATGGTTCCGTTCCAGCTTACAGTGTTTGCTGCGATTGTCGTAAGCCTAAGGCTGGATTGCTTCTACAGGCGGCTCAGCTTTTTGGTTTGGATCTTCCCTCTTGCTGGATGATTGGAGACCAGGTCAGGGATATCCAAGCGGGGCAGAACGCTCAGACTCGTGCGATCCTCATCACTCCGCGCCCTCCGTCGTCTTTTCAGGGTTTGTGGGCTTTTCATTTGAAAGCAGCGGCGGAGAGGATTTTATCAGATAGCTTGTAGGTGTTGTTAAAAGTCTTTTCTTCTACCCTTAAAAGTTTTTAGAAAGAAGGTTAAAAAAGGGGTTTTTAGGGGAAAGGTTTTCCCCTAAATCTAAAAAGTTTTTGGAGGTTCGGAACCTTGTTTTGAAAAAGGTCCCGAGAAGAATTACAAGGAGAGAGGGAGGGATTTGCCGTTTGGGGAGATGGAGTGGAGGAATTCTTCTTCTAGGAAGGTGGCGGTTTTTTTTAGGTTTTTTTGGTGAGCGTGGTAGAAGTGGCGTTGGCGGGTAGCGCTTCCTTTAGATTGCAAGATTTCTTCGATACGCAGGAGGTAGGGGAGGCAGTTCAGTTTTTCTGCCACCGGTTCCAGTTGTTCTAGGAGTTGCTCTAGGACGGTGCGGATATGGAGTTGGGAGCCTTTATTGTCCGTGATAAGTCGACAGTCTGTTCCCCAGCGGGCAGCGCGCCATTTATTTTCTTCGATCACCCAGTGTCTAGGTAGGTCCAAGAATTCGCCTCGATCGTAGAGCATATCCATCCATTTGACCAGGCATTGGTAGAGGGCCACCACGCCCATCAGTTCCCACATGCTACTCATGGCGTCGCAGACCCGTATTTCCAGGGTACCGTATTTGATATGAGGGCGGATATCCCACCAGATTTCTTGGACGCTTTCGATGGTTCCGCTTTTAATGAACACTTTTATCATATTTTGAAAGTCTGCCCAGTTGCGCCTACGGTAGGGGGTACCTCCGCCTGGCAGGGATTCAAACACTTTGGAGCGGACGGAGGCGAGGCCTGTATCGAATCCATTCCAGAAGGGGGAGCTGGCGGATAGGGCAAGAAAGTGGGGAAGGTAGCTGCTCATAGCGTTCATAAAGGCGATGGCTTTTTCCCCAGATTCCACTCCGATGTGGATATGTACCCCAAAGGTGGAGAGGCGGTATCCGCTCCATCGGATGCGTTCGAGTTGTACCCTGTAGCGAGGATCTTCGGTAACCGCTTGGGATTTCCAATTGGAAAAAGGATGGGTGCCGGCGGAGATAAAGGAGATATTTTCTTCTCGTGCCGCTTCTATCAATCTATAGAGTCGTTGAATAAGTTCGTTTTCCACTTCTTGGACATTTTGGCAAGGGGAAGTGCTCACTTCCAGGTTGGATTGGAGGAGCTCTTTTTTAATGTGTTCCGGCTCTAGGCCTAGGCGAAGGATTCGGGGAGCACCTTGGATAAGAGCTTTGGAGTGGGGATCTATGGTTTGAAGTTCAATCTCCACTCCTACGCTAGGATAGGGATTGCTAGGGAACTCAATGGCCATCATTTTGAAGCTGCTTTTTCCAGTGTCTGGAGTGATTTTATTTTTCGTTTTCTAGCTCTTGGTATTTTTTTTTGATTTCTAAAATTTCTTCTAAACCTTTTAGAAAAGCTTCTACGCACCGCGGATCGAAGTGGGCCCCGCTCTCTTCTTTAATGATTTCCAGAGCTTTGGGCACCGGAAAGGGCGGCTTATAGCAGCGAGGGGAGGTCAGAGCATCAAAGACGTCCGCCACGGCCACAATCCTAGCTTCTAAGGGGATTTGCTCTCCCTTTAGGCCATAGGGATAGCCGCTTCCATCCATTTTTTCGTGGTGTGAAAGGGCAATTTTTTCCGAGAGTTGTAGGACTTTGCTGTCCGAATTTCCTAGGATTTCCGCACCGATTAGGGTATGTTTTTTCATTTCTTCAAATTCTTCTTTGGTGAGTTTTCCGGGCTTTTGCAAAATGCGATCTGGAATGGCGATTTTTCCTACATCGTGCATGGGGCTGGCGTATAAAATATTCTCGACCTCCTCTTCAGAAAAGCCAAGATGCTTCGCGATCACCGCGGAATAATGGCTCATTCTTCGCACGTGGGCGCCGGTATCGCTATCCCGGTACTCCGCTGCAATCGAGAGACGATAAATGGTGTCCAGGTATACCTCCTTTAATTTCTTCGTAAGCTGGGCATTTTTTAGCGCTATCGCCGCCTGACTCGCCAGCGATAACACCAGCATCTCCTTGCTGGAATCAAAGGGAATCACCTCATTCTCCTTTTTGGCATTGATCAGCTGAAGCACTCCCAAAATATTTCCCTGGGCATCCTTCATCGGTACAATCAGCATCGACTGGGAGCGGTAGCCCTCTTTTTTATCAAACTCAGGATTGAAATGATATTCGCTTCCCTCTTTGATCTGATACACATCCTCAATATTTAATATCCTCCCCGTTCTAGCCACGTACCCGGCCATACTAGAGCTAGAGATGGAGAGCTGTTGCCCCCTCAAATTCTGGGTAATTTTTTGGCAACGGCTCCCTAAAGCATCGTTTTGGATGACAGCGAACACCAGATGATCCTTGTCTCGAATGTAAAGGGTCCCCGCTTCTGCGCCGGTAAACAGGCGTGTTTCGCGGAGAATTTTGTCCAGCAACTTATCCAGATTTCTCTCCTCGGCTAGGGCGATTCCGATCTCGGTAAGCTTGTAAATTTGTTTTTGAATATCCATGGCCGCCGTCCCTTAGCAATTTTTAAAGTAAAAAGCATTTTCTATTTTTGACAATTTTTTAATGAATACCCCTTCCTTGCGCAAAAATCTTATGACTTAAGAACGCTATTGTCCTGCTATTTCTCCGATTTTGGCTCTCATGGCCTCCTCCACCAAGGGTGGAACAAATTGGGAAATATCGCCTCCCAAGCTCAAAATTTCCTTGATTAGACGAGAGGAAATGAACGAATATTCCATACTGGTCATCACAAAAACCGTCTCTAACTCTTTGGCCATATTCCGGTTCATCAAGGCCATTTGAAATTCATATTCAAAGTCTGAAAAGGTACGAATACCTCGCAAAATAGCGGTGGCACCCACTTTTTTGGCGTAGTCCACCACCAGGGAAGAAAAGCAGCTCACCTCTACATTCCTGAGGTGATGCACATGTTTTTGTATCATGGAAATGCGCTCTTGAGTAGAAAACATTGGCGTTTTCGATGTGTTTATCCCCACTGTGACAATGAGCTTTTCAAAAATCTTCGCCCCCCGCTCAATCACGTCCAAGTGCCCCTTCGTCAGGGGATCAAAGGTCCCTGGATACACCGCTACACTCATAAGCATCCCTTCCATGTCCACAAGCCCTAAGAAGGGCGGAATTTCTTTGCAATGTCCAAATTTCGCCAGTTTTTCAACACCTTTACCTGGGTCTTTAACACAATTTTTCTTCCCGTAACCTCCTCCAATTCCTTGCGCGCCAGCGTCCCAATCTGCCGAATCATCCGTCCCCCCTTCCCGATTAAGATACCTTTTAAGCTCTCCCTTTCCACGTAGATCACCACCTCCACCTCATACGCCCCGTCTTCACGCTCCCGGATAGAAGTGGTCTCCACCGCAATGCAATGGGGCACCTCCTGATGGGTGAGCTGCATCGCCTTCTCGCGAACCAGCTCCGCGACAAAAAGGGTCTGCGGAATGTCACTCACCATATCCTCCGGATAAAAAAACGGATTGGGCGGCATAGCCTGTAAAATTCTCTCCTTCAGATAAGAAAGTCCATCCCCATACTTCGCAGAAATGGGCAAAATCAAATCAAACTCCACCTCACACCCAAGACACTCCGCTGTAGGCAAAAGAGAACGCTTCTTGGCCAAATCCACCTTGTTGATCAACAAAAATCGAGGACAATTGACCCTTTTTATAAGAGAAATCAAACGCCTCGTCCCTCCCCTCATCCGATCCTCCGGCTCCACCAGCACCAACACCAACTCCACATCCTCCAACGCCTTCACAATATCCCCCATGAGCATCTTGGAAAACTTGTTCCGCGGCGTATGCAAACCCGGCGTGTCCACAAAAACCGCCTGCCGATTTCCCTCCGTCAAAATAGCCCGTACCAACAGCGTCGTCGTCTGCGGTCGATCCGTAATAATGGAAACCTTCTCCCCCACCAACGCATTGATCAACGTGGACTTCCCCACATTGGTACGACCCAATACAGCCACAAAACCTGCATACGTTTGAACTGAATCTGACTTCACTCGATTCCTCTACTCCTGAAAACCTTTTTTCAAAAAGGTTTTCAGACTTTCCAAAAACTTTTTCGCCGTAGGGGGAACCCTTTTTGAAAAAAGTGTTCCCCCTACTACCCCCTCCCAAAAACTTTTC
>RFKQ01000035.1 GCA_003694635.1 Planctomycetota bacterium
AGGTAGATGGCGGCGACGGTTGCGAGGATGTAGTGGAGAGGGGTGAAGGCGGTTAGGAGTTGAAGTTTGGGTTGCTGGGGAGTGGATTTTGTGGGGGTGGGGGTAGGTTTCTTTTCTTTTTTTGGTTTAGGGAAGTGGGTGGAGGGGGGTTTCTTCTTTTTTTTTGGCACCTGGGCCTCCGGGAGGTAGGGATTTTGGTATCGAGGGGGAGAATTTAGAAATAGAATTTTATTCCAATGTTTACCCCGAAGAAGAAGATTTCGGAGTCCACAAAGGTATCTTGGGGTTGGAAGGGTTGATATTTGAGCCATGGGGTAAGGCTTAAGCTGACAAAGGGGGGTAGAATAAAGTCGAGAGGGAAGCTTACTTTTACGCCTACGGAGGGTTCTAGGTCGGCGGTGATGGTTGTATTGCCATCATCGGTTTCTTCCTCGCCTGCGAATAGGAAGCGTAGGGTAAAGTCCACGGCTACTTTTAGGTTGGGGGAGACAAGGAGTTCGAGTTTGGCTCCGATGGGGAAGTAGACATAGACAAAGGAGATAGTTTCTTTATCCCCTTGGTCGTTGTATTCGTAGTCTGTGTCTTCCACGCCCACACCGGTGTAGACGCTGAGGATGAATGGGCCTTGGAGAAAGTATACTCCGGCGGCTGTCAGGGAGTCGATATTGATGGCATCGAAGGTGATGCCGGTGTTATTGGTTACATCTAGGTTGCTATCTGCTTCTCCTACTCCAATATTTAGGTAGAGCTGGAGGTAGAGGGAATTGCCTTTATATTCTAGGCCGAGGTTTGTTCCGGCGAGGACGGAATCGAGGGAGAGTTTGGGGTCTGTGGTGCTGTCGAAGTCGTGGTCTGTGGTGATGATAGGGACGCTAAACTCCAGGGCTAGGCCTTCGATAAAGGGTAGCCATCTTACTTTTGGCCGAGACTCTAGAATTTGGTATTCGCCGTAGGCGAAGGTTGGCCACAGCAGAAGGGTGAGGAGGGGGAGGAGTTTTTTCATGGCGTATTTCCTTTGCTTTTATATGAGATAGAGAAAGTGAAGTATTTAGATAGGATTTTGGATTTGCATAGTTGTTCTTTTTGGAGTAAAATTATAAATAGAGAGAAAGATATTGTCAAGATGGAGGAAGAAGCATTTGGAAAATACTTGAAAAATAAATAATGGAAAGGAGTAAAGAAAGGATGGATAGTCAGAAAGAGAGAAGTAGAAGAGATGATATTTCCTCAAGTGAGGCACAGGTTCAGGATGATAGAGAGGTTCAGGAGGGGGGAGGGAGGGTTGCTGCGGGGGATTTGGTATTGTTGATCTTGAGGGTGATTTTGGGGGTAGTTTTTTTTGCTCATGGAGCTCAGAAGCTTTTTGGTTGGTTTGGGGGGAAGGGATTGGAGGCGATGGCGGGGTTTTTGGAGGCGAAGTTGGGGATGGCGCCGGGGATGATGTGGGCGGTTTTGGCGGGAGGTGGAGAGTTTTTTGGGGCGATTTTGGTTTTTATAGGTTTGCTGACGCGCTTTGCGGCGTTGGTGCTTTGCATTGTGATGGGAGTAGCGATTGCTAAGGTACATTTTCCTGCATTTTTTCTTAGCCATGGGGGTATGGAGTATGCGTTGACCTTATTATTGGTGGCGTTGGCTCTTTGCGTTGGGGGAGGTGGTCGGATTTCATTGGATTTTTACTTTTGTGGCAAAGGAAAAAAATAAAAAATTTTGGTTGACAGATAGAAAAAAATTGGTATAATTATCAAAGTATTGGGTTTACATTCCAGAAAAAACGAATCAATCCCCCCAAGATGTAGGGTGTGTGTCCTGACATAGGACGCCTCTCTACATCTGGGAGATACAAAATCTGGGAGATACAAAACGAAAAAAGTAATCTTAGTTTGGGGGAGCGGAAGCAAAAGGAGCGATGGATAGTGATGGTTTTCCAAACTATCAAAGCTCCTTTTTTTGTTTTGGTATGTTTCCTATAATGTGCTTCCTATAAATAATTGGCTCCAAGTGCTTTAAGTTTTTGAGTTTTTTTCTTTATCAAATTTCCAAAAACTTTCTTGATTGCGCCAGATTCTGAGTGTAAAATAGAGCGGAGATAAGTAGCTAAGAATGGATTATGGTTTGATTGGGAGTTTTAGGCAATGTTGGTTCGTGATGTTTTAAAGAGTTTAAAAAAGCTGAAGAAGAATATTCAGTACACCCATTCTTTTTTGGAGAAGTGGGAAAATCAATTTGGCCAGGATCGTTTCCCTCTTGTTCACAAGGCGATCAAGGCTCAGGAGGCTTATTTTCAGAAGATGGTGGAGAAGTACAAGCTGTTAAAGATTGAGGAGGATCGGGAGATTTTTCAGGAGCTTGGTCTGCCATTGGAAAGCCGGCATCATCCGAAGAAAGGCGAGGCGGCGGAGCAGAGGAAAAAGGGGAGGGAAGAGGAGGAGATTTTAGATGATGAGGAGGAAGACGACGAGGATTTTGAAGATATTGATTTGGAAGAGGATTTAGAAGAGGATAGCGATGACGAGGAGGAGGACAGCGATGTAGATGATGACGAGGACGAGGATAGCGATATAGACGGAGGCGAGGAGGAGGACAGCGATATAGACGATGACGAGGAGGACAAAGAGGAGAAGGGCAAGTTCCGAGGGGCAAAGAAAGCGGCAAAAGGCAAGACGGAGTCAGCGAAGAAGGGGAGATTTGGTTTATTTCGGAAGAAGAAGTAGAGATGGGATTTTTCTTGAATATAGCGAACGGGATTGGATTTTGGAGAATATGGACGAGTTTCGTGATTCTCATTTGTTGGATGAACTCAGGAGGGAGGTTTCCCAGGCAAAGGAGATTTTAGAGGATTCCCAGGAGGCCACAACGGAGTTATTGGCACTGGAACGGGTAGCTTTTCATTTAAAAAAGGAGGACATTGTTCGGGTTTTGGGGTTGGTGAAGGCGTTTGCTTCGCCTCTTTCTTTTTCCAGGCGTTTGGAGCTTATTCTTGATCAGGCGATTGTTTTGGTAGGTGCGCAGAGGGCCTTTCTTTTGTTGAAGGAGGGGGAGGATCCGCCCAAGGTTTTGGCGGGAAGGACGGTTCGGCGAGAGGATGTTTTTGAACTTCCCCGTGGGGTGTTGGGGGAGGTGGTGGAG
>RFKQ01000036.1 GCA_003694635.1 Planctomycetota bacterium
CTTTAGGGGAAAAACTTTTTGAAAAAAGTCTTTCCCCTAAAACCCCTTTTCCAAAACTTTTACTCCTGAAACCCTTTTTAGAAAAAGGGTTTTCAGACTTCCCAAAAACTTTTCTTACTCAGAACCTTTTTAGAAAAAAGGTTCCAAACCTCCAAAAACTTTTGCTTTGTAAGGGGAACCCTTTTTAAAAAAAGGTTTCTCCCTACCACCCTTTCTCAAAAAATTCTCTCTCGAGGCTTCCGTCTATGGGCTGGAATACTCCTTGGTACAAAGGTATTCAAATCCCGGAAAATTGTACGGCCGCTCAGGATAAAACTCTCCATTTAAAAACCTTTCCTGCTCCTGCCAGTCCTGATAGCGGGAGCGAAACAGCTCGCCATACAAACGCTGAACAGTGCGAATGAGTTTTTGGCTCAGATCTTCCAAACTCCTTCCAATCACAACCTCACAAACAGCCCCTGCTTTCTGTTTTTTCCATTTTTCACCAAGCTCTTTGGCCTCTTCCACCCAAGGAGAATTTCCCACAAAAGCGAGGATTTTCTTGCTCTCAGAGCTTTTAGCAAAAGCCCTATTCACATCTTCTTCTCCCTCCCCCTTAGAATGCAGATAAATCCCTACATCCGCTTGGGATTTTTGACACTCTTCAAATTTTATTCCCGCCTTTTCTCCCCATTTGGAAAGCGATTTCAAGATTTTTTTTCTTTCGTCCAAACTATTGATCTGAATAGGTATGGTGTACCAACCTAGCCAGTCTTTACCTTTACTATCCTTCATATCGGAAACCTTTCTTGCCTTTGTAGGAATTTCTTGAAAAAACAATGCCAATTTTATTTTAAAGAAAAAGACTGGAAATTCTTTCAATTCTTTCTATAATTCTTAGTTAAGAAAAAGAGAATTTTTGGTTTTAAACGAAATGCAGAAGGTGTGGATCTCTTCTCACACCAATCGCAAGATGGAGCAAATCCTCCTAGACCACTGAAAACGATCGCCGCTCTCATCCACGCTTTGTAGCCGAAATATGAAAAACAGAAACTCTATCCTCCACTTTCTATTTTTTCTTCTATTTTTGACCTTCCTTTTATATGGATTTGGGCATACTCCACATAACCAGCAAAATTGTCAGCTCTGTGTGGTGTTCGAAACCTGCCGTTTTCTCATCCCTTCTGTCCATAGCTTTGTCTTACTTTTTTTGGTCTCTCTTTCATTCTCTCTAGTTCTGGAGATTTCCTTTTACTTTCCCCTTACTTCACTTCTGCCCATTTCCAGGCGCGCTCCTCCAACTCTACCATCCTTTTTCTAAAATCCATTCATAAGAAAATACAGCGGGGACCCATACCTGTATACAAATCCTCTCATTGTCTATTCAATGAGAAGGGTTTGCTATGTTGGATTTGGAGAGTAAATAGAATTTACTTGTGTTTTGTTCTCCAAACTCCATACGCCCTTTAAAATTGCCTATTCTGCGGTATGCTCAGCTGTTCCAGAGACTGTTTCACTTCCACGCTTTTGGTTTAAGAACAGTCAAGAACAGGTAGCAAAGCAGAAAAACTTGACTAAGCTGTACTTATAAAAGGATTTGACTGTCTTAGTCTAAAGATGCAAGTCCACTTAGATCTGCATAGTGGAGAAAGAGAGTTTTTTAAGCTCAAAAAACCTGTTTTAAGGATTTTTTAAAACAAAACAACATTGGAGAGACAAGGATAAATTCACGTAAATCCCGTTTTTGATGAACTTTGATTAAAATGTTTTCAAAACATAAGGATGTAAGGGAGAATGAAGTATCTATTTGTGATGTGCGGGGGAGCCTTAGGTGCTCTCGGAAGATTTCTGATAGTGAATGTAAGCGCCAAAGTTTTCGGCTCAGACTTCCCTTATGGTACTCTTGTTGTCAACAGTGTGGGATCTTTCACCTTGGCGTTCTTTATGACCCTCTTCCTTGAAAAACTAACTTTGGATCCTCTATGGCGCCTGTTCTTCGCTGTAGGCTTTTTAGGATCGTTCACCACATTTTCCTCTTTTTCTTATGAGAGTGTTTCCCTTCTTCAAGAAAATGAGTATCTCAAATGTCTGCTCAATATTTTGCTCAACAATGGGATTTCTATCACTCTTTCTGTGTTAGGATTTATCACTGCAAAATGGTTCTAAGGATAAGTTTTTTGGAAGGAATGGTAAGGAAAACACCCTTTTCTAAAAAGGATTTTTCTTACAAAACGAGGGGGATTTCTGAAACCCTTTTTTCAAAAAAGGTTTTCAGGGAGAAAAGCTTTAGGAAAAGTGCAGAAAGGGAGTTTTTATGAAAATCAGTACGAAAGGCCTTCTTTTGAGGATTTTTGTAGGCGAAGATGATCGAATAGATGGAAAGTTAGCGTACAAGAAAATTCTGGAGATACTTCGAGAATATGATATTGCTGGAGCCACTGTTTTACGAGGAATTATGGGGTATGGTGCTTCCTCAAGAATCCACAAATCCTCTATCCTAGCTCTTTCTTCCGATCTGCCTATCGTAATTGAGGTAGTGGACCAGGAAGATAAAATTCAGCTTATCCTCCCCATTATGGAAGATCTCATTCCCTCCGGTTTGATAACGTTGGAAAAAGTACAGATCATCAAGTACCTCTCTAACAATCAAAAACACTAAAACAAACGCGAGCAAAAAATAAGTCTAAAGGAGATAAAACGATGGATAAAAGATGGAAATGCTGTCTGTTGATATTTTTGTTTACCTGTTTTTTTTCGCCTTTTCTAAAAGGTGAAGAGGAAAGTGTGGAAGATCTAAAAGGGGACAAAGAGCTCCAATCCCTGTTAAAAGAAGCAGAAGAAGAATCCCAAAAGGGTTCTAGTTCTTCTACAGGTAAGGAGAGTTCTTCAGAATCTACCGCCTCTCCTGGTGTAATTCAAAAAATTAGTCAAAAACTTAATGAATTCAATCCCCGAATCACTATTTTTGGAGACATCAGCTACCACTGGAGTCATAAGCCTGTCTATAACGAAGAGGGAGAACAAATTAGCCGGCGATTTTCTCTGCGCGAAGCGGAGGGAGATTTTCG
Source organism: Planctomycetota bacterium (assembly GCA_003694635.1). Lineage (GTDB taxonomy): Bacteria > Planctomycetota > J132 > J132 > J132 > J132. Next base: position 3,048 of record RFKQ01000036.1, read on the forward strand.
TGCTGATGTGGATCCGTATGCCAAAGGGGTGCTCATTGTTTCCTTGGGAGAGGAAACTCCAAATCAATATACCGTTGATATTGAGGAAGGGTACATCACTTTTGAATCTTTGCCCTGGAATTTTCGAGCCAAAATTGGAAAGTTTCGCCCAGATATTGGTATCCTTAACAAACTTCATTTGCACGATGTTCCCCAATTCAATTACCCTCTTCCCATTCAACGATTCCTAGGTGAAGAGGGGCTTAGCACAGCTGGAGCCGCTCTCATGTGGCTCTTTCCCTACGCTCCCTGGGACTTTAGCCTACAGGTTCTAAATGTGGACCAAGAGTCCGCCTTTCCCTATCCTCAGCGAAAAAATGGAAAACTCAGCGCTTCCAGCTACCCCTCCATTTTCTTTCGGAACAAACTGCAGGAATCGTTTTTGGAAAACTATGAACTGCAAATGGGAATGACTTACGGATTTGGCTACGGAGACAAAAAAAACCGCTTAAAGAACCAAATCTTTGGAATGGATTTCTTTTTTCGCTGGCGCCCTTTAAAACGAGGTACCTATCGCTCCTTTGTGATTCAAACAGAATTTTTCTATGTGGAACGGGAACGTTTTCAACAAGATGGAGGAAACATCTATTCCATTGGTCTTTATAGCTTCATTCAATATCAAATCAATCGAAATATTTATCTTGGTGGCCGCTACGATTTTAGCCACGATCTTGAAGATTCTAAAAACCGCGAATACAAGCTCAGCGGCTATGTATCCTATTACACCACGGAATTTTTGCGCCTTCGTCTTGGCTACGAATACCATCATTTGAATCGCCAACGGCCAGATATCCATAGTATTTTCTTTCAAATTACCTTTGTCTTTGGCTCCCATCCAGCGGAACCCTATTGGGTGAATCGCTAATAGGAGAAGTTTTGTGAATGATTTAAACGAGAATCTTTTGGCTAAACCTCTCCTCTCTTCTCCATTTTATCATTTAAATTTCCCTTTGTACCTTTTGACCATACGCCTCATCCTAACAATAAGGAGATTAACGATGAAACGACTCCAAATTTGGCTTACGTCTTTTCTCTTTCTTCTCACTTCTGTCTACGCAAAAGAACGCTTATTGGTCGTCACCACCCTGCCGGATCTGGCCTCTATTGCTCAAGAGGTAGGTGGAGAAAAAGTTCAAGCGGTTCCTCTCGCCAAAGGATACCAAGACCCCCACTATGTTATCCCTTCTCTAAAACTAATGAGCGTTGCAAATAAAGCCGATCTCTTTGTCGAAATTGGATTGCAGTTGGAACTCTGGAGCGAGAAAGTACTAGACGGTGCCCGTAACCCCAAGATTCGTCCTGGACAAAAAGGTTATGTACTAGCTAGTCAGGGAGTAAGGTTGATGGAGATACCTAAGGTGCTTTCTAGAAGTGGAGGGGATCTACATCCTTATGGAAATCCTCATATTTGGATTGACCCTCTCAATGCCAAAATCATCGCGAAAAATATAACCTCTGGCCTGATTCGTGTTTCTCCCGAAAATGAAAATTATTTCCACAAAAGATTAAAGCAATTTCAGCGAAAAATTAGTATCGCTATGTACGGTAGAAAATTAGTGGCTTTATTTGGCCCATCTATTTTGGATAAACTTTACAAAAAGAAACGACTGATCCCTTTCCTCAAGAAAAAAAAGTTAAGCCCTAGGCTTCAGAAACGCCTTGGCGCAAAAAGTCTTTTTGAACTTCTTGGCGGGTGGGTCAAAACTTCTCTTGCCTTTCGAGGGAAAAAAATCGTCTTTTATCACCAAAGCTGGATTTATTTTGCCCAGCGTTTTGGTTTGAAAATACGAGGTTATGTGGAAGAAAAACCGGGAATCTCCCCCTCGCAAGCTCATAGGCAGTATATGATCAAGTTAATTCAAGAAGAGAATATCCCCGTAATTGCAGTAACCAATTACTACGATGATACCATTCCACGACTTCTAGCCAAAGAAACCGGAGCAAAAGTTGTGATTCTTCCAGCCATGACCGGCGGCGTCCCGGCGGCAAAAAATTACTTTCGCTTTATGGACTATCTCCTAGAAACCCTAGCTAAAGCCTACGGGGATTAGCCACAGACCAAAACTTAGAACCACTTTTGTCCAAATGGATCGAATTCCTATTTCCTACTTAGCAAAGGAGGCAACTCATGGTTCCTCAGCTCAGCTATATTTTCTTACCTTTTGTCGCTACTTTATTCCTGGTAGGGATTTATGTTTATCTAGGCCAACATGTTCTAAAACGAGGTATCATCTTCGTGGATATCGCTATAGCTCAAATCGCTGCCCTAGGCCTTACCTTCGCTTACTATCTGGGATATGATCCCAAAAGTTTAGGAGCTAGCCTCTACGCCCTAGTCTTTGCCATCGGAGGCGCTATGCTTTTTGCGTTTGCTAAACCTAGAGAGGAATTAATCCCTCATGAGGCTATTATTGGAATCTGCTATGTTGTGGCCAGTGGGCTAGCCATCCTTATGGTAGATATGGCCAAGGATCCACATGGAGCAGAAACCATCCAATACCTTCTGGTAGGCAATATCTCCTGGGTTTCCAAACAAGATATCTTTCGTATTGCTAGTGTGATTCTACCCGTTGGATTCTTCCATTATTGGTTTTTCCCTAAATTTTATGCGGTTACTTTTGAGCCGCAGTTAGCAGAGCAAAAAGGGCTATGGATTCCCTTCTGGGATTTCCTCTTTTACCTTAGCTTTGGAATGGTGGTTACCAGCAGTGTAAAAGTGTGCGGTGTCTTACTGGTGTTTACATTTTTGGTTATTCCCTCTGTCTGTATTGGCCTGTTTGTAAGAGCCTTCTCTACAAGACTTATCTTAAGCTGGATACTTGGTATTCTTGTAAGCTTTGTCGGACTTCTCTTCTCCTGGTCCCGCCCAAGCGGTCCAACAATTGTCTTTTTCTTCGCCGCTACACTTGCTATTTTCGGAGTGCTAAAATATATACTTACCTCCTCCTCAAAAGGAAAGGCGCTCCTAAAACTCATCGAAGGTCTTGGCATTTTTGTAGGCCTCCTCGCACTAGTAGCACTCCTCTTCCCATCTGAAGAACATCACAAACATCGAACCAACCTTACTCCAAAAACCTCCCCAAACTCACCTCAAAATACCTCAAAATATCAAAACATTTTGAACCAAATCCGCTCCCTAACTCCTGATGATTCCACAAAAAACATCCAGATTTACTGGAGTAAATTAAATCCGAAAGAAAAGAAAGAGTTCATAAACGAGCTTCTTAAAGTAGCCAATCAACAAGAAGACTTTAGCTTAAAATTGGTTATCGCGAAACTGCTTCTCACATTTTCCAGAAAAAAATCCGCCTGGTCCCTTCTCTATTCCCTTTTACAAAATGAAAAATGCCCCCCCTTTATAAAAGAGGAAGCAGCAGAAGACCTCCAAAAAAGTACTAAGCAAAACTTTGGCTACGACTTTATGGAAGATGTGGAAACCAATCAAAAGGCATTAGAAAAATGGCGAAAATGGCTCCAGGCTCAAGGAGTCTCCGTACATTGATACCACTTGATGCCTCTCTTAAACCGAAGCCCAGAGAAAGATACACGCTAAGGAATTTTTATGTCATACACTTGAAATCCCTACAAAAATTTTTTTCAAAACTTTTTTTCTTATTGCGATATCCTATTCTACATTCCAAGACCATCTATGCCAACTCAAATCTGCTTAAAGAGAATACAAGGTAGCTCTTTCGTTTTACCAGACCTCAGCGTTATTCTAACTACCTTCCCTATCGACAAAACTGTTAAAAATAAAAATTAAATGACAGCTATCCTTCCCTTAGAACGAGCTACGGTGGCCACCCAAATCTCCCTGATTCCCTCCTCCAAAAGCGCATAAGTGGCCTCCCTGGCTGTGCTGCCTGTGGTAAGCACGTCATCCACTAAGATGACTCGCTTTCCTACTAAAGAAAGGGGAACTTTCGCTAAAAACGCCCCCTGCATATTTTTATGGCGCTCAGCACGCCTCAGTGAACTTTGAGGCATAACATGTCTACGATAACGCAGACAAGAATACAACGGAATGCCTAAAATACGGGATACCTGTTCACCCAAAAGTTCCGATTGATTGAATCCCCTCTCCAACTTGTGACGCCAACTAATGGGGATAGGCACAACCCCCGCTGCCTTCTGATAACCTTTCAGTAGACGCAACCGATATCCTAACAAAGAACCCAATACATTGGCAATATAGACTTGTTTGCCATATTTTAAACGGCATATAGCATCCTTGGCTGCCGACCGGTAAACAAATAAGGATCGGAACTGAAGAAAAGGAAATCTCTCTCTTCGGCAAGTCGAACAAACCCTACTCCGTAGATGCTGACCACACCGCAAACAAATCCTACCCCGCCAATGTTCCATTCTCCCTCGGCAGTTTTGACATACCCACATCGCACAAAACACTCCGCACCCAATGCAACGGGGCGGGTATACACTAAGCTGCAATTGCCTCAGTGCTACCTTTATCCAAGCTGCAATCCCATACCAGTTCATCGATTTCCTCCTTATTTAACCTTGATAAAGATCTTTTTCTTGGCATTTATAGAGCCCCACCCAGGGTGGGGAGATTTATAAATGCATACCCTTTCCCTTCCGTACAAGCTGAAAACAAGTCTCAGGTTATACGGAAAAAGGGGGTTTTCTCTCATCCTCTTTCGCCCCATTCCGACCCGCCTCCCGAGGGCGAGGGAATAGGAGAAAACCCCGTATATGTGTGCTGACTTTTTTAGCAAAAAATATGCCATTTTTAAAAAAAATAAAACCAAAATTTCAGTATCGATATAACTTATTTATTTTCAAGAAGTTATTGTTTTTTTTTGGAAAATAAAAAAGTTTGAAAAAATAGAAAAAAATTTCCAATTCAATTGAAGTGTCCCAAAATGGGACACAGTGACTTAAAAGAATTTTACTTCGCATGAAAAAATTTTTTTTATGCTGTATCACAAAAAAAGGGGATTTTTTAAGAAAAATAAAATTTTTTATGACCATTTTCTTGACAGAGAGAAAAAAATAGAGTAAACTTAAAATACGTAGAGTGGGTGCAAATGTTTTCATAATTTTTTTATAAGGAGTAGAGCTCATGGACAGATCAGAATTCTTGAAAAAATATAGAATTTTATGGCTAAGTGCTGCTGTATTTCTGCTGGGACTAGGTTCTGTATTGGCAGGGGAAAAGGCATCTTCATCCAAGGATGATCTTATTCAAAAATGGATCTTGCAGCTAAATCACGATGATTTTCTCATGAGGGAAAAGGCGACCAAAGCCTTGATTCAGCTAGGGAAGGAACTTCCTCTTGCTGAGCGTCAGAGGTTGGTTGCTAGGTTAGAAAAGGCTCTTCCCAACGCCAATCCAGAAGTGCAATGGCGATTGAAGATGGTTTTGAAACGTTTGCGGCCTACTTCTTCTCTTCGCTCGAGGAACCTTACACCCTCTTCTCCCAAAGTGGCGAAAAAACCTCCTTCTCCTCGGAAGGGATATAACCCCGGACGCATTCCGCGACCACGATTTGGTCGTCATCCTAGATTTCACTTTCGCTACCGCTTTGGTTCCGGCCCTTCTGTTTTAAAAAGCCAGGGGAGGGATCCTTCTTCTAGGAAAAAGCGAATTTTGAGCAGAGCTCCAACCCCAGAATTGCCTAAGTTTCAAAGTTCTTTCGAGCAACAGCTTTCTTCTTATCTTAAGCGTTTTCAAGAAGTGTGGAGAAAACTCTATCCTATGGCTGAAAACCCTGTTTTTTGCCCTTCGTTTCGTTTAGATTCTCAAGGAAGGCTGCGGGGAATATTTCGTATCACCTACACTTATCAAGGTAGAGAATATCGGCAAGTTTGGAGCTATCAGCGTGGGAAATGGATTCGTTTTCTTTTTTCTGCACAAGCTCAGCAGAAAATAGCAAAATCACCAAAACCTAGGAAAACTTATAGGTTAGGGGTGGTGGTGCGAACTTTGGATAGCCACACTCGTTACCATTTTCGCATTCAAGGTCCGGCGCTTCTGGTGGTTGCTCTAAAGCCTTCTTCTCGTGCAGAACGGGCAGGCGTGCGTCTCTATGACATTCTGCTCGCTTTTAATCGCCAGCCCATCCAGGGGATTGCTCATCTGCGCCGTTTAGTTCAAGAGGCGGGCGATGGGGAAATACAACTGGATATCTTGCGGGGGCGGCGAAAAATCCGATTGCATCTACCGGCTCTGAATGGGAGTGTTCCTAAAAAAAAGAAAGCTCTAGAACTCCCTTTTTTGCCGCCTGGTAAGGGCAAAACTTTGCCGCCCGGTAAGAGAAAAAAGAAGAAATTTTATTAGAATGATGGATAGGGGGATTTTTGAGTGGGAATGGTGTGGAGGAGAGAGGTGAAAAGTATTAAAAAGTTTTTGGGAAGTCTGAAAACCTTTTTTCAAAAAGGGTTTCAGGAAAGAATGTGAAAAGGGGTTTTTAGGGGAAAGGGATTTCCCCTAAATCGAAAAAG
>RFKQ01000037.1 GCA_003694635.1 Planctomycetota bacterium
AGTCCCATGCCCAAAGCGGAAAAGAGGGAGGCAAAAGGGTGAATGATAATTTTGGGAATACGAAGAAGCCTAGCGATAGCGCAGATATGTTGGCCTGCGGCGCCTCCAAAGGCGCAGAGGGCGTATTCCCTAGGATCGTAACCACGTGAGACGGAAATCACCTTGATGGCCTCAGCCATATGATTATTGGCAACTTCAATTGCGCCTAGGGCTACTTGTTCGGCTGTGATGGGACGTTGGGTGGATTGCTGGATTTCTTTGGCAAGGTTTGCAAAAGCTTCTTGCACCGGCTGCTTTTGGAGGGGAAAAGCGGGGAAGTACTTGGGATCAATCCTACCCAAAAGTAAATTGGCGTCTGTCAGGGTTGGGTGTTGACCGCCTTTTCCATAGCAAATAGGTCCCGGATTTGCTCCGGCGGATTGGGGGCCAACCTGGAGTTTCATTCCGTCGAAATGGATAATACTTCCACCTCCAGCGGCAACGGTTTCAATATGGAGCATAGGGGTTTTGAGGAAAAGCCCAGCTTTTTCCGATTCGTAGGTCATTTCGTATTCCCCATCAAATCGGCTAACATCGGTGGAAGTGCCCCCCATATCAAAACCGATAACTTTGGGAAAGCCCAATGATTTGGAAATTTCTGCCACCGCCACCACTCCCCCTGCCGGCCCCGAGAGAAGGGAGTCTTTGCCTTGAAATTTTTGGGCACTTACCAAGCCGCCGCTGGATTGCATTAAACTGACGCTAGCTTGTGGGAAAGAGTGCTGAAGAGAAGAGGTGTAGTTTTGGATAGTGGGGGCTAGGTAAGCGTTGAGAACGGTGGTGTCCGCGCGAGGAATTATTTTGATTTGCGGGCTGACTTCACAGGAGCAGGAAATACAAGTAAATCCAAGTTCTTTCGCAATTTCTTTTACTTTTAGTTCGTGGTGAGGAAAAAGGTAGGAGTGCATAAAAACTATGGCCAAAGATCGAATGTTGGCGGCTTTTACACTGTGGAGTTTTCGCCAAACTTCCTCTTCTTCCAAAGGTTTGATGACCTTGCCAGAAGCGTCCACACGCTCATCGATCTCAATGCTACACTCATAAAGGGTGGGGTGCTTTTCGATATCGAGAGAAAAGAGCTCCTTACGCGTTTGGTAACCGATCTCTAACAAATGGCGAAAACCCTTGGTGATCACCAAGCAAGTGGGAGCACCTTTTCTTTCAAGAAGAGCATTGGTGCCAATGGTGGTTCCCATTCGCACAATGCAGGGAGGAATAGGCTGTGAGGGGGGGAGCTGGAGAATGTGACGAATACCTTGTACAGGGGCTTGGTCAGAAGAGAGAAGTTTATGGATATGGAAAGTATTCTTTGGGCTTTTTGCGATAATGTCCGTGAAGGTGCCACCTCGATCGACATAGAATTCCCATATATTTTTTTGCATATCTTTCCTCTATTTTGAAAACTTTTTAGGAAGAGCAAAGATCCAAATCGAGTGGTTGGTTTTGTGCTCTATAGGCAAATTCGATTTAAAAAATGTAGGGGAAGAAGATGAGGCCCATAAAAGAAGATAGTTTTTTTCTTCTTGGAAAAATCTATTTTGGATATAGCCTAAAAGAGATTGAGAAATAGGGTGGAAAGGGGGAATTTTGGGGGGAAAATCAAGGGAAAGAGTGCGATAAAATGAGGGGAGAGGAATGAATTGGTTTTGGTAGAAGAGTAGGGCTTTTTGGATTTTAGGAAGAGCGGGAGTATGGATTTGTAAGCGTTTCCTTCGAAGGTGGAGTAAAACTGGCTGAGGGATTTGATAGATATCCTCGCTGGAGAATGCAAAGGGGACCTGATCAAAGTGCCACTTTTCTAGAGGTCCTGTGGGAGAGAGCAAAAAAGATTTTGAAGGCGGTTTTTCAAAAAAAAGAGGGCGAAGGAGTGAGTTTTGCACTTGGAGCCGAGCAAAGCCAGCTGGAAAACGTTTTACAAAGAAAACTTTTTCTTGCCAGATTATATTGGAGCGAACGGAGGCATAGTGAAATTGAAATTCTTCTATTACCAACTTTGAGCTTGGAAAAAGAAAGAAACTTACAAGGAGAAAGAGAAGAAATAAAATAAGCTTTCTCTTATGGGAAAGGGAAGAAAAAAAGAGGAGAAAATAGAGCGCAAAAAAAACGTAATAAAAAAATTTCCTAGTGGGTGAAAAAGTATCTTGACTTGGCAGTTGATAAATTTTTTTATCCACAGTTGGATAATATCTTTTTAACGGAAAAATAAAGCGATGTATTTTGTTTAATCTGTGAGCAGAAAAAGGCGGTAGCAATATCCATCCCAAACCCAAGGAAATTTTTTTTGTAGCAGGCGAGCTCTTGAGCCCAAAGGCTTTTAGCCAAGATTTTTGAGAGAGATAAAGCCTCCCCCCTCGCATCACCCATTTTAAGAGAACCTTGCGTTTGCTCAAACTTGGAAGTTCACTTAGGTAAATGAAGTCAAACGCCTCTAAGCCTAAATAGTTTTTTGGAAGAGGCTTAATTTGAACAGGAAAAACATTGCCGTACTTGCTACGCTTGGGGACGGAATCCGGGCCAAAATGGCCATAAATTCCCCAAAGCAGATCCCAAGACTCCACTGGAATAAAGCGCCACTTTTTCTTTCCAACCCAAGTCTTCCAATGGGAGCCTGGGGTTTTAAACTTCAGTTGAACACGATGATAAGGGTTTTGTAAAAAGATATAAAACCATATATTTCTACGGGCATTTGAGGGGAGAAAAACGGACCTTTGAAAAACAAAGGGATCCAGTTTCAATCGTACAATGCATCGAACGCTTTTTTGCAAAGAGCGCATTTGCACTGCAATGGGGAAGTAATAGCCTTCTCGAAAGTACCCATGCGAGGGTAAAAGAATATCTTGAATTTCTTGAGCAGAGACAAATTGACTAACGCTGAGGAATAGAAGAAAGAGAAGTTTTTTCATAGTCCCGCAGTAGTTGCATAGCTAATCTTGTTGCAGAGACAACCTCGCCTCGTTGTTTCCTCTCAAAATACCATTGTTTGATAACATTGAGCTGTTGTATTGCACTTCGCTGTGGCTGTCTTCTTTCTGAGATGGGAGTGCTTTGCAGATATAGCGGAAAGGGTGAAAGGGAGACTGCCACTGGAGTTTTTAAACTGGAGGGTAGGAAATAAAAGAATTTTTTTGAGCCAACCAAAATAAATTTACTTTTAGCTCTGGTTAAAAGTACATTGAAACGATTGGAATCGTATAAAAACAAAAGATCCTGCTCCAATAGCTCTTCCTCAGAAACCGTCAAAGATACAAGTATAACCTCCCGCTCCTGTCCCTGCATCCGCTCCACTGTATCCACAACCAAATCCGAGAGCTGGAATTCCAGCTCTCTAGCCATCTGAAGGCTTTCTAGCATTTGTTTGATAAGATTGTTCTGACGACGATAAGGCGAAATAATCGCAAGCTCAGCAGGATTTAAACCGCTTTCCATCAGCTCTAGCGCAAGATTCGCCACTAGAATAGCTTCCAGCTTTGACTCCTTTGTGGCCCCATCGTGATCCACGGCAGCGTAGACCACCGGTTTTTGAGGATGAAGGAGCTCTCTATACCTTTTTGAACTCACGGGAAGCGTGCGCTGCTGAACGCTTTGATGAGCCAAAAGTTTCCCTTGATAAAACTGAGCGGAGGAAAAAGAAAGCAACTCCTGATTCATTCGGTAGCTAGTTGTCAAAAGCTTAGCGCTCTCCGAGTGGTTCTCCAACAAATACTCAAAAACGGATTGCGTCCTATCTGCTAAACCCTGACTCGTAATTATCGGCCCAAGTTGTGCTGGATCCCCCACAAAAATAAGATGGGGTGTGTGCACCATAGCCAATAAAGCCTGCGGAAAAAGCAACTGACTAGCCTCATCAAAAATAACTACATCAAAATAACTCTCAGGGGAAGGCAAAGGCGATGTTTTCGCAAGAGCAACCACATAGTCTAAAATTTTTTGCCAATATTGCTCGGAAAGAACAGATGGACGACTAGGGCGCAAGTGGCGAATTCTGCGAAAATTCTGCAACATTCCAGAAGCAAATGGACGAAAAGCACTGTATACCGTCATCCCCGCAATAAGCGGCTCAGAAATATCCAAAAGCCCCTGCCAAAAGACCTTGCGCTTTGGCGGAGTATTGATAAGAGGTATGGAAAATCTCTCCAACTCCGCAGAATGTAGCGTTGATGAAACCTTAAACACTCTGGCCTCTGCATCGGCTTTTTTAATAGCCATCAAAGCGTTATCGATAGATTTATGGGTAAGCCCTGTAATGAGAACGCGCTTGTTCTGCCGCGCCAATCCACAAGCAAGCGCAGCGATCACATAAGTCTTCCCTGTGCCCGGCGGCCCCTGAATCAAAGCGGGAGAATGGGAAAAAGCACTCCAATAAGCCTCCAGCTGGCTAGGATTGAGCTCCACAACTGGAGGAGGAGCCTTCTTTGGAAAAGAAAATTCATCCCCTTTTAACATTCTCTGGAGATAAACACTCTGGGGCAAACCAGAACAAAGTATCCCTAGCCCCCAACCGCTATAGCTGTAAGTGGGGAAAAACTGAGGTATATTTTTGTCCAATACATAGGTGAGCCCCCTTCGAAGTTTCTTGGTGCGAGGTGAAGAAGTGTTTGGCTCACGCATAAAAAGCCGCTGGCTACTCGGTATAAATTCCTCCCAAACCAACGGAATCCCATGCAAGCGAATTTCGCTACCATGGGAATTCGCCTTCTCTGGAGTGAGTAGAAGATGGTCTCCCTCACGAAATTTACTCGGGTTTGAAATAAGATAAAACACAAATCTGCGGCGACCAGAACACTCCTCTACCCCCAAAAACTTCGCCTGAGGTACGCATAAATACTCTGCAACCCGCTCCTCTCGCGTCAAACAATGGGCAAGAAATACCTCCAGCGCCTGAGCTCGAAATTCCTTGTCCAAAAAACACAGCTGCTCCCTCGCATAAGATGCCACAGAAGACAAACAATGAGAAGCTCTACCGCCGTTCCTACTCATCTTAGAGCCCAATTGAGAATTCGTAAACCATGACTTAGTTTCAATTTTAAAAGCCCCGCCCTTGCTCTTGCTGAAAACTAAAATTTAAAATAGTATAGCTTTCTGCTCTAAACTTTGCAATGGACAATTTCTCTCTAAACAAAAAAAACACTTTTTTTTTCTCAGAACCTTTTTGAAAAAAGGTTCCGAACCTTCAAAAACTTCTCTTTTCTTTAGGGGAAAAACTTTTTGAAAAAAGTTTTTCCCCTAAAACCCCTTTTCCAAAACTTTTCTCACCTGAAACCCTTTTTAGGAAAAAGTGTTTCAGACTTCCCAAAAACTTTTTCCTCTACCACCCCTTCTCAAAAACGCTTCTCACTTTAGGGGAAAATCTTAAACTTTATTAAAGCTCAAAACTTTATTAAAAAAAAAATACCAGATAATTGACGGGGCTGGGAAAATTTTTATAATTTTTTTTCAGCTGCCAATTTAGCTGCCAAAGTACCTAGATTTAAATATATAAGGTTTTTAATGTGGAGGTGTCGGTGCCTATGAGAGAGCACTTAAATATTACACTAGCGCTTGGCAGTACGAGCTATTGGCCCGTTTATTTGGGGATTTTAGAGGTCTTGGAAAGGGAAGAGATACCCTTTCATTCGTTGGCAGTTTCAGGAACAGGGGCGCTAGTCGGGGCGGTTTATGCGTTTCTACCTAACGTTGAGAAAGCATTGGCTAAAATGGAAGGTATGTGGGAGAAGAGGAAATACTTTGATTATGAAATGGCACCTTTTGAGAATTATCAGCGGATTTTTGAAGAGCGATCAGGAAGAATTTACTCAGAAGAGGAGCTAGATTCTCTTCTCTCCTTCGCAGTGGAAGAACACCGCTGGATCTCGGATGCCGTTCTCAATTTGGGCGTGGGTTGCTACGATCTGCGCACGAAAAAGAATATTTTCTTCACAGAAGGATGCCTTTTTTCCCTTCTTAAGGGAACTATGAGCTTCCCAGGCTATTTTGATTCGTATTTGTGGGAAGGCCATTATCTAATAGATCCTTACTTTGTTTCTCCCTCTCCGTTGGAGCTTGCAAAACTAGAGTGGTGCTCGGACATTTCTGTGGCCGTTTGTTTTGAAACCTATCGGAGGCCATTTCCCTTTGCTGGTGAGATAGGGGCATCGGGAAAATTCGCCTTTTTCTCCTCTCAAGAGCACAATCGGATTTTGCTAAACAAGGATTTATTTGATTCTGCGGATATTGTGTTTGAGGTAAAACCAAGTCCCAAGATGAGCTTTAGGGACCTTTTCGAAGCAGGGCGGTTGGCGGCTAAGCAGAAGTTGGCGTTGCTGTATAGGCTTATAAAGAATAGGAAATATTCTCCTTGGCGCAGGTTAGAAGTCTATTATGACACAAAAGAGGATTTTTGCTCATTGACTTCCTAGAGATTGCAGAAGTGGAGGCGCGGAACAGAAAAATGAGCAAGTTTCTCAGCGAATAGGCGAGGAGAAGCGGAAGTAGAAGGGGGATAGGAGGACTCCGCATCATAGACACAAGGGAAGCCACAAGTGCATAAACAAAGAAGCGATTGGTAAAACGATATGGATGAATATATTTTAGAATTTATTTCTTGACTTTTTCGGAAAATTTGTTATTTTTTTTTTAATTACTGATAAAAAATATTATTTGATAAAAAATATTATCAGTTGAAAGAGCTTAAAATTAGGCAAATGTTTTCTCCATTGTATATGAACTTGTTAGTAAAGGAGAACTGGGATGAGTGAAATAAAAACTTTAGCTCTCAATCAAAAGGTAGAGAATTTTAGTTTTGATGCCTACCACAACAATGAAATCCGACGCTACTCTTTTTCCGATTTTGAGGGAAAGTGGCTAGCTGTTGTTTTTTATCCAGCTGATTTTACATTTGTTTGCCCCACAGAATTGGAGGAGTTGGCTCAGTTTTATGGAGATTTTCAAAAGGCTGGTGCTGAGATATTGAGCGTGAGTACAGACACAGCGTACGTGCATAAAGCTTGGCATGATGTTTCGCCAGCTGTGGGCAAAATTCAGTTTCCTATGGTGGCCGATCCGGCGGGCAAGCTTTCTCGCTATTTTGGTGTTTATATTGAGGAAAAAGGGCTCGCTTACCGAGGAAGTTTTTTGCTGGATCCTGACGGTGTATTAAAAGCTTACGAAGTGCATGACCTCTCAGTTGGCCGGAGCGCTCAAGAGCTTTTACGTAAGCTGCAGGCGGCGCAATTTGTGCGTGAACATGGTGATCAGGTCTGCCCTGCGGGTTGGAAACCCGGGGATAAAACCCTGAAGCCCGGCTTGGATTTGGTGGGTAAAATTTAATTCCCCTTTCTCAAGACTGTTTGCAAGACCACTTTCTCTGTAAGCCGTTCCTGTGCAAAGGAGCGGCTTTTTTGTGCGTAGAAGAAATTTTTGGGAAGTTTGAAACCCTTTTTTCTAAAAAGGGTTTTAGGGAAGAAAAGTATTTGGAGGTACGGAACCTTTTTTTGAAAAAGGTTCCGAGAAGAAAAGTTTTTGGAAAGTTTGAAAACCTTTTTTCAAAAAGGTTTTCAAGAGTAAAATGTAAAAAGGGGTTTTTAGGGGAAAGGTTTTTCCCCTAAATCGAAAAAGTTTTTGGGAGGGGGTGGTAGGGGAAACCCTTTTTTCTAAAAAGGGTTTCCCCTACGGCTCAAAAGGAAAGGTTTACTCTCTTTTCGATGTAGACGGTTCCTTTGGCGCCGTCTATGGTGAGGTGATCACCGTTTTGGATGATTTCTGTTGCTCCTCGCACTCCTGTGATGCAAGGGATGCCGTATTCTCGGGCCACGACAACGCTATGGGAGAGCATTCCTCCTACTTCCATTACCACAGCGGAGGCTACCAAGAACAGGGGGGTCATGGATGGGTCAGCGGCTCGTATCACCAGGATTTCGCCAGGTTGGATTTGGAGGAGGCTTTGGATATCTATGTTTTTTTTGAACACTCGCGCTATTCCCTTGGCTATTCCAGCGCTACAGCCTAGCCCTTGCAAACATTTTTTCATTGGAGGTGTTTTTTCGGTAAGTTCTTCGCCGATTGCAATAGTTCGAGGGGGAAGGATTTTTCGAAAATTTTCGAGCTTTCGCTTTTCTTTTGCGATTTTTTCCATGGGAACAAAGAAGGAATTTTGTAGGCATATTTGGCGGACATCTTCGTATTCTAGGTAGAAGATATCTTCATTTTGGGAGAGCCATTTCTTTTTTGTAAAGATTTCTCCTAGTTTTAAAAAGCCTTGGCGTATGTGAAATAGGGGACGAAGGGCTAGGTCTTTTAGGTTTTCTCTGTAGGGTAAAAATTTTTCCAAAGACAAATAGAGATGCTCAAATAAATATTGCTTCCAAGGGAATAGCTTGGCCCAGAAGCCTTTGCGCAATTGTTGGCGAACTTGAAAGGCAAAGTATTTCCTGATGCTGCGATTGGCGCGTCTTTTTTCTAGTAGCTTATCCACCCCAAAATCCAGGTATTTTCGTATAGCCGTTAGGATAAATTCTGGATTTTCGCTCCAGCGAGGAACGGCCAAATCTGCTTCCATTAGAGAGCGATGCCCATAATTTTTTAGAAAATTGTCTAGGGCTTGTAGAAATTTTCCTCCGCCTTCTACCTCTTCTAAGAGATAGATTTCTTTTCCGCCCTTTTCTACTTCTTTTAAAACATACCCTACACAAGGTTGATCCAGAGCAATTTTGGCAAGGTTTAAGATCCAGTCACCTTCCTCCGCGGACCGTATTCCTTTGATACCTCTTGCCAAATTTGTCCACGCTTCTTTGGTTAAATCTAGGCGTTGGCGTTTTAAAAATTCTCCCATAAATAGCAAATATACACCAGCAAGACCGGTTCCTAGGACATGCATCCGAAGAGCCTTCTCGGCTAGCAAGGCGTTTTTTTCAATGTAGTTCCAAATTTTTTTTGGATTATCTGTATGAGGGAGGTTTTCTAGCTTTTGGATATCTTTTAGAAAAGTTTTTGAAAACGTTTCCAGAAGAACTTTGGCTCTGTAGCGCAGGTAAAGGCACCAAAAAAGCTTTTTGAGATTTTTTTTGTTCAAGGGAGGGAGGTGAAACGTGTCGCTTATAGAAAGCTCTTCGCCAAATATCAAAGTATCAAAAAGATTTTGAGGAAAAATTTCCAGAGCTTTTAAAAAATCCCTAAAATAGTTTACATTAAAATATGGCCTGCCAAAAAACAATTTTAAATATTCACGCTTAGGAAATTCTTCCAGATCTAAAAATTGAAAAAGCTCTCTACGACCTCGCTCAATCATCGGCAGAAAAAAGGAAAATGTAAGCGGGCTTACCGGCTCCGAGAGTACCTCCTGGGAATTGGCCGCTGTCCAGTATACCGTTTCATTTTCCTTTGGCAAGGACGTAATTGGGCGCGATTGTAAGATATAGATTTTCCCCTCAAAATAAGCCCATTCCACATCCTGAGGAGCTTCAAAAAAAGCCTCTAGCTCTAACCCCAAGCGGACTAACTCTCGAGGTAGCCTCTCCGGACAAGATGGTTCTTTCTCACTGAGCACTTTTTTTTGGATCACCTTTAAGGTCCGGCGAGAAATTTGAAAATGTACCTCACTATCCTCTTGCTCAGAAGGGCTGTATAACTCCAATACAATTTCCTGCCTGCCCATCACAGGATCTCGGGTAAAGAGCACCCCCCGCAAACAAGTGGGAATCATTTGCTGAAAAATCACCGCCATCTGAAAAGCCCGAGGGGAAAAATAACCTTTTTTTCGGCGATAATATACCCCCGCTTCCGAAAATAAAGACGCCCAACATCGCCTCAAACCATCCCAAATCTCCCTCTCATCGCAAACATTTAAAACACTTTCGTAAATCCCCGCAAAAGAAGCTAAAGGCAAATCCTCCTCTAACCCCGACGATCGAATAGCTAAAGGAAAGGATAATTCTCTTATCGCCTCCCGAACTTCACCTACAATCTCTTCGGGCAAAACCGAACCTAAAATCAACTCCCGAATCTCCCTCCCTACCCTAAGGGAATGCTCCAAATCTCCCCCAAAAAATGATTCTACTTTTCCTAATAAAATAGACTCTTTAAAAAACTCCCAAGCTCGTCGAGTCAAACAAAATCCTTTCGGCACTAAATACCCCGCCTTGTAAAGCCTCGATAAGTAAAAACACTTGCTCCCCACCTCCTCGCGATGCACCTGCTCTACCTCATCCAAAAATAAAATGTAACGCCTCTTCAAGCTCTACTTTTCGGAACCTTTTGCAAAAAAGGTTCCGAACCTCCAAAAATTTTTAGATTTAGGGGAAAACCTTTCCCCTAAAAACCCCTTTTCACTCAACCTGAAACCCTTTTTAGAAAAAAGGTTTTCAGACTTCCCAAAAACTTTTCACCAGATCCTATATCCTAGGAATCAAAGCCTGCAAAAGCCCAATAAAATCCTTCTCAACTTTTGCCCCCATCTCCATCACCTCACTGTGAGAAAGCGGCTTCTCAACAATACCCGCCGCCATATTGCTAATGCACGAAATACCCAACACCTCCACCCCCATTTGATTGAGTGCAATCACCGAAGGCACCGTCGACATCCCCACCGCATCCGCCCCCCATAAACGAAACATACGTATCTCCGCGGGCGTCTCATAACTCGGCCCAGTTAGCGCCAAGTACACCCCTTCCCGCAACGCCAATTTTTGCTCCCTTGCCACTTCCTTTGCCAAACGACGCAACCGCAAACTATACGCTTGCGACATATCCGGAAAACGAGGCCCCAAAAACTCCTCATGGCGCCCAATCAACGGATTGGTTCCCATAAAGTTAATGTGGTCTTGGATCAACATCAAATCCCCGGGAACTAGAGAAGGATGAATGGCTCCCGCTGCATTGGTTAAAATCACCGACTTCACCCCAAGAAACGCCATCAAACGGGCGGGAAACACCACCTTCTCCATCTCATAGCCTTCGTAATAATGAAAACGACCTTGTTGGCAGATCACCTCTACCTCCCCTACCTTTCCCAGGAATAATTTGCCAGAATGTCCCTCCACCGATGCGGAGGCAAAGTGAGGAATTTCGGTGTATGGAATAACCTTGGCATCCTCCAAAGTTTGAGCGAATTTTCCCAATCCTGAGCCCAACACAACTCCAATTTTGGGCGGCTGAGAAATGTACTTATTCAAAAAAGATTTTGCTTCTTCCAATTTTTCTTTGAGTGTGGTCATTTTTTTTTCTCACTATCTTCTTCAGATTTTTCTCGAAAGGGATGAAAAGCCATGGGAAGTAAACGGGCAATTGTGGTTTGTTTTTTTTGGCCTGCTGTGTTCAAAAGATACAGCTTAGTGTTGTTGCCAAATTCCCGTATGACCTGCAAACACGCTCCGCAAGGACGCGCTGGGCCAGAATTATCCTGCACCACCACAGACAGAGCGCGAAATTTGCGACATCCTTCTGAAACCGCCTTAAAGATTGCAATTCGCTCCGCGCAAACCGTTAGACCGTACGACACATTTTCCACATTGCAACCCGTATAAATTCGCCCATCTTCTCCTAACACAGCCGCCCCTACTTTGTACTTAGAATAGGGAGCGTAGGCATTTTGTTGAGCTTCTATGGCCTTTTGGCAAAGAAGCTCAATCTCCTGTTTTTTCATGTTGTTTCCTTTTTCTTGTTTTCATCTGGGGATGGAATTCCTCTCCTAGAGCTTTCGCAAGGTAAATTGGGAGCTTGCTGTTGAGCATCGTTTTTCCAAATAAATGCTCCCCTGGGCCAAAAGCATAGAGAGAAACATCTACCCCGCTATGTTCCGGACGCTGAAAACCCTTAAAACTTCCATACTCCAAAGGATAAAAGTACACTCCTGCACGTCGGCTTAAGATATGCCCAATGGTTTTAGCCAAAAGGTAGCCATTTTTTTGAAGGCTAGCCAGTTTCAGCCATTGCTTCTCTCGTTTTGTTAATTTTTGAATATAGCCCAACTTTCGCAAAAGAGCCTCTGCTTCTTCTCCTCGCTGAACCCGCTTAGCCAACTCTTCTGCCGAATGGCGAATACTTTTTAGATATTGGGGACGAAAGTTTTTGGAAACCGCTAACCCACCTGTCGCGTGATCCGCTGTGACCACCACCAACGTATCCTCCCTTTTTGCAGCCCAGTCCTTGGCCCAGCCTACAGCCCGATCAAAACCCACCAGTTGGCGCCACACAGACGCCGCATCGTGAATATGAGCTCCGTGATCGATCCGTCCCCCCTCCACCATCAGAAAGAAGGGGCGTTTTCCTTTTTCCAAGAGCTCCACCGCTTTTTTCGTCATCTCCAATAGCGAAGGCTCTTTTGACCTTTCTAGCTCAAAGGGAATGTGACTGCGGCTAAAAAGCGCCAGTACCTTCTCAAAAGTATGTAGTTTCATCAAATCCTTCTCGCTAAAAACAAGCCGATAGCCATTTTTTTGAAAATCCCTTAATAAGGATTTGTTAAAATATTTTTTTCCACCACCAAAAAAAAGTTGCGCGCCGGATTTCAAGTATTGCCGAGCTACCTTCTTTTCCCAATACCTCCTCTCCACATGGGACAAAAACGCCGCTGGAGTGGCGTGGGTTATCCTTGTGGTGGTCACTACACCAACACTATACCCTTTTCCTCGCAGCCATTCCATCAAGCTTTGGACTGGAACCAGTTTCTTTCCTTTTCCCGGAGCCATCCCCAATACTCCATTGAGCGTTTTCCAACCGGTGGCCATAGCGGTTGCTGAAGCCGCGGAGTCGGTCACCACATTGCTCAAAGAAAATGTTTCCAATTTTCCTAGGACGGGGAAGGAATCTAGAAACAATTTCTTTTTTTCCATCAAGCGGGCCAGTGTAATATGGGCGTCTCCCATACCATCGCCAATGAATAAGAGAATGTTTCGAGCCTGGGAGACTTTTGTTTGCGCTTGAGAGTTTTTTAGATTTTTGGTTTTGCTCCTAGTCTTAGGGTTTTCTATCCCCTCCGAGCTTTGGCATCCTACGATAAAAAGTGAACAGATCGTGAAAAAAACGGCAAAAAAATTTAGTTTTTGTATCTTCATCTTATCACCTTTTCAAGAACTAGAAACGCAGCGAATACTGGATAAAAAGCAAAACCTCAGCCACCTCCGCCTCATCCAAGCTCAAGCGTTGGTAAGAGGCTCCGTTGCGGCGAATATAACCGCTCTCGAGGGAGAAATACCTCCACTCAATCCCAAACGTCACCCGCTCAAAACGGCTGAGGGAAAATCGTATGCCCGCATAGCCCTCTACCCCAACGCCTCCTTTTCCAAGCACCTCTGTACGCGCATTCTCCACCCGCGTGGGCTCGTCGGTCCTCTCCACCTCTTTGGCAAAAATCCAAGCTACCGGGATAAAATCTATCCCCCAAATCAGCGCAACCCCGCTCTCCCAAGGCGGAACAAAGTGAAACCCCATTCTCAGCTGGAGATATTGCAACCGGAACCAACTATCCACCCCCTGCAAACCGGTGGTGGGGGCATAGGATGTGGTGGCCTCCTTCATGGAAAAATTCTGATAGGAATACACCAGCCCTACAATCTTCCAAAAAATCCTAGATCCACCTAGCCGCCGCATAAAATCAGCCCGCAGGCCCAAATCAAATCCATCCAGGCCTCCCGAATACGCCACCACAGAGGTGGTGGTATGGCGTTGAAGATCCAATTCCCCATCCATCACCACTCCCCCAAGAAACTCGAAGTTTAGAAGGAAACCTTTGGCCTTTGCCCGCCCACCAACGCGAAACTCCCATATCTCCACCCCCTCAAAATCGGAGTTTAGACGAATCCCTCCAAAATCTGCATACCAGCTTGGATCTATAAAGCGGCTTCCTGTTAGAAAGCTCCATTCCACCGCAATCCCAAACGGCTCCCAAAAATCCACCTGCCCTTTTCGAGGAGGGGGAAAATCCACCTTAGAGGTCTTTGTTTCGCTTGCTCCGGCAGCAGGCGGTTCCACTCGATATGTTGGCGAGGAGTCTCTAGCCCATAAAGAAAAAGAAAAGAAGCAAGCCCCTCCCCAAACTAACGCAAAAATCATCTTTTTTTTCATCTTCCTAAACCTCTCTGCCTATTTTCCAGGAAAGCTTGCAAATGTGCCATGGTTTTGTTCAGCAAGCTTTCGATAAAAAGAACCGGTTGCCTTATTCCATTTTTCGATTTGTGCTTTTTTGACCTTGGAGGCATTGGAGGGAGCTCGCCTTAGAAAGACGCGAGAGTGTATTCTCCAGAAATAAGTTAAATTTTCTAACGATATTTTTTCTAAAATCTTTTGTCTGTCTTCTACAGTTCCTCCACTTGGTAAGGAAGCGCCAAAAATGTAAAACGTATCCACGTCCTTAAAGGTTTTGACAGAAGCTCGATAAGCGCCCAAAATGTCTTCTCCATAGCTTACATCTAAGCGGTCAAGGTATCTTTTGGCGCTGCGAATATTTCCTCGCGATGCTCGCACCAGTCCCTTTTTCCAAAACCGAATTCGACCCGAAAATGCCACCACCCCAAAGCGCGTTTTCGGAGGAAGAGAAGTTAGAATGGTTTTAAGAAAATATTTAGCCAGTTCTAATTTTTTTATGTAAATTTCTTTTTCAAGAGAAATCGCTCGTTTCTTTGGATAGATTTTTTTGTACAAGTCTGAGGAAATCCACACTTTCTTATCCATTTCCTTGCTAAGAGAAATGGCAAACAAGACCCTGTCTGAGGCAACAGCAGGAGGCAAAAAATCGGAGAGGATTCGAGGCACATTTGCCGGGCGCTTTCCCGTGATCCTCTCCAGAGCGTCCGCTGCTTCCACCGCCAGGCGCAAGTGGGAGCTGCGCCGCCGCAAAAAGCTTTTGAGAACAGCGATGCACTTTCCGCTGCCTACCTGTGCTAGTGCTCGAATCGCTGCCGATTTCACTCTCCAGCTTCGATGGCGCGCAAGGTCCATCAGCTTGAGTTCAATCTCCACATTTTTGCCATAAGCCCCCAATACCTCTATCAGCAACAGCTGCAAACGCTCGTCGGAAATTCGCTTAATCTTATTCAAAATCACCCGCCAGCTATCACGACTTCGACATCGCTTTAGACCTTTTAGTGAGGCCTGAACCACTCGTATATCCGAATGGGTTAGACCTTTTTCCATAATCAATTTTACACATCGAGGATCATCCGCAGCCGCAACTTTTTCAATAACCTCCAAACTTTCCTCTCTCTTAGGTCTCCGGAGGGCTTGCTCAAATTTTTTTCGAATAGATCGCCACTGAGAATAGCCAATACGCCCCTTTTTCTTTGAGATAGTAAAGGATTCTTTTTTTGACTTGCTTCCAGAAGCATTAAGCCCTCCACTTTGAGTCTTTGAGTAAAAATATTTTTCTAGCCTTCCAAAACTATACGCTGTGATATCGCCGTAGAGCTTCTGCAAGCCCTCATTCAGTTCCTCCACTCTCGCCCGAGCTACCTTATCCTTCAAATCTTTTGGCTCTCTCAATAGCAGTGCCGTGTGAAGCAAAACAAAATGGGGCTGCGCCAAACGCTTGTAGCCTCTCTTAACCTTTTCGGGAGTGTCGTAGTAGCCGCTACGGGTGAAGTTGTTCACCACCAGATAAATGGTGTCCACATCATTTTGCTGAAAAGCTTTCTTTAAAGCGCTGTAGACGTCATTTCCGTAGGAAGGAGCTAGCCTATCTAGAAAACGATGAGCACTTCTAATTTTTCCAGCAGTCGCTTTTTGAGGTGCATCCTCCCACATTTTTACCCTCGATGAGAAGGCGATAATGTTAAATTTTGTGTGGGAATCCAAAGAGGAAATCGCTTTTTTAAGGGACTCTTTGGCAAAATCCAGCAGGGTTAAGCTCTTTGGCTTGCTTTTCTTGTCCTTTGCCGGCAAGATAAACTTTTCTCCCATGGTGCTATCCGTGCTGAGCGCAAAGATCACCGTTTTTGAAAATATCTTTTTGGGGAATAAATCCCCATAAGTTTGTTGGTAATCTTTTTGTTTCTGTCCGCTTATTTTCTCGATGGCCTGCGCAACTTCAAAGGCCAATCGCGGGTGGGAATGGCGGTACTTTCGCAGCGCTCGCTTTAGAGCCGAAAGGGCGGAGTCAGCGCTCAATCGCCCCAAAGATTGCGCTGCGGCGGAGGCCACCTGCCAATCCCTGTGAAATAGCAAGTTGGCGAGCATCCTTGAAATCTTAGGGCTTGAGGAATAGTTCCCCAAAAGTAAAACCAAGCGCCATTTCTCAGAAACCTTTGTGCTACGCTGTGCCAAATCCGCTATTTTTTTTACCGTTTCTTTTGCTTTGTAGCCTTTTAGAAGATCAAAAGCTTTTTGAGAAATGTCTGGCTGATCGGAAAAAAGACACTTCCTTACCAGCCACTCCGCCAGCCGGGGATCGTCTTGATTTTTCGCTTTTTCCAAGGCGGCCAACGCTTTGGATGTGTCTTGGCGCAAGGATTTTTCCAAATTGCGCTTTAGCTTTCTCCACTGGCCAAAACTCATTTTAGCCCAAGCGCAAACAGGAAAAAACCAACTCACTAGCACCACCAATAAAATCCCATAAACTCTCATAGTTTTCTCCCCAGAGAATATTTGCTTTTTGCGAAACAAAAAATAATGGCTTGCTTGCTGTCGCTTTTTTCTTAAAGAAGTTGTTTCCTTTTGGAGGATTTTTTAGCGGGGTAAGATTTCTTTGATCCGTTCGAAGATATCCTCAAACTCTACAGGTTTTTTTAAATAGCTGATATTTTCGATGAGGTACAAGGCCTCGCTGACTTCTTCCGAATCTTGGGAGTGAATGGCAATAATTGGTACGGTCTTATCCAGGCGACGGATTCTTTTTACAGCCTCCACACCGGAGATTTCTTCCAAGTCCAAATCCACGATAATTAAGCTCATCCGGCGCTCACGGATGATGTTTTCTGCGGATTTGAGGTTGAGTACAATCTCCACCTCATAGCGCTCTCTTTCCAAGAGATTCCGAGACTTATCCGCCAACTCTCTGGATGGCTCTAAGATCAACACCCTCTGATGAGGAACTAAAATCGTCCAATTTTTACAAAGCCTTATCGGGGGTGATAAGACTTTGAGGGCGCCTTTCTTCACCCAATTGGAGGCCTGAAAACATTTTATGAAGAGGAGAAACCGGTTTCTCCAAACCCAAAAACTCCGATCTTTGTTGGAAAATTTTACATTTCTTAAATTTTAAACATTTTGTAATATATTCCCTTATAGGGAAAAATCAAGGGTTTTTCCCAAAATAATACCCAGCAAATACATTTTCCCCTTCTACGTCTAAATAAGAGCAGCTGATACAAATTTCATTTCTAAGCAGAGAGGTATTTGCGATGAAATCCTATTTTTTTACGTTAGTTTTTCTTCTTTTCCCCTCTATTTTTTTGCAAGCTCACCAACATGGGCCTAACTGCGGCCATTACTACTGGCACAATAGCTGGAATTCCCTGCCGCATCCGAGCTATTGCCACGATCCCCGCTGGCATAGCGGGCGCCCTTCCATCTCCAAGCCTTTGCATACCCATGGGGCCAACTGTGGCCACTATTACTGGCATAATAGCTGGCATTCCACTCCCCACAATCCACGCTGCACGAACCCGGCCTACCACCCTCAAACTCGCCGAACTCATTCGCTCCGCAAGGCGGCCCCTCACACCCACGGTCCCAACTGTGGTCATCACTACTGGCATGGCCAATGGCATAGCATCCCTCATCCTAGCTACTGTCGCGAAAGCCAATGGCATTCGCCTAGCAACCACATCCACGGCCCCAACTGTGGCCATTACTACTGGCACGGCACGTGGTGGATTCGCCCCCACCCTTCCAATTGCCGCAATCCACGATGGCATTCCACTTCTCCCCAGCACTATCATTATCTTGGTTGTGGTCATTATTACTGGCACGGAGAGTGGCACTCCACCCCTCATCCTTCCAACTGCAATCAGCTACAGTGGCATGGCATCAACTACCATCTCCATGGGCCCAATTGCGGTCATTACTACTGGCACAATAACTGGCACTCCACCCCCCACCCGTCTCAGTGTTATCAGCTCCAGTGGCATGGGGTGAATGCTTCTTTTCATATTCATACTAGCAACTGTGGCCATTACTATTGGCATGGAAGGTGGCACAATCGACCTCACCCTCATCGGTGTCAAAACGCCTACTGGCATTGGAGTCCTCGGTACCGGGCTTTACCCCACCGCCACTATAGCGGCTGTGGTCATTACTATTGGCACGGAAGTTGGCATAGTACTGTCCATCCGCGCCATTGCCGAAGCACCTATTGGCACCCCAGGCGTTATCGTCGATTCCATGTCCACACCAGCGGCTGTGGCCATTATTATTGGCATGGAAGTTGGCATAGCACTGCCCATCCGCGCCATTGTCGAAGCGCCTACTGGCACCCTCATTTTCATCTGCGCTACGATGGGCGAACTTTTCGTTTGGATCTTCACCACTAGTAACTCGGCCAAGAAAATATATCGAAGAAGTTTTTGGGAGGGGATGGTAGGGGGAACGCTTTTTTCTAAAAAGGGTTCCCCCTACAAAATGAAAGTTTTTGGAAAGTCTGAAAACCTTTTTGCAAAAAGGTTTTCAGGAAGAAAAGCTTCCCTTTCTGGTTTCTTCTAAGAGGGTTTCTCCCAAGTTGCAGAGTTCGAGGAAGTGGGCTAGGATGAGGTTTCTGGCGAGCAGTCTTTTGTAGCTGGCGCTACCTCGGATATCGCTGATGGGTGAGATTTCGTCGTTGGCGATTTCGAGAAGTTTTTGTAGGGTTTTGGGTTCGAGTTTTTTGCCTTGTAGGAATTGGCTGCTGCGTTTTAGGTATAGGGGGATGGGTGCTACGCCTCCCATGCTTAGGCTGGCGTTTACGATTTGGTCGTTATTTATTTTTAGCCGGATTGCGCTGTTTACGGAGGCGATATCTAGGGTTAGGCGTTTGGAGACTTTTTCAAAGTGGATTTTTGTGTCTTTGGTGGGGTAGGGGAAGCGGACATGGGTGAGGAGTTCGTTTTCTTGTTTGGCTAGCTGTTTGTATCCTAGAAACAAGTTTTTTAAGGGAAGGTATCGGTGCTCTTTTCCGTTTTCTAGGCAGACTTCGGCCTCCAGTGCCAAAAGTAGAATGGTCATATCTCCGATGGGAGAGGCGTTTACAATATTTCCTCCGATTGTGGCGCGACGTCGGATGGGTAGCGAGGCGATCAGGAACATCCATTTTTCTATCGCGGGCAAGCAGGAGCGTATAAGTTGGGAGCGGGCGAAGTTTTCAAATGTGCACAGGGCTCCTACAACCACGTGATTGTCTTTTTGTTCGATTCGTTCGAGGTCGGGGCGAAGGCGCAGAATGTTGACGTTGTTGTGAGCTAGTTTTTCTCCTTGTTGGACGTACAAATCCGTGCCGCCTGCGATTGGGATGGATGGGGTGGAGGCTTGGGAAGAGGGGGGGTTTTGGAGGTTTGGGGACATTTTTTTGAGTTGGGAAGACACTTTAGGGAGGTAGGGGGGCAACAGCTCCAAGTCCACCAATTTTTGTAGATATTCTTCCAGATTTGGTTTTTCTTTTTTTGGACCTTGGGGGAGAGATTTAGCCAAAAAGGGTTTGAGGGATTCTTCTTTTTGGAGAGTTTCGATGATTTTTTTCCCCGCTCGGAGGATAGAGGCGTATCCTGTGCAGCGGCAGAGATTGCCTTCTATGGAGCGAAGCCACTGTTGATAAGAGAGGCCTACATAGGGGATTTCGAAGAGGTATCCCATCATAGAGACGATAAATCCAGGGGTACAAAAGCCGCATTGGGCGCCACCGGTTTCCGCCATTGCTTGCTGGACAAGGTTGAGCTTTCCTTGTAGATTTAGGCCTTCTATGGTAAGGAGGTGTTTGCTTTCCATTTCGCCTAGGGGAATGAGGCAGGAGGTCATGGCTTCGTAGCGAGGTTGGTTTTCCCACCATTTTCCCACCAGCACCATGCAGGCGCCGCAATCGCCTTCTTTGCAGCCTTCTTTTGTTCCGCACAGTCGGCGGTGTTGGCGCAGATAGTCTAGCACCAGCATCCCCTTAGGTAGATTTGTTTGGACAAGCTGATCGTTTAGCCAAAATTGAATCATTTTTGTCCTCGATTTTCTAAAATTTTTAGAAACGAACGCGTACGGAATTCTTCCAAACTCAAGCCGGTTTTTAGGGCTTCCTGTTGGGAGATGGCACCGCAGTTCATGCCTTGGAGGAAGTAGTTGAGCAGAGCTTGCCCTGTGGCGGCATCGTCGAAGACGTCCCCCACTAGGGTGGCTTGGGCGGCTTTTTGAATGAAGTTGCGCAGGCGTTCAGAAGCTTCGGCAAGGTTTCTTAGGAAGAAGTCAAACACCACTCCGTATCGCACGGGCAATTGGGCGGGGTGCAAGTCCCAACCTTGGTAGAATCCTTGCCGTAGGGAATGCCGGATATGGCGAGCGGCTAGCCGCCAGGCACGGTGGACCGAGCGTCGATTTTCTTTTTTTTGGGAGGAGGTGAGTTCTTCTTGGCGGTGAGGTGGTGCGGGGATGATATTGGTGGCTCCATCGCTTAGCCAGATACCTGTGTTAGCTAGAGCCACTTGCATCATATGGCGGGCAAAATCGCACACTGGGTGATCCATTTGCTGGTAATTGGCTGTAATTCCTAGCAAGGCGGTGTAGTCGTACACGCCAAAGTGGGCTCCTCGGCATCTTCCAGCGGCGGCCTGCACCAGTTGGGGGAGGTGGCAGTGTCCTTCCGGAGATAAAATCGCCTGTGGGGTTTCTATCATCAGCTCTAGGCGCAAACTTTTTTCTGGGAGGGAGTGGGCGTTTTCCAGCTTCTCCAGAATTTCTACAAAAATCTTCACTTGATCCGCGTACACAACTTTGGGGAGGGTGATCACAAAATGATTTGGCAAGGTCCCTTCTGTTTTTTCCAGCATTCTCGACAGAAAAATATCTAGGGTTCGTACGCTTCTTATTTTTAATTCCTCATTGAGCGGCTTGATGCGGATACCTATAAACGGCGGTAGGGTTTTTTCCCTCCAGCCTTTGGCTAGTTCTTCGGCAGCGTTTCTGGCGGCCTGGTCTTCCTCCGCATCGGAGCGGTTGCCGTAGCCATCTTCGAAATCGATGCGGAAGTCTTCGACCGGTTCGTTCTCAAGTTTTTCCAGCACCCGCTGGTAGAGTGTGTAGAAGTGCCAGGCTTTGGGGTGATTTTGGCGAAACGCCTCCGGGTTTTTCTCCCTTTCTTCGAGAAGAGATTGGATATCTTCCGGGCGGCGGGGTAGAATTCGGCTCTCTGGCAGCCGAATGGCCCTAGCGAATAGGGCGAAGTTGTCCCCGTACTCTTGCAGAAATCGGCGGGCCACCTTTGCCAATTTAGCAGCGAGATCGGACTTAAATAGGTGGGCACCTCCGTAGACGGTGGAGACGGGCTGCCGTTCTAGAGACGGGCCGGGATATTTTGCTAGAAAGGCTTGCTGGGCTAGAGCAATGTGCTGAAAGGGCTGTTTTAAAAATTCCTCGTCTAGATATCTTTCGGTCATTGTTCACCTCGAACAAAGTGTTAAGCGGTTTTGGTTTCCAACGAATGAAATAAAAAAAGAGGCCATTTTTTTCTCCATGCTGAGCCCGCGGCTGCAGCGCATGACGCTACCTCGTGGGATTCTTTTTTTCATTCGATCGCTTTTGCTTTTTACAGGGCGTCCTGTTGAAACCGCTGCTGCAGCCACGTTCATAGATATTTCTTCCTATCTGCCGTGCTGAGTTTTGCCTTTTGCGCTCTTTTGGGGCCCTTTAGAGGTTGGCTTTATTTTCGTAGGTGGAGGAGGGGTTTTCCGTTTGTGAACCTTTGTTTCCAGCAGGGAGAAAAGGCGGAGAATCAGTGGATAGGCCACAGAGGATTGGATATTTTGTTTGGGATGGTTCCAGGTAAAGGAGAGGGCAAACCATCTTTTATTTTTATGTTGGAGGAGGTAGGTGAGGTTGAGGGCGCCTAGATCGCTTCCGCCTTTGTAGCCGATATAGGTCCAAGATTTAGAAGATAGGGGAAGGCCGGGGTTGATGCGGAGAATTTGCAAAGCTCGTTGGCCCGGGGAGGTGTGGCGTTGTTGATAGAACCATTGCATCGCTCGGCAGAGATCGGAGGTGGAGGCAAACCAGCCAATTTTGTCGAGATATTTGGGGCGATCCAGTTGGAGGCGGTAGGTGGGAAGGGTTGGTTGAAGAAAGTTGGCGAGAAATTCTTTCTTTTTCTCGAGAGGAAGGGTGAGGAAGAGGCGGGTTTTCTTTTGTTGGTTAGGGTAGTATTTGAGTTGAAAGAATTCACGGGTGGAGAGGAAGGGGATATTTTTTTGAGGCTTACCATGGCCCATTTTTGCGAGCTGGTTTTCGAGGCTTGTTCGTCCTAGCAAATTCCAGAGGTGGTCGGTGGCGGTGTTGTCGCTTCTTGCGATCATCAAGGTGGCCAAGGTATGGAGAGTAATTGGCGATTGGGTAGGCCACTTGTGTAGAGTCCCTGAGGGATGGGATTTTAAGGCGTTTTGCAGATAGATCACTTGTTCCCATCGCAGTTGCTTGCGTTGAATTTTATCCACAAGGCATCCTAAAATGTAGAGTTTAAAGGCGCTGCCAATGGCAAGTTGCGTTTGGGGGTGGATTTGAAAGAGAGGAATGGCTTTCTTGCCTTGGAATTCCACAACGCAGAGAGAGACTTGGCCGGGAAGTTTTTGGAGTTGTTTTCGGACCTTTTCCAAGCTATCTTGATAGGGAAGGGGGAGGCCGAACCACAGCCCGATAATTTTGTGGGGCGGTTGGGGAGAAATGCGGAGTTTTACGGGAATTTGGACATTTTTTTGAAAGAGGAACAGATAGTGGCCGTAGTAGGGGGTATGGGTTTGAGGGAGGAGGCGGACGGCGTTTCCGTATTGTTGGTGGAGTTTTTGGAGGAGGGCTTTGATTTGTGGCAAAGGGATGGCGTGGAGGAAAGCTGGAGAGAAGAGATTGGCTGAAATGGGGGAGTGGTGGGCGATGCCTTGTTGGATTTGGCGAATTCTTTGGGATAGAATATCCTCCGCTTGCAGAGAATAGGGGAGAAGTAGGAAGAAGAGCGAGGCGGCACTTAGTTTTATTTGCATATTTTTCTCTTTTCTAAGGGAAATTTGGGAGGACAAACACGGGCGACAAAACGCCATTCTAAGCCCATTCTCTATCTACAGTGCACCGTATTCTTTTCTTAGCGGCTATGTCCTCTCTACCGCTGCGTGAGCTGCGGATGGACTCTCGTCTCCGAGCGTCGATACGCAAACCTGTAGGAGCGGAGGCGGAGATAAGTTTACCAAAACAGCTTGGTGAAGTCAACACATAAAACGAAAGTAGGCGAGGTGGGGAGTTTTCAACGTTTCCGTGGAGAGGGGAAGCAGATATATGGCTGAGAAGCCAGGTAGAGAAGCGGGCGCAAAATACCACGCTCTTCCAGGCTCATCCGGAGTTTCGCTTTCCCTTGCAGAAAAGAGCACAGGCGTGCGAGTGGAGGAAGTTGCGCGCTGCAAAGGTGGCCCTTCTTTGGCAGCGCGCGGGGAGTTTTTAAAATCGGATGGATTGGACCACCCTTTGGGCTAGTTTTTGGGCTTCTTTTGTGTCCGGTAGGAAGAAGAGGATGAAGTACGTTTTTCCTTGGTGGCGCACTAGATAGGTTAGAACCAGTTTTTTCCCTCGCACCAATCGAATAAAGTAGGCGGGTTTGCCATCGATTTTGCAAGGGCTGCGCTGAGTGATTTTAGCCGGGTACAGCATTTGGAGTCTTTGGTGGGTGGAGTAAGCTTCTTCTTTGAGTGTATTTAATATTGTGGGGATGGGTTTGATTTTTATTTTTGCTTTGATACCTTTCCAGGGGGTAGGGCGGAGAAAGTAGAGGGTATCTTTTCGCACTTGTTTGCTCCAGTGAAGAGGAGGTTGCAGGGAGATACCGAGGTTTTCCGACTTCCACCGTTTGGCGAGAGGCGTGGAGGGGACTTTGGGTTTTGCGCTGGGGTGCGCTTTTGCTGAAGCGGGGCGGGAGGTTGGGGATTGGACGTTCTTAGTTCCATCGCTGGGGTGTGTCTTCGCTGCGGTGGAGGTGGAGGTGGTTGCTGTGGGGAGTTTGGGACGGGAGGGAGGAGAGCTTGTTCTTTTGGCGAGGGTGGTGAGAGCTTTCTCTAGGGTGTATTTGGTTTTCTTCCCTTGTAGGGAGGCGATGTGGGAGTTGATTTTTTTATAACTTTCTTTCCATTTTTTTCTTTCTTTTTCTATGTTTGGGAGTTTTAGATTGGACGAGGGGAGGGTTGTTAGGGATTTTTGAAGTTGAGGGATTTCTTTTTTCCAATCCACCTTATTGCTGGGATTAAATTTTTGCTTTTCCTTTTTGAGGTTAGCGATGGAGTGGGCAAGTTCTTTTGAGGCTTGTTCGAGATTCTTTACTGCATTTTTGTAGAGATTGAGGCGTTGGCGAGAAGCTTGCTCTTCCAGTTTTATTTTTTCCACCTCAAGCCGCCAGAGCTTTTCTTGGGCCTTAGCTTGCTCAGGGGTGAAGAGTACACCTCTAAATTCAAATTTTTTGGTATTGCCTATTGTTTTTCTTTTTTTCGCAAACTCAAGCAGGAATTTTTGGGCTTTTTTTAGCGTTTTGAGCAGGCGTTTATGATTCACTTCTTCTCTTCTGGATTTGTTGCGAAATTCCATCCATTTTGTCCGGTATTGGGCGCGTTTTCGCTCCAGTTTTTTGATTTCTTGGTTGTATTTTTCTTTCCAGATTTTCCGGAGCTTGAGGTCCGAGCGGGTCTTGGGTTGGGTAGTGGGGCGCGCTTTTGTCGCGGTAGCTGGAGAGGTGGTTGTCTTGGTGGATTTGGGGCGGGGGGGGGTAGATTTGCCGCTTTTGCCTAGGTTGGGGAGTGTCTTCGCTGCGGTAGCTGGGAAGGTGGTGGTGGATTTGGTGGGAGGGAGAAGCGGTTTTATCGGCTTCGTTTTTGCGGTATGGGGAACTTTGGGTTGGGTTTTGGGGAAGTTAGGGGGATGGGGTTGCTTGGTTGGTTGAGCTTTTGCGACAATGGAGGGCTTGATGGCGGGGGTTGTGGAGGCGATGGTTTTGTTCTTAGATGTTTTCGCTCTCTTAGCTTTGGTAGAGGGGGGCTGGGGTTGGTGGCGGGCGATGGAAGAGGTGGAGGAGGTTTTGGGTTTTGGCGTTGGTTTTGGGGTAGAGGTGGGGGTTTTTGTTGTTTTGGCTTTAGCGGGGTTAGGTTGGGGAGAGGAGGAGGCCGCCGGCTG
>RFKQ01000038.1 GCA_003694635.1 Planctomycetota bacterium
CCTCCCCCCTCCGCCGCTGGGGACAATGGCTCGCCCAGCAATGGCCCAACCACTTTGCCATCTCCGTGATCTACAAAACACAAAAATCCAATTAACCCAACTCCAGGGAACTTTTTCCACCTTCCCCCTGTCCAAAAAACAAAAACCAATTTTTAAGCCAAACAGTCTTTTCTCCAAATTCCCGTTCCAAGTAAAAAGGAGTTGGAAAATGCGATACCTGACCAAAATTCTTTTAGGCCTACTCACCCTTCTGCCCATCTCATCCACTCTAGCAGACGGATTTATCATCATCCCCCGCCCGCGCCCCATTCCACCACACAGACGAATCCCAATCATCCGCCACTACTTCCCCCTCAGCGTCAAATACCATAGAGTCTATGTCAATATCCAAAACCAAATCGCCAACACAAAAATCGACCAAACCTTCTTTAACCCCAACCGCTGGCAACTGGAAGGTACCTACATCTTCCCCCTACCAGAAGGTGCCACCATCAAAAGCTTTAGCATGTGGATGAACGGCAAACAAGTCTCCGGCGAACTCCTAGATAAAGACAAAGCACGCCGGATCTATGAAAACATCGTACGGAAAATGAAAGACCCCGGACTGCTCGAATACGTAGGCACCGGAATGTACCGAGCCCGCGTCTTCCCCATCCCCGCAAGAGGAACTGTGCGCATCCAACTGGAATATAGCCAAACCCTCCGCGCCGACCAAGGTATGGTGGAGTATATCTACCCCCTCAATACGGAAAAATTCTCCTCCCAACCCCTCGAAGAAGTCAGCGTCAGCGTCGATATCCGCAGCCCATACCCCATCAAAACCATTTACTCCCCCAGCCATAAGGTGGACATCATCCGCCACTCCCCCAATCATATTAAAGTTGGATTTGAACGCAACCGGGTAAAACCAAACCGAGATTTTATCCTCTATTTCAGCCAAAGTAGCAAAGAATTTGCTCTGGACCTGATCTCCACCAAACCCAACCCCTCCAAACCCGGCTACTTCCTCCTCCTCCTCTCCCCCGATCCCAACCTAAAGAAAAAAAAGATTATGGCCAAAGATATCGTCTTTATCCTCGATACCTCCGGAAGCATGATCGGCGATAAAATAGAACAAGCCAAACGTGCCCTACGCTACTGCATCCAAAGCCTAGGCGAAAAAGACCGATTCGCCGTGGTGGACTTCTCCACCGAAGCCCGAAAAATGGAACCCACCCTAGTGGCCGCTAACGCCCAAAATAAAAAAAATGCCCTCCAATACATTCATAACCTCGAAGCAAGAGGCGGAACCAACTTAGAAGAAGCCCTCACCTACGCCTTCGGCTACCAATCCAACGAAAAAAAACGCCCCTTCCTTCTCTGCCTTATCACCGACGGAGAACCCACCATCGGAAAAACAGAGCCAAAAGAAATCCTCGCCGAAGTGAAAAAATGGAATCAAGCCAAAGCCCGGATTTTTGTGGTGGGCATCGGGCACGATCTCAACGCCAAACTCCTCGATAAACTAGCCGAAGAACACAAAGGTAGCCGCACCTATATCCTAGAACAAGAAAATCTAGAAGTCAAACTCTCCCATTTCTACGATAAAATCTCCCACCCTGCCCTCTCCGATCTCCGCTTAACCTTCCAAGGGCCCGGTATCCGGGTAAGCGAAATCTACCCCAAGCAATTGCCCGACCTGTTCATGGGCTCCCAACTCAAAATACTTGGACGCTACCAAGGCTCCGGTAGCGTCGCCATCGTGCTAAAAGGAAAATACGCCGGAAAAGAGGTCTCGTTTACCTACGAGAAAAAATTTCAAAATACCCTCACCTCCAAAGATATTCCCCTCCTCTGGGCCAACCGAAAAATCGCCTATCTGCTAGAACAAATCCGCCTCAACGGCGAACGACCAGAACTCAAACAAGAAATCGTCCGCCTAGCCAAAAAATTTGGCATCGTCACCCCCTACACCTCCTACCTCGTGCTCGAAGATACCCAACGGCGAATCCACCGCTCCGGACGAGCTCTGCGAGAAGGCGAACGCAAACGCGCCCAAGCCTTCGGCGCCCCTGCAGGTAGGCCCATGGCTCCCGCCATGGAAAAACTCAAAAAACAATTCCAAGGCGCCATCCAACGAAACTCCGGAAAAGACGCCGTCAAAGGAAGCCTCCGACTACTCCGACTCAAGAAAAACGCCAATCTAGAAGACCTCGAAAACCATAAAACCCAAAGCTCCAAATACATCAAAAAAGCCTACGATAAAATCTTCTACCTCATCGATGGCGTATGGGTCGATAGCACCTACCAAAAAGACCTAAAAATTACCCGCATAAAACTCTTCAGCCAAGAATACTTCCAGCTCATCTCTAAAAATCCCCGCATCGCAAAATACCTCTCCGTAGGCAAACGAGTGCGATTTGTCCTCAACAACAAAGCCTACGAAATCGAAGAATAACCCCCCCCACAAAGCGCCGTAGGGAAGACACTTCCACAAAACCTTCCCTACGGCCACCCCCCCCAAAAAACACCGTAGGGAAGACACTTCCCCCCTCATCCTACCCCGGGCAATTTTCCCTCTGGGCCAGGGCAGAATGCCATTTTTGGATGCGTTGAAGCGCCTCAAGGGGCGTGATATGATCGGGCTGGAGCTGCTGAAGCTCCTCGAGAATCTGATGCTGAACGGAAGAAAGTGGGGAGAGAGAAGCCCCCGGCTCCTTCGCACCCCCCTCCACTCCCCCTGCATCCGAGCTAGAATCCTCGGCAAAAAGTCCCTCAAAAAGAGAAAGCTGGGGAGAGAGAAGACGCGCATGGTCCTCAAGCGCCTTCAAAATCTGCTTGGCTCGATGGAGAATCTTGGGCGGAATCCCCGCCAATTTCGCCACATGAATACCGTAGGACTTGTTGGCATAGCCATCCTGAATCTTGTGAAGAAAAAGGATCCTGTCCTTCCACTCCTGGATGGCCACCTGATTGTTGAACGCATAGGGCAACTGCCTCTCCAATTGGGTCAGCTCATGGTAATGGGTGGCAAAAAGACAACGACAACCCAACTGATTGTGCACATACTCACTAATGGCCCATGCCAAGCTAATGCCGTCGTACGTGGAAGTGCCCCGCCCTACTTCATCCAGCAAAACCAAACTCTGGGAAGTTGCATGGTTTAAAATCTGCGCCGTCTCCAACATCTCCACCATAAACGTGGATAAACCCCGATAAAGCTCATCGTTGGAGCCAAGACGAGTAAAAAGCTTGTCCACCACCCCAATCCTAGCGGACTTTGCCGGCACAAAGCTCCCCATCTGCGCCAAAATACAAATCAAAGCTACTTGACGTATAAAAGTGGACTTTCCCGCCATGTTCGGCCCCGTGAGAATAAGAAGCCTTCGCCGAGGATGCAACTTCAAATCGTTGGGCACAAACGGCTCCTCAACCACCTGCTCCAGCACGGGATGCCTCCCCTCCTGAATATCCAACACAGGCTCAGATACAAGAGTGGGCGGATGATAGCGATGCTCCTGCGCCACCTTGGCCAAAGACTGAAGGCAGTCTAAAGTGGCTAAAATGACAGCGGTCTTCTGCAAACGACGCAGCTGCTGGGCCACCTCGGAGCGGATCTGCTGGAAGAGCTGAACTTCCAACTCAATGGCCTTTTCTCTCGCCGTAAGAACCTGAGTTTCAAATTCCTTAAGCTCCGGGGTAATGTAGCGCTCCGCATTCTTTAAAGTCTGCTTGCGAACATAATCCTCGGGAACCTTGTGGGCATGGGCGTGGGTGATCTCAATATAGTAGCCAAAAACATTGTTAAAGCCAACTTTGAGGGAGGGAATATTCGTTCGAGCGGCCTCTTTCCGCTGGTACTCCTGCAGCCACTGCTGCCCCTGCTGAGCGAGCTGGCGCAAACGGTCCAAGGGAGGGTGGTAGCCGGCTTGAATCACGCCTCCGTCCTGAAGATGAAGGGGAGGGCGGGGATGAATGGCTTTTTCTAAAAGTCCGTGGACATCTTCGAGAAGATCAAAGTCTTGGTAAAGACTTCGCAAAAGGCAAGATTTGGTCTGGGCAAGAATGCCATGGATTTGAGGAAGCTGCTCTAGAGAAAGCCGGAGACTGACAAGATCCCGTGGGGTGGCATTTTGGGTAGAAATCTTGGAGCAAAGCCGCTCCACATCATACACGCTCTTTAAGGACGCCTGCAACTGATCGCATAGGTGGCCGTTCTGAAATAACTCGCATACCGCATCCTGACGCCGCTGAATCTGGGAAAGATCCACCAGCGGATGAAGTAGCCAGTGCTGGAGCAAACGGTTTCCCATCGGAGTCTGGGTGCGATCGATGGTGTGCAGAAGGGTAAATTTCTTCGAGTTCCCCCGCATTGTACGCACCAATTCCAAAGTCCGCTGGGTGGCAATATCCAACTGCATGTAGTGGCTAGGCTGAAGCTTCTGGATAGATTTAATATGCGCCTTCGCCTGTGGCTGAGTGCTCTCAATGTACTCGATGAGCGCTCCACAACAAGAGAGAAAAACCTCTTTGCCCTGAATGCCATAGCCCTTTAGACTCTTTACTCCAAGAAGCTCCCTCAGCCGCCTCTTCGAAGAAGTAGGATCAAAATGCCAATCCTCCAAATAGGTAAGGGCATTTTTATCAAGAATCTGCTCTAGAGACTGACGCAATGAACGATGCTCCTCCTTGCGAAAACTGGTGGGCAAAATGCACTCCTTGGGAGCGATTTTATCCACCTCATCGAAAAGCTGAGAAGCGGACAAATCGGTAGCAAAAAAATCCCCTGTGGAAATATCCAACCAGCTTAAGCCAGCAGTGTTTTTGTGGAGGAAGATAGCCAAAAGAAAATTGGAAGATTTCTCCTCCAAAAGCTCCTCCTCCAGCAACGTTCCCGGGGTGAGAATGCGCACAATCTCCCGCTTCACAACCCCCTTGGCCTGCTTGGGATCCTCCACCTGCTCGCAAATGGCGACTTTGTATCCAGCCTGGATAAACTTCTTTAGGTAGGCGTGGACAGAATGATGGGGAACGCCCGCCATGGGGACTGGGGTTTTACCGTTGCTGCGCGTGGTGAGGGCGATTCCAAGAACTTTGGAGGCAATCTGCGCATCCTCGTAAAACATTTCATAAAAGTCGCCCATGCGAAAGAAGAGAATCTCATCCTTGAGCTTAGCTTTCAAGCGAGCGTACTGCTCGAACATAGGCGTGGTCATAGTACACCTTTTTGATTTCGTCCTTGACATCCTGGATCAAATCGTCTATAGCCATTTCTATTGAAGGATCGGTTTTGATCTGCTCTTCTATCCTCTTGACAGCATGCTGAACCGTGGAGGAATGCCTGTTGCCAAAGTACTCCCCAATCTGCTTAAACGTCAAGCGGAACAAATAGCGCATCACGTACATTGCCGCTTGCCTAGCCCGGACAAACTTCTTAGAGCGCTTTTTGGAATAAAGCTCTTTTAAAGTCACTTTAAACCGAGCGGAAGTGGCCAAAATAGCCTTTTCTACCAAGGAAGAATGGGTGATCATGGGGGGGCGAAAGGGCATCTTCTTGTTCAACAGTTGATAAAGCCGCTTGGGATGAAAGTCCGGCTTTGGAGGAACTTTGGGCGGAGGCGGCACCTTCACCTCCTTTTCCTTCCCCTCCCCTTCTTTGGCAAGATCCCTTGCCAACATCGCCTTGAGCGACCGCTCCCGAAACAAATAAATCAACTCAGCCATACGCGCATTCTCCGCCTCCATAGACCGGGAAACGCTCAAGGTAAGAACTGTGCCGTAGTTGCGGCGCACACTACCGGGATCATGCACCATGTGCGAGAGTAAACTTTCGGGCAAAGAAATGTTGGAAAACGCCGCCTTGCGACGAAGAATCTCCTTGGAAGCCTCCAGCGACGGGGGCTTTAACTCCGCCACAATCCCCGCATGAAGACGACTGGCTAAATCCACGCTAAAGCTCGGGCAATTGGGATGACGATCGCAGCTAAACGCCATATATTTGTTGCTGTTGTAGAGCGCATCAAAAAGACGAATCATCTTCGGCTGGTGCTCTGGATGAACCGTTAGGTACTGGAGATCCTCGAGAACAAATACGCCCGCATTCTGATGACGATAGAGAAACTCCGCCTGCGTCTTGGTTGCAAGAGCACACTCGTAAGAGTTGAAAAACTCCTCGCAAGTGGCGTACACCACGTGCCGAAAAGGCTCCTTTTCTAAAAAATAATGACAAATCGCCTGAAGTAGATGGGTTTTGCCTACCTGCGACGGACCGTAGAGATAGAGAAGGTTGTAGCGTGCCTCCTCTCTAGCAAAAAGCTTGGCAGAATACAAAGCAAACTCATTCGCAGAATCTTCCACAAAATTCTCAAAAATAAAATCCGGCCGAAGCCTCCCTTCCTCCACAATATGATTGGGACGAAAAACATTGAGATGAGGCCTAGGACAGCGTACCGCCACACGATACTTCTCCCCTGAAACCTCCTGAGCAAAAAAAGTAATGGTGCGAATAAAAAAGCGGTTGATCCAGTGCTTCGCAAATACCGTCGGAGCCTCCAGGTGAATCACCCCATTGGCCTCGCCCATAAAATACAGCGGCTTAATCCATAGCTCATACTGCTCTTGGCCTACATCCTCAAAAAGAAGAGCGCAAACCTCTTTCCAATGAACGCTAGTAAAACCCATATCAACGCCTTTTCTCAATCACCACATAAACAAAATCCATCGACTGCAAAACAAATCACCAAGCATCCGATCCCGATGCTAGGATATTATACCAAAATATCCTCCCTTTTCACCTATGAAATATCATATTTTTCCTCCGCACAAGGCAAGATTTATCCCGCCCAAATAACCACATTGCAACCAACATCCGGCAGCTGAAACGCATCAAGACCGTCTCTACTTCAAATTCTGCTGGAACTCTTCAAGAGAGGAAGCCAAAATAGCTTGGCGAAGCAGACGTTGGAGCTGACTCAGATCCTCGATGGAGCGAATGCGCTGGACAAGCTCGTCGGGAACATGGCCAAACCTCACATCCAACGCTTCCAGCACATCCTCCTGCTTACTCTTCACCGTTCCCTGCTGCAGCCCTTGCTCAAACCCTGCCGGATTCCTTCTTGTTTTTGTTTTTCCAATAAAGCTTTCAAACTTTGCCAAACATGCTCCACACCTTCTTCCCATCTCTATACGACCACGCCTCTTCTACCTCCGGCGGCGTCTCTATCCCTGCCGCCGAACACTTTATCCGAAGCTACCTTAGGATCGCTCCCAACAGCTCCCCCACCTCTCCCAAATGCTCCCGAGCCTTATAAAACCTCGCCTCCCCCTCCTGTACACTGTGAAACCCCTGCTCCAACAAAAAAATCGCCCCCAACACCGAGCCAAATTCCCCTAGCTCCGCCTCCCCCAACCTCGATACCTCCAACACCTCCAAGCGAAAATTGGGCAGCCTCGGCAAAAACTCCTGCCCTCCCTCCACCAGTTCCACAAACTCCCGCTCCCCACTCCACCCTCCCGGGCCGGTGTAGAGCACCACCGGGAAAATGGGAGGCAGGCGAAAATCTTGCTGTTTTGCCCTGTCCAGATCCTGCTTCACATAGTCCCACCAAATCTGGACTATATAAAAGAGCACCCGAAAGGGCATGAGAAAATCCACGGTGGATTGGTGCTCCAACAGAATATAGACAAAGGCATCTCGGTTTTGGTAGGGAATTTGGTAGAGAATGTCGCTTTCTGATTTGCGGTAGTCGGGAAGCACGTAGGTTTTGTCGATGCGCTGGGCTTGGGAGAAGTCGAGGCGGTGGCCCCATATGCCTTGGACGAGGGCGCACAAAAAGCTGCGGAGAATGGGAGGGGGGGCGAAGAGCTCCACATATGCCTTGTGGTGGGGGGGTGGATCTTATCTTTGGCCATGGCATAACTCCGAATAGCCCTTGAGATGCTCCATTGCTGGAGGAACTTTTTGGTCCTATTATACCTACTTCGCGCACCTGGAGGACGGGATTCATCCCCTCCTACACCTCAGACCAAACCAGCGACCAACGGCTGGGCGGCATCAATGCCGCACTACATCACGCACACGCACCTGGTGGACGGGATTCATCCCCTCCTACACCTCAGGCCAAACCGGCATCCACCGGCTGGGCGGCCGGACGGCATAAATGCCGATCTACTTCGCTCACCTGTAGAACGGGATTCATCCCGTCCACATCAATTGAAGCATCCATCCCTATAATTTTTCTGTCATGTAGCTAAAGGGCCATCTTTCCCAATCGTCCACCAACCCCGCTTTTACTGGATTATGCAAAATGTAAGCCAGCGTCTTTTCCTGTTCGTTTTCATTCCGGATAACATGGTCATAACTTTCCGGCTGCCAAAATTTTCCTTGACGACCCAAAATCTGGTTACAACGCCGCGCTGTACGTCCCTTAATGAGGCGTAAAGTATCCGTAAGCGGATAGGACGCAGTTTTACCTTGGTGGCTGGGAGCAAAGGGAAAACCTGCTGTATTGACCAGCAAGTGCACATGGTTTGGCATAATACAATAAGCGATCAACTCATATCGTTTCTTTTCCAAACGATGAATCTCTTCAGCTACAATGGAAGCAATCGAATTTTCCATCAACCAACGAGGGCTTTCCTCTATACAGCGATCGAGCCAAGCATCAAAATGGGTAAAATATTGCTTCTCAAGTTCATACAATTTGTCTTTTTGTTTTTGTCCTCTGTATTGTCGGTAAATACGTTGACGAGAGCGTTTTCTTACGGCTTCTAGCTCTTTCAGCACTTTTGTAGGTAGAGAATGCACGAGGCGAAAGGTGACAAAAAAGGTAGCTTCCGGGGGAATCCAATGGGGAAGTTTACGTCGGTAATAATCTTTCATTTTGCCCTTGTTTTGAAAAAAAGGATATGAAGTGTCTCAACACACCTCCGCAATTCACTGTTTGCAGGGTGGGAGCGGCATAAATGCCGCACTACTTCAAGCACCTGTAGGACGGGATTCATCCCGTCCTACACCGTATGACAACCGGCGACCAACGGCTGGGCGGCATAAAGGTTTGGCGAGTCTTCTCAAACTCCTGGCGGATCACCTGCCGCAACTGTTCGAAGTTGCGTTCCATCGACTTTTGGAGCTGCCCAATGGCCTCCTTGATCTCCTGAGTGCTAGCCTGCTGGGTGAGGAACTGGGCGACCAGGGGGGAGTTGGGGTAGACAGTGCGGAGCACCTCCACCAACCGCTGGGCTTGGTAGAGGTAGAGGGGCTCTTGGGGAGAGCGCTGCACCTTCTGCTTGGTGGGAAACCACACCTGGCTGATGATGAAGCTGATCCGCTGCGCCACCTTGGCGGGGTCGGATTGGAGAGTGGCGGCAACCTTCCGTTCCTGTTGAATCGCCTTTTCCGTCGCATACTTGGCGACCACCGGAGCGAGAGGGGAGTGGGGGTAGATGTAGAGGAAGGTGTCGCAGTCTTCGATGCGGCCCAGCCGGGTGATGGTTTGAAAGAGTAGCTGTTCGGCACGGCGGTAGGCCGCCATACCTTGGAGCAACTGAGGGTAGCGGTTCCCCTTCTGCCTTCTGGCTTCTTCTCATCGGCCTTTTTTAGATACCTTAGGGCTTGAGCAACTATGGTTTTGGCGTATTTTTCCAACTCCCGCCGGTCCACTCTACCCTGCACCCCAAACCGAAAGCCCTGAGCCGTTCTCCGAAACACCAAAGAATCCAAGGTGGACTGAGACAGAAGAAGGGAGGGAAACAAGAGAAAGATGGGATACAAGCTTACGGAGAATCTGCCTTAAACCACTGCTCCACCTCGATGGCCTCGGCGGGGATCCAACCCCCTTTGCCTTGGGAAAGAGATGCGTAGAAAAAGGGCCCCCACCACCCCTGAATCTTCAGCTGCGCACCCGCGGGAATTTCCTGAAGAACCTGGGCGGAACTGGACGGCTTCGCCAAAAGAGCGATCTGGCGGCGAGTCTTTCCGGAAAGCGAGAGGATGCAGCCCGTAGGAGAAAGGGAGGTATCCATAGGAAACTCCAGCGTTTTTTGGACCTTCAGCTCCACCGTTTTGTCCTCCACAGCCAAGGTCAAGGGCAGGGTTTTTTTTGCATATTCTGGCAGGATGGAGAGCTGGTAGGTGAAAACATGGATTTGGCCTCGGCCAATGGTGGAAAAGCGCTGCTGGGGAGAGCCAAAGATCCGAACTCCTGGCGGGAGGGAGGAGAGAACAACCTTGCCATGGCCAGAGGACTTTCCCACATTGAGGACAAAAACCTCCAATAAGGGGCTTTCGCCTTTTTGCAAAATGTTATCGCCATTGCCAATCCCCCTTCCCTTCTGCCCCTCCCATAT
The DNA here is from genome assembly GCA_003694635.1 of Planctomycetota bacterium. Classification (GTDB taxonomy): domain Bacteria; phylum Planctomycetota; class J132; order J132; family J132; genus J132. The sequence continues at coordinate 10,327 of RFKQ01000038.1, forward strand.
CCGGCAGGTGATGAGGAATTTGGGAAAGGTGGCCCGTTCAATGAAAAACTCCTTTTTGACGACGGGAGCGCAGTAGCCGTTTGCCTCTGTGCTCCGCAACAGAAGGGATACTCTTTGGGGTTTCCACTGGGCTGAGGTGGGCAGGGAGAGAAGAACCTTTTGGGAGCTTCCCCCTTCCACTCGACCAACCAGAAGGAGGCGGTTGTACTCCGGGTGTTCCGGTGAGCTGAGGTAGAGCAGAAACTGCTCCAAAGCCCCCTTGCCCTTTCTGTTGTCCACCTCAATCTGAAGCCGGACGGGTTCGCCAGCCTGCAGGCGCTGGGAGTCCAAAAACTTAACCTGAAGCTGGGGAAAGGGCGGGGCCGTAAGAGGGCCGCGGCGAAAGCGGGCGAGAAGAGGGGAGCGAGGCGAAGGTGCAAGGTAGTACCTGCCCCGACTATCCTGGGCGTAAAGCCACGAATGGGACAAAAGGAGAGAGCGGGGCGAGGGAAGGCGATAACTGGCAAGCCAAATGCCCCGCTGGGTGTCGAAAAAGTGGAGCAAGCCATCCCAGCCGTAGGCGGCAAAAAGATGCCTCTTGGGAAACCCAAAAAGGGAAAGGGCCGGCAAACGCCCCCCTACAAAGAATACTTCGGAAAAAGAGAGAAACCACACCTTGATGGTTTGATCCTTGCTTCCGGAGGCGAGGAGCTTGCCGTCGGGCGAAAAGGCCACGGACCGGACATAGTCCCCATGCCCGGTGAGAGTGGCGATGCACTGCCAGCTCCCCACCTTCCACACCTTGACGGTATTGTCCTTACTTCCGGAGGCGAGGAGCTTGCCGTCGGGCGAAAAGGCGACCGAATAGACATCGGCCCCATGTTCGGTAAGAGTAGCGATGCATTGCCAGCTAGCCACCTTCCACACCTTGACGGTATCGTCATCGCTTGCGGAGGCGAGGAGCTTGCCGTCGGGCGAAAAGGCCACGGACCGGACCCAGTTCCTATGTCCTGTGAGGGTGGCGATGGAGCGGCGACTCGCCACTTCCCACAACTTGATGGTGTTGTCTGCGCTTGCGGAGGCGAGGAGCTTGCCGTCGGGCGAAAAGGCCACCGAACCAACCCAAGAGGAATGGCCCGTAAGGGTCAATACTTTTTTTTGTAAAAGAGGCTTATAGCGGATCTTTTCCACTCTGGTTTGAGAAGGAGGAAGAGCTTTGGTACCCTTGGGAGGCGGGAGGTGGAGGGGGGAGAGGCGCTTTGGGCTGAGGGGGCGAATCACTTGCGGGGGATAGAGCCATCCGAAGGTGTGGTGGACAAATTTTCGAAAGCTGTCTTGGGCGCGCAGGGGCGCCAGGTAGGGATCGAAAAGGAGCTGATGGCGCTCTTTCCAATAACCTTTTTGCACCATTTTCTCCAGTTGGCTAAGGGATTTTGCCCACTCTTTTTTCTGGGCGTAAGTTCTCGCCAGCCAGAGGTGGGGTAAGATGGAGGAGGGGGAGCAGAAGTGGGCTCGGCGAAAGAGAGCTTCTGCCTGGCTGTATTTTTTTTGCAAAAAAGCCTTTTTTCCCCTTTGCATTGCCTGTTGGTAAAGGGCTTCAAAGGTGGATTTGAGCCTTTGGTAAAATCCATCATAGCGCCCTTTCTGCTTTTTATCCAAGGCAGCCGGAGAGATGGAGGAGAGCACTTTCCAGGCTCGCTCCTGCTCCTCCAGCTTGAGAAAGAGCTCGACCACTTCGAGGGCAAGGCCAAAATCAGCTGGACGGAGTTTCCAAGCCTCGTAGAGCTTCTCTGCCCCAAAAGCGGTGTACCCCTTCTCCAAAGCTCTTCTGCCCTCTCGAAGAAGCTGAAAGTATTGCCCCTTCTCTTCGATCTTTTGATAAACTCTTTGAAAAAAAGCCCGCTTTTGGGCATCTTTTGCTCTCTTAAGTGCCTCTAAAATCATCTTTCGGCTGAGGACAAGTTCATCCTTATAGTAGTAAGCCAAGGAGGCATAGTAGTAAGCTTCTGGGCGATAGGGGTTGAGCTGAATGGCGTGGTTGGCTATGTTCGCAGCTCGCAGAAAATACTTTTTGGCTAGAAATTCCCGGCTTTGCACCAAAAAAGCTTCGTACTTAAAACTCTCTTGCTCTTGCCCCTGGGCAAGAAAGGGAGAGAGCAGGAAAATTCCCATCCAAAACCCTATCCACTGGCATTTCACGGCTTTCCTCCTTTTATTTAATTTTAGGAAAAGTATCTCATGAGAATTCTTGAAACCCTTTTTGAAAAAAGGGTTTCAAACTTCCCAAAAACTTTAGTCATAAAAGTTCCTGCGGCTTAGTTTAGCTCTTTGAGCTCCTCTTCCATCTGATACAGTTGGTCTCGGAGATCATTCTCTCTCTGTTGATACACCCGTTGGATGCGCTCCAATTGCTGTCTTTTGCTCTTTCTTAAGGTAACAATTTCCTTTCGCACCATCTTTGCTTTCTCTCCCTTGGCCGCAAGATCCTTTTCCTTTTGGGTGATTTGATGGTGGAGAGAAAGAGCCTTTTGGAATGCCCTTTTCCGAGCTTCTGAGGCTTTTTGGAGCGAGCCAAAACGCTTCATCTCCTGGAGCTCCTCACGGGTAAAGTAGAATCGCACCCCTTTTTGTTTTTGCTGCGAGTACCGGTGGATTTGCCCAAGCTCTGTTTGTACAAAAAATTCAGGCCCAGGTGAAAACCCCAAAGAGGAGGCGATTCTCATGCCCACTCGATTTGATCCCAAGCCCAAATAGAGATTGAGGTCAACTTGGTTGTGATAAAGCGACGTTTCCTGTTTAAGCCCTACTTCTAAGGGACCAAAAACTAAGTCAAAATCCCATTCCAGGGGAAAATTAGACAAATCCACCTTAGACTCTCCTAGGGGTAGGGAGGGCAGAGAGGGGAGATGAAATTTCCGAGATCGGAGCATTTTCTCCAATTTTCTAATCTCCCTTTTCTGCTGCCGATGCCAATGGCGAAGTTGCAGCCGGAAACGGCGCTCCCTTTCCTCAAGCCTTTGGGCCAGCAACTCCTCATAGAGAAGGGCTAGGGAAGGCTTGGTATTATAAACTCGTTTGGGATCTACCGGAACGGCCTTTCCAGAAGGCGACCCCTTCTGGGCTAAACTCAGAAGCAGGTAATAATTTTCCAGATCTTGTGCGAGCTTCCTAAGAAAGTCACCAAAGTTAGAGTGGATGTAGTTGTACTCCGCCCGGCTTGCGATGCGGTGCAGCTCCACTTGCCGATGCAGCTCCCTCTCCAGCTCTCCAATTTCCCTTTGGAGTCTTTGCCTTTCAGCTTCCAGAATCCTCAGCTCTTTTTCCTTTTGCTCAATTTTGGCGTCCCATTTCACTCGCTCTACTCCTAAAACCCGACTGCGTTCCATCTGAAGCCGTTCCAGCTGGCTGCGGAGTTCGCCTATTCGCTTTTGGAGCGCCTGGATTCGGGCTCTTTTCAGCCGAAGCATTTCTGCTTGGCGGTTGTATTCCTCCACCTGCGGCCGCGGGGGTGGATCTATCCTGTGGGGACGAGCTGGGGCGGGGCGAGAGGGTTTGGGAGCAGGGCACTCCCTGGTTACGCTTCTCCTCTCAAACACCGTTCTCCCCCCATAACGAAGAGTTTCTCTTTCTACGTGGTAGCGGCATCCACCTCGCTCAAAACTCATTTCATCCCGCCCATACTCCATTCGGAATGGAGTGGGTCTATCCAGTTCGGGATGGGCACAGAGTACCCCCGCCGTACCTAAAAGGATAAAGAGAAAGGTTCAGACAAGAATTTTGGATTGCATCGTCTTTGTCTCCTGTTTTAATTCACGAACGAGAATACCAGTTGCTTTTTAGACGATATGTTTTAACTTTTTTTAAGCGAATGGTCTATTTTTTTCTGCGCGGCAGATTTTGAAGTAAATAGAACCTCCGCAAGCCAGAGCAAAAAGCACGCCAGAAATATACTGCCCCAAAAAAGAAGCGGTATGAGCCAGAACATCCAATCGCCACCTGTCTGGGGTGCAGGGGGATGATAGGAAAGGTCTGCTCCTGGAACAGGGATATAGTGCGGACTCATTTCTAGGCCTCCTTGGGCAAATTTTTAGAATTGAAGACGGAGCACACGGGCTATTTTTCCCTCTTCTTATGGATTTTTCTCATTACCTTAAGGTTTCCAAACGTTCCTTTTCTATTTGTCGGTAAAACATTTGATGAAGTTTTTTCCGCAGAAAGGCTTGATCGGGGTTTTCTCTATATTGCTTCTGTCTTCGAATATTTTTCATGAGGGGATGGCCCAATAAATATTGTTTCAAATAAGGCAAAACCTCCTGTTTCCACCAATCGCCTTCTAGCGAGCTATTGCTTATTTCAAAGCGGTTTTTCAGTCTCTTTAAGCCCTTTGCTAGAGCCATAACATAAGAGCTTTCCAGCATTATGGTTTCCAAAGAAACCACTTCTGGCACTTTGCGCGAATCCCACTGCCTTTTTTGTCTTGCCCTTTTTGCAGAAAGGTAGACTGTCTTGACATCTTGGAAGGCCTTGCCATATTTTCCCAAGGCAAGCTCGATTTTAGCTCTGTCCATTAGCGGCCAGGCCCACTCTTTTTGATAAGGTGCAACACCTTCTTCTTTACCTTCTGGCGGCTGAATTTTTTCAAGGCTTTGGAGAGCTTTCTCCCAATTCTCCTGCAGCTCCTGCACATAAATCAAAGCCAGATGATAGGTCTGATTTTGTCCTTTTTCCTTCCTTCCAGAGTTTCGGACATGCACCGCCGCAGACCGGCAAGAAGAGACAGCTTTGGCAGGGATGGAGGCCTTCTTCTATCTCATGGTAAAAGTTGCTCAGCCTTTCTCGCTTTGCCTTCTCCACTCCTTTTCTTATATTCCCAATAGCAAAAATATTTTTTCCATCTTCTCTTTCGTACCTTGGAACATAGCTGACTTCTGTGCAGTTATACAGATCCCCATAGGCATCTACCAGCTCCTCCTCGGATCGCACAGCCATACAGGTAATTTTAGACCTTTTGGGGAGAAGAGAAACAGAGAAACTCATTTCCAGCATATGGGCAAAATATTCCAGCTCCCATTGGCCAAACTCCTCTTTGGTGAAATCCTTACCCGCCTCATTGCCCCATGGATGCACAGGGGCGGCATAAACAGAAATTCGATCCTGAAGATGGTGTTCAGCCAGCTTTTCCACAAGAGACAAAAAAGACAAATGGTTCTCTCGATCCACATTGCATCGGATAGAAAGATGGAAATCCAAATCCAATTTGGCCACAACAATTAGGTTTTGAAAAATGGTTTGAAAGGTCCCTTTGCCGCTTTTTGTCGGCCTTCTCTGGTTATGAAATTCTTCCGTGCCGTCGATGGTAACCTCAATCCAGTAAACGTTATGCTTTTGAATCAGGTCTTCTGCCATTTTCGGAGTCAGGCTGATTCCGTTGGTGACAACACGGGAAATGTAGGTACATTCAAAGTCCTGCGCCAGCTCCTTAAGCTTAGGCGATAAATCCCGCATAACGGCAATCCCCATAAGAGGCTCGGCACCAAACCAGCCGATTTCTAAAGTATCATACTTCTTTTGTGAGAGCTTTTCCCGAACACGTTCAAAAAAAAGCTCCCTGTCCTTGGGGGAAAGCATCCGCCTTCTATGCAGCTGGCCGCAGTAGGTGCATCCTAGCTGGCACATCGCAGTCGGCTGCACCACAAAGTAGAGTTTCTTTGAAGCCTGAGCAGCTTCATGATTCTCCTGCATCACTTCTTGAAATTCCTCTTCAGGAGACAGGCGGACCAAAATTCCCGCTTCTTCCAAGGTTGTCTGAACTTCATCCAAAGATTCCAACTCCCGTGAAGAAGCCTTTTTTACTTGCTGCCATAGCCCCTCATCTACCAGGATGGCTTTTGCCTTTCTGGTTCCAAAAAGAACCCGTTTATAGCTTTGAGAATGGGAATCCCAAAAACAATCACTAGCTGTAAAACCAGTATTTTTCATCATAGCCCCTTCCAGCTCTTTTCCCTGAAGCAGTTGAGACTTTGGGGCAGACTTAAGAAGCGGCTTCTCCGCTTTCTTAGGCGCAGCCTGGAGATTTGGGGCAGACAGGGAGATGCCAGCGGCTGAGTAGCCCTAAATACTTCTTTTTCTTCATTGCTTCTTCCTCCTTATTTCAACCAAAAAAACATAGAAACCGAAAACTTAACCCAAATTCCCCTGGTGAATTCCCGTGGGAAACTTCGGCTCGGGAATATGCGGCCACGCAGGGTCGACCACAATCCCAAGCAGCAGAACAATAAATGACAGAATCAGCATTCTTTTCATCCATTCTTCTATCTCCTTTCTCCAAAAAGTCTCTTTCCTATTAATAGAGAAAAACCCCATCTCTGTTGCACAAAAAAAAATTTTTTTTCTATTCCTGTTTTGACAGAAATGAAAGAAATCTCGTAAAAATCTTTGATTTTCGGCCCTGCAGAAACCCTGCGGAATGCAGCTGGACAACCGGCTTAGATACGAACAAAAAGGCAATCTACCCTCTACTTTAGCAGAAATCAAAGAAGCCTCATGCTCTCATAGGAAAAAAGGAAAATATCTCTTACGTCTCCTAGCCTTTCACAGATTTTTCCAGCTGTGTTTTGGCTTTCTGGTAGCAGTTTAAAAAATCTATTTGTAAAAGCTTTTTTAAAGCTTCTTTTGCAGTGGAGGGCCTTTTCTGCCACTCCGGTGCCACCATTTGAAACAACCAATCTTCTAACAAAGTCCAAAATTCCTGTTCCAATGCATCTTTTCCGCGAATTTGCAAATGGACAATTTGGGTGTAAGGGCTGCCGCTCAGACAGGTCAGAAACACCTTGCCAACTCCATATAGATCCACGCTGCGCCGCAGCGCCTCATTCTTCTGATATAGTTTACCCCAGCG
>RFKQ01000039.1 GCA_003694635.1 Planctomycetota bacterium
AAAAGGGGGTTTTCTCCTTCCTGGTCTCTCCCTATTCCGACCCGCCTCCCGAGGGAGAGGGGAGAGGAGAAAACCCGTTTATGTTTTAGAAAAGGATACCAGCAAAAAACGTACCTTTTTTTTAAAAAAGCGGAAGTATTTTATTCCCATCAGCTTGTTTATATTTTGTAATCTATTGGTTGATAAGATATTACTCCAATTTAGAATTTTGAGAAATATTTCTAAAAAATCGAGAAATATTTTTTATTATTTTTTTTTGGAAGTGGGAAAATAGGGAAAGGATTGATTCTTGTTGGGGAGCTTGGGAAAAATTTTGGCTGATTTTTGAGAGGAATGCGTGCGGAACCCCCATCAATAAAGTATGTAAATAAATTTTAAGTAACCCTGTCTCGTTTTGGGACACTCTTAAGTAACCCTGTCTCGTTTTGGGACACTCTTAAGTAACCCTGTCTCGTTTTGGGACACCTTCATGAAAAGTGTCGGTGTTTAGAGACGGCGAAGGGATCCACGAGATTTTAGGAGGCTGTGTTCTCCATTTTTCTTCCCTTAGCTCTTAATTTCTTTGCAACACCAAAATTTTAGAAAGCTAACAGGGGGAATCATCAGACAACTCTTTCAAGTGTGCAGATCCCTCTGCCTCTAACTATAGCAATGGCGCTCAAAAGAATTTTTTTGATCCCCATTTGTATTTTCGGCTTTTTCCCCCTTGGCTCAGGGGATTTTTGGAGCTTTTTTGAGGGTGTTTTGAGATGTGAAGTTTTTGGGAAGTCTGAAACACTTTTTTCCAAAAAGGGTTTCAAGTAAAAAAATATTTAGGAAAGGGGTTTTTAGGGGAAAGGGTTTTCCCCTAAATTGTGAAAGTTTTTGGAGGTACGGAACCTTTTTTTGAAAAAGGTTCCAAGAAGAAAAGTTTTTGGGAAGTCTGAAAACCTTTTTTCTAAAAAGGGTTTCAGAAGTGAATATTAATAAGGGGTTTCCCCTAAATCGAAAAAGAAGTTAGCATTGTAGAGAGAGGCAGTGGAGGAGTTTTTTTCCCCAGAGTTCGGGGGGATCTTTTTTGCTAATCCATCCGTCGGCACCACAGGAGGAGGATAGTTTCCTTAGCTCCCCTTTTTCCAGAGAGGAGAAAAGGATGATTTTAATATCGGGCACGCTTTCTTTTAGGATTTTGCACAGGTCCACTCCCGTTAGGCCGGGCATATTGATATCGCAAAGAAAGACTTTGATTTTCTCGCGAAAGATATAGCTGTTGACCTCTGGCCAGTTGGAGGTGGTAAAGACTTCAAAGCCTTCTTCGGAAAGCGTGGCTTCCAGCATTTCCAAGGCTATTTCGCTATCGTCCAAGCACAGAATCCTGGTTTTCTCCATCTTGGCATACCTCGTTTCACCGGGATTGGATTTGGATTTTTCCTTTTTCCTCTTTCTCTCATCTCTTTTAAATCTTTTAACATTGTAGAGTTTTTTTAAAAAAAAAGCAAGCCTTTAGCGCAGGATTTTCTCCAGAGCCTGGCAGGCTTGCCAGATGTCTTGGTAGCGGTTGTAGAGTGGGCAGGGCGCTAGGCGAATCACATCGGGAGGACGGTGGTCCACCACAATATTGTGCGCTTTTAGCTGCTCCACCAAATGGTCTGCCCCTGGCAGGCTGAGGGAGATTTGATTTCCGCGATGCTCCGGACAAGCGGGGGTGAGTAGGGTCAACTTTTCCTCGCCGATTTTCGCTTTTAGTAAAAATTCTAAATACCCCGTAAGGGACCGTTGTTTTTGGCAAATCGCCTCCATTCCCGCTTGGGTGAATATTTCCAGCGAGGCTCTTTGCGCCGCTAAGGAAAACACGCATGAGTTGCTCAACTGCCATCCCCGAGCCCCTGGCACCGGGTCGAATTCCCGACTCATTTGGAAGCGCGCCTCCTTTTGGCACCCCCACCAGCCCTCCAGACGAAGAGGGGGCTCTTCTAGGCCGTGTTTTTGGTGGACAAATGCCCCCCTACCGCCGCCGGGCCGCCGTTGAGGTATTTGTACGAACACCACACCGCAAAGTCCACTTCCCATTTGTGCAGCCGCAAAGGCACATTTCCCACCGCGTGCGCCAGGTCAAAACCTACCATTGACCCAGCTTGATGGGCCGCTGTGGCGATCTTTTCCATCTCAAAGCACTGCCCGGTGTGGTAGTGTACCCCTTGCATAAACACCAACGCAAGTGACGGCCCTAGCTCCTCTATCGCTTCCAAAATGTCTTCGCTGCGCAAAACAAACTCCCCCTTGCGGGGAGTAAGCTCCACCAACGCCTCAGCAGCGTCTATTTTGTGAAGGCGGAGCTGGGATACCAACGCATACCTGTCGGTAGGAAAGGGATTGTGCTCTATGAGGATTTTAAACCGGCGAGCGGTGGGGCGATAAAAACTCAAAAGCAAAAGGTGCAAGTTGGTCGAAAGCGTATGCATCATCGCCACTTCCTCCACCTCTGCTCCCACAATCTCCGCTAGCATTCCAAGCAAAGGCTCTTCATATCCTACCCAAGGACGAGGGGAGTGAAAATACCCCCAAACCCCTAACCTTTGCCAACGCTCCAGCTCTTGCTGCACGTAGTCCATCGCTTTCACCGGACATAACCCCAAAGAATTGCCGCAAAGATAAACCACCTCTCTCCCCCCTTGCGTGGGTATGGAAAAATAGTCCCGATACTCCCTCAAAGGGTCTCTTCTGTCCATGGATTCTGCAAAAGAACGGCTGGCCTGGAATTCCATTGGCACCGATCCTCCAAATCATTCTGACGATTTTTTTCGCTCTAGAGCAATTTCCAGCTCTATGAAAAATCCTTTCTTCGCTGGCGCCGCTTCTGAGGGGGCCCCGGACAAAAGTTCCCAATGGGCAACCCCACACTGGCGTCCAAATACAGCACCCGCCCCTCCCCTCCATTTTTCTGGACAATCCTCACCTTCCAAACGGGTAAAAAAACCATCTGAATGGAGTGAATCTCAATGTGAAACTTCTCCAAAACCCGCCGCTGAATCTCCGCTTTCGAAAGAAGCTGCTTCCAATGACTCCAGTTCACATAAAGCTCCCCCGGCATCCGATGCTCAAATGTGCAAAGATCATCCAAATCCAAAATCGCTGAAGGATTCTTGGACGGAATCGAGAGAAACTCTATCCCCTGGCGCGGAGAATACACAGCCAAAAACGCCCGGTAAGGATCTAAATAAATATTCTCCTGCCTCGCCGACTTTGCCTTAAAAAATAAGAAAGAACGACGCACCTCCTCGCTAAAATGCACCTTCCACAAGGGAAAATGCTCCAACTCCATCCCCTCCACCTTCTCCGTCTCAAAAAAAACCAGTTTCCGCTCCAAATAGCGCTCCGCCAACGGCAGTAAATCCATCTCCCGCAACCGCAACTTCGCCACCTCCACCGGCTCCAACAACCCATACTCCGGCAGAAGATTATAGTTCTGATGCCAGTAATAGTACGTGCGCCCCGAACGTCGTTTACAAACCTCTTCAAGATTCTGTATATGCTTGCGCGCTGTAGAGAGAGAACATCCCACGCTTTCGGCAAGCTCCGCAAGCGTATAACAGCGCGGCGATAGCTCCAGAAACTCCAAAATCTTTTGAGAAACAGGCTCCTCCTCCACAATCACCAAAAGGGAATCATCGCTCTCCTCCCCCACCTCCGCCTCCCCACTCTCCGGCGGTTTAGCCAAACTAACCAACGACGGCGGGGAAACTTGAAGATAAGAGCGGCGAATTTCCTCCGGCACCAACTTCTGAATCTGCTCCTTGTCCAACGTGGTGTGAGGGGTGAACAACCAACGCACCTGAACTTTCTCCACCGTTTGAAAATGATCCGGGCAGAAAAATAAAAACTGACCAGGCGCAAGAGCGGGCATTTTTTCCACCAATCCCGCGCAAAGATCCGAACTAAGAGACTTTAAAATAAGCTGCACCTTTTTAATGTCCTGGTGACTAACCATCCTCCCTAAACACCAACTCGAACACTGAGAAAGCGCCGTGTAGTCGATATCTGCAGGATTCTGGGAGGCCAAAAGACAACTCACCCCATACTTTCTCCCCTGCTTTAGCAACATTTTCAAAGCATCTTTGCAAGAGGGCTTGCGAACCGGTGGCAGAAATGGAGCCACCTCATCGATATAAAAAAGCACCTGAATGGAATCGCTAGGGTGGTGAAGCATCCAAAAATAAAGCTCCCCAGCCAACCGGGCAAGGAAGAAATCCTTCTCCTCCTGCGTGTAAAGAGTATTTAGATAAATCACCGATAAGCGGGTTTTGGAAGAAGGGCGATTCTCCTCCTTGCCCAAAAGTGCCTCTATACTAAGAGGGCGACCAAGCTGAAATATCAACTGCTTGGCGCCAATGGTAAGAAGATGAAGCTTTTTGCCCAACTGCGTAATATTTTTGAAAGAAGCTATGGGCTCCGCTTCCTTTAAAAAAGATTTGGACGGAGAACTAAAAAAGTTGGCCAAATCCGAAATCTGAGAAAAAGAAATATTCTCCCGCACCCCAAAGGTCAACGCAATATTCAATAACGCACTGTACAACGCCCCCTCCTCCGTGGATGGATCAAAGCCAAGAAGCGTGGCAATGCTCTCCGCCGTAAGAGAAATATGGCGCAAAAACTCCTCGTAAGCGGAAGAATTCCTCAGCTCACCTAGCGGATTTAAACCAAGCGGAATCCCCGCCGAACTCGCCGGCGTCCAAAGATAAACCTCCCTCTTTCGATGAAACTCCTCCCAAAGCTCCGGCGCAATCCCTCTCCTCTCAGCCTCCTCCACAGAACCACTCAACGCTAAACTAGCAATATCCCCCTGGGGATCCACCGCGATAACGGGAATATCGTTCCGAATAAACTCCTCACAGATCACCTTGCAAGCCACGGTTTTGCCACTGCCAGAGGCACCCAAACAAACCAAATGACGAGCAAAAATCTCTAGAGGAAGGCGCACCTCCCTCTCGGAGGTATGGCCAAAATAGATGGACATTTTTCATCCCTTCTCTAAAATTAAAGCCTACGGCGAAATCTCACGCTCAATAGAAAGAATGCGCCGATAAAAAGCCGATCTCTCCACGTTCAGAAACGAAGGTGAACTCCGCAAAAGCTTCTGCCGCGTGCGCCGAATAAGCGGCAAAAGATCCCGATAGCGCCGGTAGTGGTGAAGGGCCTCAATGGTAAAATACCATGAACCTGCCTCCAGAAAATCCAATAACCGCTGAAAACGAGGCAAAGAAGAAAGCTTCCTAGCGATCAACTCCGCATACTCCCACTGAACCTTTGCCCGATAGCAACTAAGAAAATCCCCCGTCCGTATTCCCTTATCCAAAAGAATCTCGCCTCTGAGAATATAATAGCGCGCCAACTGAAAAGCCGCTTCCCGATATTCCCCCTCCCCCTGAATCCACTTCGCAGAAAAAGAAAGCGGAAAAACAATCTTGGCCCAATACTCCGCCGCCTGGTTAGGATCCTTCTGGTACCTAGCTTGCTCCAGCCAAAGACGAACCAAAGTGCGAGCTATTCGGCGACAAAAAGATTTAGAAATAGAATGGGAGTGCTTCTTCTCTCTGAGAAGAATAGAGGTGAGAAACGTACCAGCAAGAGCCGGATCAGCGCTCCATAACCTCCTAGCCATGCGGTACTTCGCCGCATAAAGGCTAAAACGAATAACCATCGAAGACGCCCGACGAAGACGCTGCTCGTGAAGCTGAACCACCTTCCAAAACACACTTTGCTTTGATGAACGTAGCAATCTCTTCTGCTGCAACCGAATCCAACGATATTCCTTCCTGGAAACCTCAAACAACGGCCAAGAGTCCACACTGCAATGATTCCCCCTCAAATACTCCCGAAGACATAAAACACATAACTTCTTCTGCTTCACCCAAAAACCCCCAAACGAAACCACAGAAATCGGCGCCCATAAAAAAAACATAACAATAACCTTCATCATCCACTCCTTCCAAAACTTTTCTTCCTGAAACCCTTTTTAGAAAAAAGGTTTTCAGACTTTCTAAAAACTCTTCTTTTCGGAACCTTTTTCAAAAAAAGGTTCCAAACCTCCAAAAACTTTCGAGCCATAAGGGGAACCCTTTTTGAAAAAAGTGTTCCCCCTACCACCCCCTCCCAAAAACTTTTCATACTTTAGGGGAAAAATCTTTCCCCTAAAAACCCCTTTTACATTTTTTCTGAAACCCTTTTTAGAAAAAAGGTTTTCAGACTTTCTAAAAACTCTTCTTTTCGGAACCTTTTTCAAAAAAAGGTTCCAAAC
>RFKQ01000040.1 GCA_003694635.1 Planctomycetota bacterium
CAATACCAGTATTACCAGAGGTAGGCTCTATAATCACCGAGCCAGGCCCCACCAAACCAGCCTCCAAATCTCCCATCGAAGGCTATGAAATTCTCGAAAAACTAGGCCAAGGCGCTATGGGAGTTATCTACAAAGCCAGACACCTGAAGCTCCAACGAATCGTCGCCCTAAAAGTCCTGCTGCCTGAATTTGCCAATGATGAAGAGTTTATCAAACGCTTCTTTCGCGAAGCCCGCGCCGCCATCACCCTCCACCACCCCAACATCATCCAAGGATACCATGTAGACAAATCCAACGGCTTCTACTACTTCGCTATGGAATTTATCGAAGGGGGAACCGTCAAAGAACGCCTGGAAAAACTCGGTGTTCTCACTGAGGAGGAAGCCACCAATATCGTCATCCAAATCTGCCAAGCCCTCGAACACGCCCAAGAACACGGAATTGTCCACAGAGACATCAAACCCGATAACATCATGATCGCCAAAGATGGCACAGCCAAGCTCTGTGACCTAGGAATCGCCAAAGAAATCAACCAAGAAGGCTCCCTCACCCAAACCGGTATCGCCCTCGGAACCCCCTACTACATCTCCCCCGAACAGGCCATGGGAGAGAAAAAAATCGATATCCGCTCAGATATCTACTCCCTAGGCGCCACCTTCTACCATATGATTACCGGCAAAGTCCCCTACGATGGGGACACCTCCGCAGTGATTATGACCAAACATATCTCCGAAGAGCCCCCCGATCCCCGGCACGTGAACCCCACCATCTCGGACAACGTGGCGGAAGTGATCCTAAAAATGATGGCCAAAGAGCGGGAATACCGCTACCAAACCCCTACAGAAGTGATCGAAGATCTCAAACAAGACAGCTCTAAGGACACCCCTAGATTTAGCTCGGTCTCCTCTGTCCTCATCCAGGATGGAATCAAAATCCCCAAACCCAAACGTCCCCTGAGCAAAACCTTCTCGGGCTCCCAGCGTCCACGCAAAACTACCTCCAAAAACCTACCCCGTAAAAAGACTCTCTCCACCCGCGCCCCCGCCTCCTCCAAACGCTTTGCCTCTCAACCCTCCTACAACTGGATGATCGCCCTAGCTGTAGCGATGGGGATTATTTTAGTGGTCCTGATTGTTCTCGTCCTAAAATCCTAATTTTAAAATAAAATTATTTTTTTCCCTATTCAAAAATGGAGCTAAAAAGGTGATTTCCTATTCCATCTTCACGCTTTGTTTTCTCGGCCTCCCCCTCTGGAGTACCTCCCCCCCTCTCGGCGGAGAAAATTCCTCCAAACACTTTCTCCCCTCCAAGGACGCCGCTGTGGTGGTGGTGATGTGCGAGCCATACAACCGCTCCGCCGGAAAGATGCTGGAGAAATACGGCAAACGTCTCCTTGAGCCCTGGGTGCGCCCCTACTACCGAACAAAATACTGGCTCCTAGGCCCAGATGCCACCCCCGAGGCCTTTTTGCAAACCATCCGAAAAGCGGCCAAATCCCATAAGGTGGTGGACGTGCTCATCTTCGCCCACGGCAAAAAAGGCTACCTCATCCTAGCCGGGAAAAAAACGCTCTCCAACGCCCAAATTGTCCAAGGACTTCAACACCGAGGCGGGGAAAAAATCCGCATGGTCTACACCACCGCCTGCTATAGCCAAACCCACTTAAAAGCGTGGAAACAAGCCGGAGCTTTCGCCGTCCGCGGCGCGCCCGGAGTGAACCGGCCGCTGGATTTTCCCCGCTTCTACCTCGGCTGGATGCTCGGCGAAGACTTTCGCAAAGCCTCCCAAAACGGCTACAAATGGAACAAAATCCTCCACCAATTCTACAACCAACTCCACCCCTTCCTCCGCCAAACCCTGCGCCTATCCTCCCGCTGGCTGCAAAAATACCAACCGCGCCAGCCAAGAGAGAAAAAACTCTACCGCCGCCTAAAAGGCGCTCTACGCATTATGAAACACTGGTTCCGCACCTCCTGGAACCCCGAGGAAAGTAAACCCTATTTCCTAGGCGGCAACCCACGCATCTACCAAAATCCCCACACCCCCTCCAAACCATAATTTTACTTCACCTCCCATGAAACCCTACATCGCTGTGCTGGATGCCGGAAGCACCCAGATCAAAGCCTTTGTGTACAGCACTTGCGGCAAACTCCTCTCCCACGCCGCCCTTGCCCTCCATACCTACCACCCCCAACCAGGATGGGTGGAACAAGATCCCGAAGAAATCTGGCAAAAATCCCTCCAAACCCTGCGCCGGTGCCTCAAAAACGCCAAGATCCTCCCCAACCAACTAGCCTGCCTAGCCATCACCAACCAACGCACCACCAGCTTGCTATGGGACAGCCAAACCTCTCTACCCCTCCACCCCGCCATCACCTGGCGCGATACCCGCACCCAAAAACTCTGCCAACAACTCAACCACCGCCTCAAAATCCAAGCCATCCAAACCCTAGGAAAAAGCATAGAATGCCTCTGCACCCTCCTCCCCTCCCTCGCCAACTCCCCCTGGATAAAAATGCTAATCACCGCCTCTTGGTTCTCCTACCGGCCCGCATTTAGCTCCCTCCACGCCAAATGGATCCTGCAACGCCAAAAACTCCCCCTCCACAGAATCCGCTTTGGTACCATCGATACCTGGCTCATCTGGAAATTTACCGAAGGCCGAACGCACGCCACCGATTACACCAACGCTAGCGCCACCGGTATCTTCAATATCTACGAAGGGAACTGGTCCAAATTCCTACTCCACGACCTCCAACTCCCCCCCGAAATCCTCCCTCCCATCCAAGACTGTGCCGGGCATTTCGGCGAAGTCTCCCCCAAATTTTTGGGCGCCGCCCTCCCCATCTGCGGCGTGATCGGCGATCAACAGGCCTCCCTAGTGGGCCTAAATTGCACCCAAAAAGGCCGCCTAAAATGCACGCTAGGCACGGGAACCTTCCTCGATCTATGCACCGGCCCTGAACTCCCCTACTCCGCCTCCCCCCTCGCCCCTATGGTCGCCTGGAGCGTCCACGGCCAAAAACAATACCTCCTCGAAGGTACCATCCAATCCGGCGGAAATAGCGTCCACTGGCTGGAACGCTCCCTCCGCCTCCTGCCCAACACCCAACAATCCGCCAAAATCGCCTCCTCCCTAACAAACAACGAGGGAGTGTACTTTGTCCCCGCCCTAGAGGGACTCCTCGCACCCTACTGGAACAGCCGAGCCAAAGCGTTGGTGGTGGGCCTCCACCCCAACGTGCGCCCCGCCCACATTGTGCGCGCAATGCTGGAAGCCATCGCCTACCAAATCTACGATGTCTGCCGCGTGCTCCTACCCCGCGGCTTCCAACATACCCCCCTCATGGTGGATGGTGGAGCTAGCGCCAACGACTTTCTTCTCCAATGGCTCGCCAACCTCTGCAACACCACCGTAGTGCGGCCTAAAAATATCTGGGCAAGCTCCCTGGGCGCCGCCTATATCGCCGGTCTAGGCTGCGGCATCTATCGCCAATTCTCCGATTTCCCCCCCAATCCACCGCAGAAATCCTTCTCCCCGCAACTCTCCCCTAACCAGCGGCAGCGGTTTTATCGGGAGTGGAAAAAAGCCATCCGCCTCTGTCAAAGCTGGTGAATACTTTCCCACCTTTTTTCAAAACTCAAGCTCTTGGAACAGAAGAGCCTTTGGAGCGCTTTATCGTAAAAAGTCTTGGAAAACCTTGCCAAGTACCCTTGCATTTTTTTTAAGAAGGATTTAAAATAACGGATATCCGTGATGGCAGAATTGACTTTTAAAAATAAGTAAAAATTAAGAGCTAAATCCTTGCAAAATCAGCCTTTTGGCTCTCTAAGTTTAGACAGGGCTTTGGAAACTTCAACCAAAAAGGATACATTTATGCAAATTTTCTTAGATACCGCCAATATGGAGGAAATTCGACAAGCCCATAGCATGGGCGTGTTGGATGGAGTGACCACCAATCCTAGCCTGATTGCCAAAGAAGGCAGAGACTTTCGCCAGACCATCTACGAGATTTGCGAGCTGGTCCAAGGACCCGTGAGCGCCGAAGTGGTGGCCGTGGAGGCGGAAAAAATGATCGAAGAAGCCAAGCAATTGGCCGCCATTCACCGCTGTGTGGTGGTCAAACTGCCCACCACAGCAGAGGGTCTAAAGGCGGCAAAAGTTCTCTCAGACGAGGGGATAGATACCAACCTTACTCTTTGTTTTAGCGCTTCTCAGGCCCTCTTGGCCGCCAAGGCCGGCGCCACGTATGTAAGCCCGTTTGTAGGACGGCTGGATGATATCAACTCCCAAGGAATGGAGCTTATCGAAGAGGTGGTGAGCATCTTCCAAAACTATGACTTTCCCACCCAAGTGCTGGTGGCAAGCATTCGCCATCCCCTCCACTTCAAGGAAGCCGCACTCTTAGGCGCCGATGTGGCCACCGTTCCCTTCGGAGTGTTCGAAAAACTCCTCCACCATCCCCTCACCAAGATAGGAGTCGATAAATTTCTAGCAGACTGGAATTCCCTGCCCGAGGAAAAACGGAGCTTCCTCCCCTCTTCTTCTTCGTCTGGATAAGGATTGCTCCCCATGATTCTTGTGATCAACGAAGGCAACCATATTCGCACAGAAGAATTCTCCCAAACGACGATCACCATTGGTCGCGATCCTTCCAACATATTGCGCCTTAGCTCCAAAGAGGTTTCCCGCTTTCACTGTCAAATTCAAAAGGTTGAAGACGGCTACCTGATCACCGATCTAAACTCCCGCAATGGAACCCTGGTAAACGGAGCATTGGTCAAGGGGACTTACTTGCAAAACGGGGACTCCATTCAGTTGGGCGATGTGCGCCTGATCTTTAAGTTCGGATCCCCTGCCAAAAACCAACTGGTCGGAATTGCGAATACCCCCCAGTTTAAAGCCATTCAACAGGATCATCTGGAGAAATTAAAGCTCCAAGCTATGGAGCGGGATCAGCTGCTAAAACTCCAAGAGTTTAGCATCGATATCGCTTCCTTGCTGGAGATGGACAAGCTGCTCTTGGCTGTGCTCGAGAGCTGCTTTGAACTTCTGGAAACGGATTCGGGCTTCGTGGTCTTAGACCAAAAGATCCAAGCTCAGCTCAACATGAAATTTGACGAGCTCTCCGACTCTGAAAAAAGCTTTATCCAAAGCTCCATCCAACAGGCTTACCAGTCCAAAGAAGAGGTTCTGATCTTACCCCCCCCCTCCCCTCTCCCCAAATCCCCTCTGGACACCGCCCCTCTCCAGCACAGATGCCACATTTTGATCGCCCTCAAATCCCTCGCCTGGAAAGCCGCCCGGAGGCGCAAAAAAAGCCCCGATCGCCGCACCACCATCATTGGCCCAACGGCCCGCTTTCTAGGCCTCCTCTACCTGCGCTCTCGCCAAAAAGCGGAGGACTTTACCCCCAAAACCCGACAGCTCATGGAAGCCATCGCCAGCTACGCCTCCATCGCCATCACCAATGCCCGCCTCCATCAAATGGCCACCACAGATAACCTCACCCAACTCTATAACCGGGGCTATTTTGAAATGCTCCTAGCTGACGAACTCAAAAAAGCCAAACACACCCGAACCGAACTCGCCCTAATCCTCACCGATATCGATCACTTTAAAAAATTCAACGATACCTACGGCCATCAAATCGGGGATGAAGTGCTCCGGGACGTAGCCCAATGCATCAAATCCATTCTGCGCATCGATGATATCTGCGCCCGCTACGGGGGTGAAGAATTGGTCTTCGTCCTCCCCAAAACCAACACAGAACAGGCCTGCGCAGTGGCGGAAAAAATCCGCAAAGCCGTAGAACAGCAGCGCCACACCTCCCAAAACCTTCAGGTAACCATCAGCTTGGGTGTCGCTGTCTATCCAGAACAAGCCGATAGCCCCGCTAGCCTGGTGAAAAAAGCGGACCAAGCCCTCTACCGAGCTAAAGCGGATGGCCGCAACTGCTGGCGCCTGTGGGAAGAGGACTTCGAGAAAGCCGGGGAACGCATGGACAAACTCGCCGGGATCCTAAGCGGAGACCAAGCGAAAAACTACCGCAATACCCAACTTCTTCTAGAGACCATTTCCCTGTTAAACTCCAACACCGAACTGGATCCGCTACTGGAAAAGTTGATGGACAAAATCCTTGAGATCACCCACGCGGATCGATCCATTCTGTTTCTTGCGGACAAAGACGGAAAACTTGCCTTTAAAAAAGGACGTACCAACAAAGGCGAAAATCTCTCCTCCGCTTCCCACTACTCCCAAAGCATCCTCCGCAAGGTCTTTCAGACCGGCAAATCCCTCTGTTTGATCGACGATGTCAGTGGCAATGTTGATCAATCCGGCTCCAACCTCTCCCTGAGCATGGGGAAATTTCAACTCTCCTCGGTGATGAGTGTTCCCATTCGGGTGAAAGACACCATCATCGGAGTGCTGTATGTGGATAGCCACCTGATTCACCAGGAGTTTACCGATAGCGATCTGGTCCTACTCGAGGCACTTACCGGCCAAGTGGCCATCGCCCTCAACCAAGCCAGACTAGTGGAAGAAAAGCTCAAAGAGGAGCAGGCCAAGCGAAAAATGCTCGAAAAGCAGTTGAAACAATACCAAAATCAAATTCCTTAAGGGTAAATTCAAGCTTTCCCAAACTCTCTATCTACCCTTTTATATCAGCTCAAATAAAAGGCCCAAAACGTGAACTCATCCAATCTCACTCCCTCCACTTCTGCTAGCCCTTCGCAGGATTTAGAGCTCTCTATAGTGGTGCCTATCTACAATGAAAAGGAAAATATCCAACCCTTTTTTGAAGAGCTAAAAAGTGTCTTGGATGGGTACAAAAAAAGCTATGAAATCATTTTTATCGATGATGGTAGCGCTGACGGCTCTACGGAGCTTTTAGAGGAGCTTGCTAAGCAGCACCCCGCCGTTAAAGTGGTTGTTTTTCGGCGCAACTTTGGCCAAACTGCCGCCATGGCTGCGGGTTTTGAACTGGCCAAAGGGGAAGTGGTGATCCCCATCGATGGGGACGGGCAAAACGATCCGGGAGAAATTCCCCGCCTTGTGAACAAGCTGAAAGAGGAAAAACTAGACGTGGTCAGCGGCTGGCGAAAAAATCGGCAGGACAAATTTTTCCGCTCCTTTCTCTCCCGCATCGCCAATCGGATTATCTCCTACGTAAGCGGCACCCACCTCCACGATTACGGTTGCACCCTCAAGGCCTATCGGCGAGAAATCCTTCAAGATGTACGTCTCTACGGGGAAATGCACCGCCTTATCCCCATTTTCGTCTCTTGGGCAGGGGGAAAAGTGGCTGAGTTGCCGGTCAACCACCGCCCCCGCCAACGGGGAAAGTCAAAGTATGGCTTTGGGCGCATCTTTAAGGTGATGATCGACTTGATCACGGCGAAGTTTTTGAGCACTTATTTGGAAAAACCGGCTTATGTGTTTGGTTTTGTGGGATTTCTGGTGGCGTTTGGGAGCATCCTAACGCTGGCTTTTGTGGTCTGGCGAAGGATTTTCTGGCATGGGCAGTGGATAAGTCCCCTTTTATTTATCGGCGTCGGAGGGATAGGTTTGAGCATTCTATTTGTCTTAATGGGCCTTCTCTCCGAACTAATGGTAAGAATCTATTTCGAATCCCAAGGCAAAAAACCCTACATTATCAAAAAAATTCTCTAGCAAAGCCAAAGAACCTTGAACTCTCACCCCAGCCAAATTCTCTCCCCTCCAGATCCTCCAAAGTTCTGTATTTTCCATGAGGTTTTAGAAAGGACGAAAACTTGAACCCATCCCCAAATCCTCTTACCATAGGGGTCATTGGCTGCGGGCAGTGGGGGCCAAATTATATTCGAACATTCCAGCACCTCCCCCACTCTCGGGTATTGATGTGCTCGGATATTAAGGAAGAACGGCTGAAATACGTTCAGAAAACGTTTAAGTCTATCCAAGGGGTGAGGGACTACCAGAAGATTTTGTCTAACCCGGATATTCAGGCGGTTTGCGTTTCTGTGCCCGCTTCGCTGCACTATCAAGTGGCCAAAGATGCCTTGGCAGCCGGTAAACATGTGCTGATGGAAAAGCCAATGACCACGGATATTGAGCAGGCAAGAGAGTTAAAAAAGCTAAGTGAAGAGAAGAATTTGGTGTTGATGGTTGGGCATGTTTTTGAGTACAATGACCGCATTCTTAAGGCTAGAGAGTATATTCAAGAAGGCTACCTTGGAGAGAGGATTTACTACCTTCACTCAGTCCGCACCAATCTTGGTCCTTTGCGGGACGATGTCAATGTAATGTGGGATCTAGGTACCCACGACCTTTCCATCTTTTTGTTTCTTCTGCAGTCCCGCCCCCTTTATGTAAGCGCTAGAGGTTCGGCGTACATTCGTCCTGAATTGATCGATATTGCCTTCGCCACTCTGCACTTTCCGGACAATATCGAAGCTCACCTACGGGTAAGCTGGCTTGATCCGCGCAAGGTGCGGGAGATCACCATCGTAGGGAGCAAGCGAATGGCGCTTGTGGATGATTTAAACAACAGCGAGCCCATTCGGGTGTACGACAAGGGCATCACCCAGCAAAAATTTTACGACAACTTCGGAACATTCCAGTACATGGTCCGCCACGGGGATATCCGCATTCCTACCTTTGCTATGACGGAGCCGCTAAAAAACCAGTGCCAGCATTTTCTGGAGTGCGTTTTTGAGCAAAAGTGCCCGCGCACCGATGCGGAGGAGGCCATTAGGATCTTGGAAATTCTCATGGCCTGTGAGCGCTCCATTCAAAAGGGAGGGACACCTGTGGAAATCACTTATAGCGAAGATGATAAGGAAGAAGCTCAGCGATGAAAACTTGCTCGAATAGTCAAGAAAGGGAGAAGCTCAAGACCATCCTTGTTGCCCCGGCCCTAAACGAGGAGGGAAAAATTGGAAATGTGGTCCGGCGGGCCAAAAATGCCAAGGTGGTGGACAAAATTCTAGTGGTGGACGATGGCTCGGAGGACAACACCCGCCAGGAGGCGGAAAGGGAAGGCGCTGTGGTCCTCTCCCATCCCCACCGTCGAGGGGTAGGGGCGGCCATCCGAACGGGGATAGATTACGCCCTGAAACATGGCTACGAGGTGGTGGTGATCATCGCTGGGGATGATCAGGATGAGCCGGAGGAGATCCCGCGCCTGTTGGAGAAAATCCACGAGGGCTATGATTTTGTTCAAGGCTCCCGCTATTTGCAGGGAGAGCGAACCCGGAATATGACCCGGTTTCGCAAGTTTGCCACCAGGTTATATCCGCTGATTTTTCGGCTTTTTACGGGCTTTCCCTGCACCGATGGGACCAATGGATTCCGCGCGTTTCGGACGAGTATTTTTCAAAACAAGCGCCTAAATTTATGGCAAAAATGGCTGGATACCTACGAGTTGGAGCCATACCTGTTCTATATGGTGGTTCAGCTAGGCTATAAAGTGGTGGAGGTTCCGGTGACAAAGACCTATCACATTCAAAAAGGTTATACAAAGATGACGCCTTTTCGGGATTGGTGGAGGATTTTACGACCTTTGTTTTTCTTAAAGTTTAGGATAAAGCGCTGATGGACGAGCAAAAGTTAGAGAGACCTTTTGGGCTAAAGGTGGTGGTGCTGTTTTTTTTCTTTGCAGGGGTAAAGAATCTCTACTTTGGTCTAAACTCGGTAGAAGGAGGGGTAGAGGCCACCACCATAAATCCATTTTTCGCCCGTTCTCTTTACCTTTTTGTCGGAGGATTTCAGCTTCTGATCTGTCTCCAGCTTTTGATGCGCATCGCTTGGGCGCGCCTGTGGACTGGATTGTTCCTGCTGCTAAGTCTAGGATATCAGGGGGAGTACTTTGCTCTTCAAGCTCCCTATGATTGGCATTTTTTGCCCCTTCAAGGAAGAGTTCTTCAGATTTTGACGGCAATTTTACATATGACTATCTTGTTCTATATCTGCGGCCCCACCGCGAAAAAATACCTCGTGGCCTGAGCGCGAAGGCGGGAAATCCACGATGGATCAAAGAAAAACAGATCAAATTTTTGGTGAAATCGCCCTGGAAAAAGGCTACCTTTCTCCGGCCCAACTGGCCCAATTCCAGCGGGAAGTAGGGCAAAAATTTCACTATCGTCTCAGCTTGTCCAATTTTCTTCTTTTAAAATCCGCCCTTACCGCTGCTCAGGTGCAGGAGATCCAGCGGGAGCTTGAGCGCCGCTGCATTCCAGAACAGATCGGCGACTACCAGGTGCTCAAATGCATCGGTGTGGGGGCGATGGGAAGGGTGTACAAAGTGCGGCGCCATCAGCAAATCTACGCCCTGAAAGTGATCGATAAAACCCGCGCCAGCTCTCAGATGGACGCTAGCCGATTCATCCGAGAAATCCAGATGGTGCTAGGGCTCAATCATCCCCATATCGTGCGGGCTTACGATTTTGGCATCGATGTGGAGAAGGATATTTACTTCGTGGTGCTGGAGTATATCCACGGGCAAAGCGTGGGGCAAATCATCAAACAGGTGGGCAGAATTCATCCTATCAAAGCGCTGGAGATCACCGACGCGGTCTCCCAGGCCATTGGATATGCTTATCAGCAAGGGATTGTTCATAGAGACATCAAGCCGGAAAACATTCTATTGGGCGAGGGGAAGCTCATCAAGCTCGCCGATTTTGGCTTGGCCAAGGATTTAAACGCCGAGCAGCTCACCCTACCCGGTACATTGATGGGGACTCCGCACTACGTGGCGCCGGAGATTTTGGGCGCAGAAGGCGGCCTTACCTGGGCTACGGATATCTATTCTCTCGGGATTAGCCTTTTTCATATGCTCTGTGGCCATCCACCTTTTTCTGGCAAGGATGTGCAACAGACTATTGCGGCCCACCTTTTTGAAGAACTTCCGCGGCTGGAGACCACCTCCCTTTCTCTCTCGAAAAATATTCTCCAGCGCCTACAAAGTCTCTTAGATGGGATGACTCGCAAACTTCCACACGAGCGAATTTCTATTGAGAGCCTCCGGCGGGACGTTCAGGAAATCATTGCCATGATCAAGCGAGAGGATTTTTTGGAAAAACTCAAGTCCAATTTTCAGTTCAAAAGAAAAGCCCAGCCTTACAAGGATCTGCCCTAGCAAAAAAGAAAGATTGAAATTTTCAATAAGGTGGACTTGCAAAATGAAACGGAATCCATTACAATTCAATTTCCTATGGATAGGTACGGTCTTGTTGGTATTTGCTCTGGCAGTTGGTCTAGGGCAAATCTTTCAAAGACAGGTGTTTGGGCAAAACTTATCCGCTACTGTAGCTCAAAAAAAATTTACGTACAAAGTTGTCTACCTCAATCTTTATGAGTATAAGCAAGATCCTCAATACCTCAAGTTTTTAAAAAGATTTAACCATGTGGGCCTAGCTCAAACTCAGTTTATCCAGCTGGTTTGCAACCGATTTGGTAAAGATGGCTGGGAGCTGGTCTATGTGGATAGATTTTATAAGCTCCCCATTTTGGTTTTGTATTTCAAAAAGCCGCTGATTTAGCGTAGGAAGCGCCCGTTATTTTTGCAAAGCTCAAAATAGATAACATCGCTTTGAAGCTTTTTGGCTGGCAACCGTATTCTGCCCTACCCGGGATAAGGCAGCCGGCAACGGACTGCGCCATTGGAAAGAAGGTCTTTTCAATGGACGGGGAGGTGATGCCTGCCAGTGCAGAGGAGAGAGCAGCGACGGCAGGAAGGAAAACGGGGAATAGAAGAAATGTTCAGAGCAGTGGGCAAGGAAGATGGCGTACCTGAGATTAAAGATCACCAGGAACTTGGAAAAAGTTTTTAACCTTGATGATGGAATCACTATTGGACGAGCGCCGACCAACCAGATTCAGCTTCTCAATGCGGCTGTTTCTAGAATCCACGCTCGCGTAATAAAAGAAGGACAGAAATACCGCATCTTGGACGCAGGTAGTCGTTCTGGGATAAAGATCAACAAAGTGAAGGTGGAGGATAAAATCCTAGAAAATGGGGATATCTTGCAAATTGGTCAGATGGTCCTCATTTACGAAGAGGACGATTTCTTAGGTGAGCAGGAGTATATCAACATTAGCCAGACTCCCTTGACCCCGGCGCAGATTGCGGAGTTGGGGAAGCGGGATAAGGTGGCGTTGGTGTTCAATACAAGCCATGAGTTTGTGGAGCAGGCAGTGCAGATCGGGGAGAGTATTGTGGATCGCACTTCGTTTGATGAGTCGGCGAAAATGCAGCTAGTGATGGGGTTCCGTGAGGCGATTGGCAACGCAGAGCGCCACGGCAATAAATACGATTTTAACAAATTGATTCGGGTGGTCTATGAGAACTCCCCCGACAAGCTCACTTTGAGCGTGGAGGATGAGGGAGAAGGGTTTGATTTTGAAACGGTGTTGAAGAAAAGTCAGCAGGGCGATGCCATCACGGCCGCTAGGGAGCGGTACCAAGAGGGAGGTATTGGCGGGCTAGGAATGCGGGTGATGATGAAATGCATGGACCAGATTATGTATTTTAACGGTGGCACCCGCTTGGTGATCATCAAGTACAAGAAAAATTAAGCCGGGGGGGAGCTTTTTTCTTGCTCCCAAAAACCATGGAATTGTCCGAGAAAAAATGGCGCACGTATCTTTTTAAACTGGAGCCTTGGGCGTTTGGGTGGTTTTTATTTTTTGTTTTTACCACGTCTTTTGGGGAAATATTCGCCATTGAGGAGTGGAGATTGTTTGGGGAGTTTTCTCTTCCTCCGCTGAGTGTGGGCAATTCCACCGGGAATTTCTTGGTCCTCTTTTCTCCGCTGCTGGTTTTGGCACTGTATCAAAAGAAAGAAAGTAAAAAAACTTGGCAGTGGTATGAAATCGTTGCTTTTCTTTTTTTAGGCTACCTTTTGCTCAATCTTTTCTTGGCGTACTATCCTCGGAAGGCTAGAAAGGCTCCGAAGGTTTTTTTTTACTCTATTTTGTGCTATTATACCGTTGTGTATTTGGTGCGTTCTCAGCGCCGATTTTGGGTGGTTTTGCTTACGTTTGGCAGTGGTTGTATCTTGATAGCACTGGGGAATCTCTACCATTTTTTTGTCCTCAAATCCCCGTGGATTCGTTGGCATTGGAGCTGGAAGAGCTTTCTAGCTTCCTACTTGGCGCTAAATATTTGCGTGTGCGCGTTTTTATTGCCGAAGATTTCGTCCAAAAGCGGGAGATATTTTGCGCTTGTGGTGCTAGCGCTAGCCTGGTTGGCCCTTTTGGCCACAGCCGCTCGCTCCACTTATCTGGCCCTTCCCCTTGGACTATTGGTTGTGAGCGTGCTTTACCAGCGCCAGTTGGTGATATGGGTACTGGCGGGGTTGGGGTTAAGCGCTTTGTTGCTTGTTTTTCTCTATGGTGGGACACCGCTGCAGCGGGCAAAGTCTTTTTTGGAGTTGCCGGTCAAATTGTTGGCTCCGCCCCCTTCGCCGGGCGGTGAGGAGCAGAGCTCTTCTTCTCGGCCAAAGGACGAGAGGGAAGAAGCAAAACGATTTGGTTCCCGCTTTCTGGAAGGGAGGATTCGCTATATTTGGCCGGTGGCTTGGGAGATGTTTTCGGAGCGGCCCATCCTAGGGATTGGAACAAATTCTTTCACGGTTCACTTGAAAAAGCGCTATTCCCATCGTTTTCAAGTGAAGCCATGGCATACGGATGCCCACTGCACTCCTTTGCAAATAGCCCTTGGTTTGGGGGTGATTGGGGTGTTTTTTTACCTTCTCTTTTTGTATGGAGGGTGGAAGTTGCTTCGAGAGAATATTCAAATTCTGCGTTCTCATCCACCGTTGCAGGCGTTCAATATGGCCATTTTGGCTTGGTTTATCTGTCATTTTTTCGAGGGTCTTGTGGCGGTTTACTATTACAAGCAGCGCCATGTGATGGCGTTGGCGTTGGCGTTGGCGCTAGCGTTGCAGACCAGGAATTTGATTTTGCCGGTAGATTCTGCGGTAGATTCTGAGCAGGGGGGGTAGCGATTGGTGAAAAATATTCTTCTTTTCGGCAAATCCAAGCCGCGCACGCGGACGTTTTTTTACTTCCAGCGGGCCTTTCGAGCGTTGGGGCATAGGGTTTTTTGGGTAAAGTACGCCAAATGGAGGTCATACTTAACCTCGGCGGGAGCTTTCTTTGCTTCGAAAGCTGCGTTTCATTTTTTCCGCCCGGACTTTTTGTTTTTGCATGCTGCGGACATGCCTTACGAATTGTTTGCGTGGGCGAGCGAGCGGATCCCTACAGCAATGTACTACGACGACTGCATTCGGGGCTCGGGAAAGGCATTGGAGAAGGTAGTGCGTTTTGCCAAAAAGGCGGATCTTTTTTACCTCACGGGGGAGGGGGAGCTTCCGTTTTATCGCCAAAAAGGCATCCAGGCAAGATTTATCACGGGGGGAGTGGATCCGGAGTATCATCGGCGGGTGGAGGAGCCGGAGGAATTCTATCAGAGTGAGGTGGCGTTTATTGGGCGGCCCAACACTCCTGAGCGAGTGGAGTTTATTCGGGCGATTGGGGAGCGGTTCCAGCTGAAAGTGTATGGGAGTGGGTGGGAAAAGTACGGCATTCAGCCTACGTTGCGCGATGTGTATGCTCCGGAGTATCAGCAGATCTGTGGAGGTGCGAAGGTTGTTCTAGGTTGGAACATTGATAACACGGTGGAGTTGTATTTTTCCAATCGCACTTGGTATACTTTGGGCTGTGGAGGAGTGCTTTTGACTCAGTATTCCCCTGGATTGGAGCGGATTTTTCAGCGGGGTTTACATTTGGATTGGTTCACTACTTTAGAGGAGTGTATCGACAGAATCGAGTATTATTTGCAGAATCCGCAAGCTTGTGAGGTTCTGCGGGAGGAGGGTTTTCGGCTGGCTCATGAAAAGTATAGTTTCCAAGAGCTTGCCAAGAAAATTTTGACCGATATCCAATCCCTCCCCTCTTCTCGGGCACGGGGGGAGTAGAATTCCGAAGCCGGTTTTACGATCCTGTTCTGCTTTTGGAAAAAGCGGTAGGATGGGCTCGGCTAGTCTGGAGAGAGGGGACCTCTCCAAAGAAGGCCCCAAAATGTCCATTGGGCCATTCAGCCATTTCAAACACAGCGTCTCGGCCGCGTTTTTCCTGAAGTTGGGCGCGCACAAGGCTACCGTTGTGGAAGACAAGGATACCTTGTTGGCTTTGGTGGGAGATTTCCACGATGCCGGACTTTTGGGTTTGCCGGAAAAGCTCCATAAGTTCTTGGAGGCTAAATTCTTGGATTTTCCCCTCTAGGTCGTAGAGATTGAACGAGGGGGAGGGTTGGAGGAGTGCGGAGACAGCTTCGAGAAATTCCGGCACGGCGAAGGGTTGAGAAATTACTTTTTTGGCGCCTAGGCTTTTGGCCAGTTGTTTATTTTCGGCGGAGTGAGAGGGGGAGATGACCAGGAAGGGGATTTCGCTGCCACGGAATTTTTTAAGCATTTTCAAGAATGTGATAGCATCCACACCATTTTTCAGGGAGAGGTTGACGATGATACCTTGGTAGGGGTGGTTTTCCACAATTTTATCCACGGCCGCTTTGCCATTATTGAGAAGCTCTACGTTAAAATCTTTTAGATATCGCTTCATGAGCTCGCCTAGGACTTTATCCTCCTCAAGAATGAGTATTGGCTTCATAGTTTACCTCCTTATTTCTCTCCCTTGCTGTGTGTGGTTTTCATTTTGACACATGCATAGCTCGGAGTACGATTTTCGTTTCATTATTAGTTTAATGGACGCAAAAAGGTTAGAAATTTCGTATTTGAGGAGGACGGTTATAGAAGAGTTGGTTGCTGGGGATTTGGGGGTGATTAATGATTTTGGGCGTAGTCTAGGAATCGTTGGAGGTCTTCTTTGTTGATGGAAGGTTTGGTATTTTCGATGATTTGGAGGAGGTTTTTTTGGCTGATGGCCACTTCTTGGCCTGTTTCGACGGAGGCCACGAATGCTTCGGTAGCGGCGCGCAGGCAGATATTTTTGATATCTGCTCCAGAGAAGAGTCTTTTGGAGAGGATTTTGGCGATTTCTTCAAAGTTCACATCCTCAGCTAGGGGTTTATTTTGGAGGTTAAGTTCGAGGAGTTTGAGGATAGCGGGGTAGTCGGGCAGGCCCACATAGATTTTGACGTCAAAGCGTCCGGGGCGCAAGATAGCCGGGTCGAGGCTCCATGGTTCGTTGGTGGCGCCTAGGAAGAGGAGGGGATTTTTGTTTTGAGCGCCGAATCCTTCGAGTTCGGAGAGAATTTGGGGCACGAGTCGCTGCATGACGTTGGAGTCGTTTTCTCGGCGGGAGGGGACGAGGGCTTCGATTTCATCGATAAAGATGATGGAGCGTTCCTCTTTGTGAGCGGTTTCGAAGAGTTGATTGACATTTTTTTCGGCGTCTCCGACCCATTTGCTCATGATTTCGGAGGGTCGTACTGTGAAGAAGGCGGCATCGATTTCGGCGGCGATGGCTTGGGCGATCATGGTTTTGCCAGTACCTGGTGGGCCGTAGAGTAGGATACCGCCGCCTTTTTTGATTCCGAAACGTTCGGCTTGTTCGGGGAATTGGAAGGGCAGAAGCATTTTTCGTCGCACTTCTTCTTTGACTGTTTCTAGTCCGGCGATATCTTCGAAGGTGATGGTAGGTTTTTCGACGGGGATGAAGGTAGATTTTTCGGTTGTATCGTTTTTATCGCTTTGTTTTTGTGGTTGTTTATTGGAATTTCCTTCGAGTTCTTGTGCGATATTTTTGAGTCGTTGAGCTTTTTGTTGTCGTGCGTTTTTGAGTTTAGGGGAGCTGACGTTGGCGAGTTGTTCGAGGAGTTCAGCGGCTTTGTTGAGGCAGAAGATGGCGCGACGGGTTTGTCCTTCATCGCGTGCGTCCAGGCCGCGTTTTTCGTATTCGTTGGCTCGTTTGAGTAGGAATTCGGCGCGCAGCGGTTGGGAGGGATCGTGGTTAGGAAGTGTGGAGAGGGGGGAGGTTGGGGGTTGGGGGGTTTTGAGTTTTTGGGCGGCAGCTTTGGTTTCTTTGGCTTTGAGAAGGTAGTATTCTCGTTGGGGTAGGGAGGGGATTTCGGCGAGTTTTAGGTAGCATTCGGTGGCTTTGAGGAGGTGGAGTTTGGCATCTTGGGGGTCATTTTCTTCTTTGGCGAGTTGGGCGAGTTTTTCTTGGTCTTGGGCTTCTTGGAGGAGTTGGCTGGCGTGGGGGAAATCTTCTAGGTTTTGTTGTTCCTGGAGTTGTTGGGCTTGTTTCTTGAGGCGAAGGGCGTGTTGGAGGAGTTGGTGGGAGTGGGTTTTGGAGGGGTTTTGTTGGGCGAGTAGGCAGTAGAGTTCGGCGGCTTGGAGGTATTTTTGCCGTGCGGTGGGGAGGTCATTTTGTTCGATAG
>RFKQ01000041.1 GCA_003694635.1 Planctomycetota bacterium
CCTTCTTACCACCCACCTGCTGAGCAAATAGAGAAAAACTCCCAAAAATAAGATAAAAAAACAACAACCCAATCCAAAAATCTTTTCTCATCTCTCTCTATTCCTCGCGAAAACGCTGCTCAAATTTATACTCTATCGGAGAACGCTTGCGAATATAACGACGCAACGCCTCCCTATGGTCCAAATACGTGTTGCGTCTATTCCGCCCCTCCCGAAATGTGCGATACCCATCCCCCCCCTCCGCCACAAAAGAATTCGTAACCACCCGATACAACCTCCTCCTCTCTAACGGCTTCCCCTGAATGTACACTCGCGTGATCCGATTTCCCCCCCGACCCCGAGAAGATGAACGATAATAACACACTAAACCCGAAACATCTAAACAAGCCCTCTGATGCAAAGAACGAGATAAAATCCGCAATATCTGCTCACCTGTCAACTCCATCACCACCAACGTGTTGTCAAATGGCGCCACCTGATATACCTCCCGAAACGTAATCCTCCCCTTGGGCAAATCCGCCCGTATACCAAAACGATTCTGAAATGCTACCTCCACCCCAGCTAACTCCCGCATTGCATCGCAAAGAAAATTCCCTAAAATCGAAGAACCTCTCTCCGAACGACGACTCAAAAAAACCCTACTCTCCCCCACATACGCAGACATCACCTTCTCAATCTCAGGCGAATAACGCTCCACAAGCTCCCTTACCTCCGAAGATTTCCCCCACTTCGGCGTAATCGAAAACACTGAATAATCCCGCTCTACCACCCGACCACCACGCAAAGAAAACCTTACCCTCCCCAAATACCTCCCCCTCGAACCCACCTGCACAATCACCGTCTTCCCCACCATCCTCGAACGACGCAAAAGCGTGTGAGAATGCCCCCCAATGATCACATCTATCCCCGAAACCCTCCTCGCTAACTCCACATCCGCCCTATAACCACTATGACTAAGCAAGACAACCAAATGAACACCACGGCGCCGTACCTCATCCACCAACCTCTGCAAAATCGAAAAATCCGATGAAAAACGCAAACCCTCTATCCCCGACCGCTGCACCAAAATAGGTACCATCGGTGTGATCCAACCAAGAAAAGCCACCCGAATCCCTCTGCGCTCCAAAATCACATAAGGACGAGCATAAAACGGCCGTGAATCAGACTCTTTCTTAAAAATATTGGCGCAAACAAAAGGAAAATCAGCGACCCGATCCAAACTCTCCACCACACCCTGACCATAATCAAACTCATGATTGCCCAAAGCCACCGCATCATAACCAGCTAAATTCATCAAATCCACCATCATCCTACCACGAGTTAAATTTCCCTCCGGCGTGCCCTGAAAAATATCCCCACCATCCACCAAAAATACCACCTCCCCCCCAGAAGAATGCTCCCTCCGAAAACGACGAATGCAACTGTACAAATACTCCCAACCCCCAAATAACTCCCTCCGATCACCGCGCCGAAACACCAACGGCCTCACCTGACCATGCATGTCATTGGTGTGAAGAATGTAAACCTCACTCTCCCCAAAAGAATAGGCGAAAAACTTCTCTTCCCGCGAACCCTTCTCATAACACCCCCAAATCCAACCCAAGCTAACAAACAAAAAACAAATCCCCAAAAAACTCCTAACAAACTTCATAAAATCAACTCCAAATCTAACTACCTCAATCAACCTACCCCAACAACAATCTTGAGCCGTTGAGCCGTATTGTAGAAAAATCCTTACCTTTGTCAAGCCGAGTTTTTCAAAGTCCACCAACCACCTAAAAATAACTCTTATTTAGAGGTAAAACTTCTGCTTTGTAAGAGGAACCCTTTTTAAAAATTTGAAAAAAGGTTTTCAGACTTTCCAAAAACTTTTCACCTCAGAACCTTTTTCAAAAAAAGGTTCCGCCCTCCAAAAACTTTTTCCCCTACCACCCACCCAATTTTTTTCACCTACTCTCCCCCAATCTCCCGTCGACGCCTCGGAAACCCTATCCGCTTACCATCCTCCGCCACCACCACATTCCGATGTATCCGCCTCGCCTCCTCTAAAAAAGGACGAAATGAAAAATAACGCTGAGAAAAATGCGTCAACACAAGAAGCCCAACCCCTCCCCTCCGCGCAATCTCCGCCGCCTGCGCCGCCGTAAGATGACCATGCTCCCGAGCCTCCTCCGCCTCAGAAGAAAGATACGTCGCCTCGCAAACAAGCATATCCGCCCCCCTCGACAACTCCACCGCATTGGCACAAAAACGCGTGTCCATCACAAACGCCATCACCTGACCCCGCCTAAACCGCGATACCTCCTCCAAAAAAATCCGCCTACCACCCCAAAAAACCTCCCCCTCACTCTTGAGCTTCCCCACCACCGGCCCCCGAAGACCAAATTCCTTAAGCTTGTCCGGTATCAAATTTACACTATCCCTCTCCTGAATGCGATACCCCCAAGTCTCCACCGAATGACTCAACGGAAGCGTGGAAATCGTGAGCGACTGATCCCGAAAAATCTCACCCTCCCCCTGAATCGGACAAGGACGAATCTTAGCCACATTGTGAAAAATAGAAGCATGTAAAAGATTCTCATAATATCGCTGACCAGATTTTGGGTAGTAAATCTCAACAACATGAGCTACCCTGTCCAAAGAAATCCGCTGAATAACCCCCGCCAAACCTAAACAATGATCACCGTGAAAATGCGTGATAAAAATCTTCGTGATCTCCGATACAGAAACCCCAAAACGAGTCATCTGCCGCTGAATACCCTCCCCAGGATCAAAAAGAAAACCCTCCCCATCCCACTTCAAAAAGTACCCGTTGTGATTGCGACGCTTCGTAGGAACCTGACTAGCCGTGCCCAAAACCATCAAAGATCTCTCAGACATTGGACCTTTCTTACTCTTGTGCAGAGAAAAAAAATTATAAATCTAAAAACAAGCATAGAAATCAACCCTCCCCCTACCCAAACTAAGGCAACCGGCGAAAAACCGCCACCACCTTCCCTACAACCCGAAAAGACGAACCATAAGAAATAAAAACCTCCTCCATACACCTATTCTCCGGCACCAAACGAATCCCCCCCTCTTCGTAAAACAAACGCTTACACGTGGTCTCCCCCTCCAAAGATACCACCGCAATATCCCCATTCCTTACCTCCAACGACGGCTGAACCACCACATAATCACCAGGTAAAATCCCAGCCTCCAACATGCTCTCCCCCTCCACCTCCAAAGCAAAAGCCCCCTCCCCACGACCGGAAAGAATGCGCTCCACCAAAAATCCCTCCCGATACTCCTCACACCATACCCTCTCCCCCGCATAAACCCTCCCTAAAATCGGTATGTCCGAAACCGAAACTCCCCCCTCCTTCCAATAGTACGCCGGATTTAATTCAATCCTCCTGCCACCTGACGCCGGATTTAAATACCCCTTCCTGCGCAAAGCCGCAATATGACCAAAAACCCCATTTAACGACGCAATCCCAAAATGCTCCCCAATCTCCCGAAAAGTAGGAGGACAACCAACTCGGCGAATTCTCTCCACAATAAAATCCAAAATCTCCCGCTGCCTTCTGGTCAAATCTTCCATAAAATGCCCAATTTCACCTCTACTACAAATTCTTAAAATCACCAAACTCCACAAAAATACCTAAACACCTAAATACAACTCCCCCGTCTCCCTATCCTGAAAAACCCGAATACCACCCAAACCCACCTTCTCTAAAAAATCTAAACGCTCCCGCCAACCCTCCCCCAA
>RFKQ01000042.1 GCA_003694635.1 Planctomycetota bacterium
GCAGTTGGCCAGAGAGCTCTCGCTATCCTTAACCGCTGATTCACCACGTAGGGCTTTGGCAACCGGCCGCGCCCCATTCTCAGCGCAGTTGTATCGCCAAGTCATGGCGATCGCACGGCACGGCGGAACATTCGCCCCCACGGTTCCCGCTCCCGCCCATCCAGCCTTCAGGGCCATGGTATCCGCCCGCCTACAGCGACAGCTGGCGAGGACGCCGCTCGCCCTCTCCTCTCCTCCCCACCTGCACGGCGGACTGGCCTCAAGCTCCGGATTTAACTTGCACCGGCAAGCCATGGATGCAAGCCTCTCCCGCTATGGCAGTTTAAAACATTCTCCACCGCTTCGCCTCACTGCTGATCTGTTTGGAAGTTCCCTAACTCCTCTGCTAACAAAGGGAATAGCGCGAACCAAAACGATTGTGAGTGCTCTGTCACGCCAAACTACCATAAAACGCCAGGAAATCCCTTTTCCCATTTCTTCCACTGCTTTTTCATCTCTTACTCGCAAGACTAAAAACTCCTTTTTCTATTCCTCCCTACCCTCTGCCAGCCTAACTCGGAAGAAAACAACCCTAGCCAACGCTATAGGGAAGAAGCGCTCTCAACTCCAAGATTACCTCTCTTTAGAGACTTTGTACCGTTCCCTACCCATTTCTTTTGGTAGCAGCAATGCCACAAACTTAGCTACCAGCCTTCTCCTCCAGTCGGCAAGAAAACCCTTTCCTCAGCCAATGCCCTCCGACAAAGCCAAAGCCAAACCTGCCATTTTGGCTAGAAAATTCCAAGAAGATATCTCGAAAATCCATCGCCAAATCGAAGAGCAACAATCTTCTACCGCAACAGCACCTAAGGAAGAGTCGCAATTTAGCGAAGAAAACTTCCTTGAAATCCTCCCTACGCTCAGTGAAGAAGCCATCCGTCTTCTTTACCAAAGGTTAAAAGAAGTTGCCGCGGATGACGCCTTTGCTATGGGAGATTGGTAATCGTTTAGAAAGGAATATAAAATGAGCTCCAATGCTTTCCCTTACCCTGGTCCAATTACCATAGGGGTGCTTGAAAGCGAGGATGGTAAAACAAAAATCAGATTTCAATACAATCCGAGCCAAGTCACCGATACCAAAGCCATTCAATACGGTGCCCAGACCTCAAAGAAGGATAAAGCGGAGGCCTCTCCCTATGGGAGCTATGAACCACTATGCAGATTTCAATACGGAGGCGCTAGGACCATTTCTTTGAATTTATTATTTGATGCCTTTCATCCTATTTACGATGTAAACGGATTTGGGGATGGAACTTCTTTTAAGGAAGACGATTTAGAAAAAATTTTAAACGATTTTAGAAACCTTGCCTATCCAAAGGAAAAAAACTTTACCGGTGGCCAAGTTATCCCTAAAAAAGTCAAAAAATTTACTGGCCCCCCCAAAGTAAAGTTGGCATTAGGGAATTCTTTGGTAGTTCCAGGCTATATCACAAGTTTGTCTATTACCATTAAGCAATTCAATGAAAACCTAAAGCCTGTAAAAGCGGAGGTAAGTTTTACTATTCAGGAATATTACGGCCTGAATCAGAGCTAGTCTCTTTTTCTCTAAAAGGAGTAAATTATGGCCAGTTACTCCCGATATAAAGGGTTAAATACTTTTCGTCTTCCCAATAAAGATAAACAAGAAGAAGAAGTGTATGAACTTCGACTCAATTCGCCTCCTCCTTCTCAATGGACGGGGGATGTACATACTGTAATGGAGGGGGATACGGTGGCTTCCATTTCGTATAAATACTATGGAACCGAGAAGTTGTGGTGGAAGATTATGGACGTTAACTGCTTGCAGATGCCGCTGGATCTACGAGTTGGACAAACGCTAAGGATTCCACCTTTTGAGGAAGCAACCAAAACAATGCGGAAAAAAAGAAATTTTGTCTAACTTATCTAATCTATTTTTTAAAAATACGTGTTTTTTGTGTAGAATGAGCATTCCCCGAATGGGAGCCTACATATAACTATTTGGAATCCAATGGATTATGAGCAAATATGAGCCATTTCTTCAAGTCAAAGTAGAGGGCGTTGATGTCAGCAAATGGGTTACCTCACTTAGCCTCACAGAGGATGATCGCCGAGTGGATCATGGTGTGATACAATTTGTGGACAGGGAGCTTGTCCTTGTAGACTCGCTTCAGGAAGGTGCGATGGTGGAAGTTGATCTTGGCTACAATGAGGCGGGTAAACATGCCACAGTTTTTAAAGGCTACATCATGAAATCCAAGCTCAATATTTCTATGGGGGGGCTCACCCAGTTTCAAATTTTTGTACTCGATGAATCCATCAAGATGGGTTGGGAGATCAAGCGGGTAATGTGGGATTCGAAAAAGGTCAAAAAAGTTTCTGATATAGTCAAAAAAATCGTGAGCGCTTCCGGTTTGTCCATCGGAAGGATAGAGATCAAGCCCGATCCCGTGATCACGGA
Organism: Planctomycetota bacterium; assembly: GCA_003694635.1. Taxonomy (GTDB): domain Bacteria; phylum Planctomycetota; class J132; order J132; family J132; genus J132. The sequence continues at coordinate 2,459 of RFKQ01000042.1, forward strand.
TCATATGACGTATCACCAGTACGAGATGACGGATCTGACCTATCTTCAGTATTTGGCTCAGGAGACGGCTTGCAAGTGTTTTGTGGAATACGAGGGAAGCAATAAGTTTTACTTTGTTCCCGAGGATGCTGTGCTAAGGGAGGTTACGGAGCCGCTAGTTTATGCAGATGCAACCAAGACTAACCTGTTGGACTTTCAGGCAAGCTACAGCTATGGTTATGTGCAACACCATCAATCCGACTGGGCGGTGGATCCTCATACGGGAAAAGTGGTCTCCCATAAAGGGGAAAACCTCTCTGGATTTCCCGATTGGGGCAATGAATCTTCCCACCTTTCCGAGGTCAAACAATGGGATAGCCAGTTGGAACAGGCAGCGGGGAAACTTACCTCCAAAACCAAGAGCAAGCGAAAAAGTTTGGAAAAGACCCTCAAAAAGCCTCGGGAGCGATCGGGATGGACTTCGCGTACAGAGGAAAAGCTCAAAGAGGACGACCGGATCTTGAAGACCAAACAGTTTGGCTACAACGCCCGAGGACGGGCTTTAGGCAATTTTGAGCTCCGGGCCAAATCCACAGTGGAAATCAAAGGGGTGGGCCAGCGTTTTAGTGGAAAATGGTATATTCACACCGTTACCCATAAAATCGATAGCAACGGATATCAGGTTTATTTTGAATGCTCAAGGTAGGGACCTATGCAATCAACACCGCTTTTAAAAGAGGATTTGCAACGCCATATTGGCAAATATTACGGAAAATACGCCGGTATCGTTGTGGATAACAAAGACAAGGAAACCGATGATCAAACTCCTTATGGCAGGATTAAGGTACAGGTTCCTTCTCTTTTTCCCCCCGATCAAGCGGTTTGGGCCAGGCCGTGTTTTCCTTTTGCTCACTTTTTTGTCCCCGATGTGGGCAGCCGGGTGTGGGTGGAGTTCGAAGCTGGTGATCTCCGCTACCCTATCTGGAGCGGCTTCTGGTACACCAACGATGAGGGGGAATACCTCAAACCGCGCAAATCCAACACAGAGGACAATGACCCCACCAATCGAATCATCCGCACCCCTTGCGGGCATGAAATTGAGCTGGACGATACCGGGGGAGAGAAGGAAAAAATCAACATTGTCCACCGACGTGAAAAGGACGATGGCGAAAAAGATAAACGCTACATCCAAATCAACAATAAACACTTAGAGATTGTCCATATTCTAAAAGATGATGACTCCGAAGATACTCGCTTTTTCATCGATCACGACCAGGGGAAAAAATCCGAATGGAATTACAAAGATATCGGTTATATGAAAATCGATAAAAAAGAAAAAAATATCCAGATCAAGTACTTGGATATTGGCACCATCACCATCGATTGCGCCAATAAAAAAATCTCCATTGTCTCCGAATCCGGCAAGGATATCGATATTGAATCTGGCCAGCATATCAACATCAAAGCCGCGCAAAATATCAAGGTGGAAGCGGGGGGAAATATTGATATCAAAGCTACTGGAAATATTTCCTCGAAATCCACAGGCAACACCTCGATAGAAGCGACCGGAAACTTTAGCACCAAATCTACAGGCAATACAAAAATCGAAGCCACCGCTATGCTCGATATCAAAACCAGCGCCTTAGGAACAGTGCAAGCCAGCGGTATCCTTACTCTGAAAGGAGCACTGGTAAAAATCAACTAACCTTCCCATGTTGTTGTGGGATTTTTGTATGCCCTACGCCTTTAGGAGGTTCTTCCTATGCCCCCGGCAGCTCGAGTTGGAGATATGCACACCTGTCCAATGGTCACCGGATTGGTCCCTCATGTGGGTGGGCCTTGTGTGGTGCCTGTACCCACCGTATTGATTGGAGGTCCCCCAGCGACAACCGTCGGCAAAATGGCCGTTTGCGTTGGGCCGCCGGACACCATTGCAAAAGGGTCCGCCACCGTACTAATTGGAGGGATGCCCGCAGCGCGGCTAGGGGATAACACCGCCCACGGGGGAGTGATTGTGGTGGGGGCGCCAACGGTGATGATCGGCGGTTGATCAAAACAGCGAGGCTATTCTATCCTCCACCGTTTTAGCAGACTTCGTATTCTCCTATATTATTCTGGATTGATATCCTGGATTCCAAACGCCTGGCCAATCAGGAGGCCATTGCAATGGCGTTTTTCGCCGCTCAAAGGTCCAGTTATAAAGACAAGAAAAATTTTATATTTGGATGAGGAGTTAAAATGAAGATACGCAAGCAGTTGTCGATTTTTCTTGCCAATAAACCTGGCGCTCTTTCCCGGGCTGGCCAGGCTCTTCGAGAAGCGAATATCAATATTCTCGGGATCACGGTCTCCGATGCGGTTGATCACGCGGTGGTGCGTTTTGTGGTGGACAAGCCGGAGGAGGCGATAAAGATTTTTGAAGAGAGAAATATTTTGATTATCGAGGGGGAGGTGTTAGAGGTTCTTATCCCTAACACCCCGGGTGGTTTTGCTGAGCTAGCGGCAAAGTTGGCGGAGAAGCAAATCAATATCAACTATGCTTATGGGAGTGTGCTTGCTTCGGACGCGCAACAGGGGAACATTTATCTGCATGTTTCCGATATAGAGAGCGCAAAAAAAATCCTGGACAGCTAATCTTTTTTGGATGGATTTCGACCTTATTTTTTCTCCCCCTCTCTCTTTAGGGTTTCTGGAGACTGGAGGAGGGAGGCGAGTTTGTTGGTTAGATGCTCGATTTCTTCCTTATCAAGGGGGGGAACAGGGATTTTCCAGGATTTGTTCTTCTTTTTTTCAAATAAGACAAAATACTCTTGATTTTTTTGAAAGCGAATATCCTGCAAAGAAAGGCGTTTTTTTCTAAGGAGTACAAGCGCTAGAAGGTAGCAAAACTTCGCCTCTTCGTCTTCCAAAGCGAACTGCTTGTTGGCAAGGTCCTCAAATGTCTCCAGAAGAGATTGAATATCCCAGCTTTGCGGAGAAACTTTTGATTTGCAAGAGCGCCAAAAGCACAGGTAGCGGCGCTTCCCTTTTTCCCGATCCCAGCATTCCAAACAAAAACTGAGGCGAACGAACTCTTCTGAATCCGGTGAAGGGTGTGCCAAAATGGAGATGTATTCCTCTTGGTTGCTATAGCGCTTTTGGCACTGAGAACAGGCTGCATTGGCGCGGTTGGCGATTTTGTAATTCTCCATCGCCCTTTCCTATGAGGCTAAATTCAAAGTACCTATTTCTTCCGAGCTCGTTTTTTCTAGGCGAAAGTTTTCTTCAGCGCTTGTTCCAAATCGGCGATCAAATCCTCTTTATCCTCCACTCCCACAGATAGGCGTACGAGATTGTCAGTGAACCCTGTTTTTTCTCGTTCCTCTTTGGGAATGGAGGCGTGGGTCATGCTTGCAGGGTGTTCGATCAAGGACTCGACGGCGCCAAGGCTTTCGGCCAACTTAAAAATCTTGGTGCGGGTGATAAAAGTTTTAGCCTGTTCCAAATCGCCTTTTAGGGTGCAGGAGATCATTCCTCCAAATCCCCGCATTTGTTTTTTAGCAAGTCGATGTTGGGGATGTTCGTTGAGGCCTGGATAATAAACCTTTTGAATATAGGGAGAATTTTGCAGGAATTGGGCGATGGCTTGGGCGTTTTGGCAGTGGCGTTCCATGCGCAGGGCAAGCGTTTTGATGCCTCGGCTCACCAGATAGCAATCCCAGGGGCCTGGCACTGCGCCGCTGGAATTTTGGATAAACCCTAGTTGCTCGTCCAGTTTAGCGGAGTTGGTCATCACCGCCCCTCCCACAACATCGCTATGTCCGCCGAGATATTTGGTGGTGCTATGGCTGACAATATCGATTCCTAAATCAAGCGGATTTTGTAGATAGGGAGTGGCAAAAGTATTGTCCGCTACGGTGAGGATTTGGTGTTTTTTGCCCAACTGGGCAATTTGTGCTAGATCTGTGATGGTAAGTAGCGGATTGGAGGGGGATTCAACCCAAATGAGGCGGGTATTGGATTGGATAGCTTGGGCAAAATTTTCCGTGGTAGGGCTAGGAAGAAAGGTAAATTCGAGGCCAAATTGGGTGAAGATTTTGGTGAAGAGCCGGTAGGTACCTCCGTAGAGGTCTTGGGAGGCGATGATATGGTCGCCTTGTTTGAGGAGTTTTAGGATAGCATCACAAGCGGCCATTCCGCTGGCGAAGGCTCTAGCGTAGGAGGCATTTTCCAAAGCGGCGAGGGTTTTCTCCAGCATACAGCGGGTGGGATTGGCGGTGCGGGAGTATTCGTATCCTTTGGTTTGGGCGGGGTATTCCTGCACATAAGTAGAGGTTTGGTAGATAGGGGGGACAATGGCGCCAGTGGTGGGGTCCGGATCTTGCCCGATATGTATTGCTTTGGTGGCGAATTTCATCGCTTTTTTTCCTTATCGAAGAGGGGATGATTTCTGGTTTTATCGATTTGTTGGCTGATAGCAGCACTTGCTTGTTGGCTGATAGCGTTTTGTGGATTATTTCGCGGTTTGGCCGGTTCTACGCTGATTAGTGCCGAAGGAGTATAGAAAGGGATTGCTGAGAGAAGGAAACGGTAAAGATCCCTTGATGGGGTGAGTGTTTTTTCCAAGAGCAGGAGAGCAAAACGCTATTTTTTTCTAGAGGTGAGGGAGGTTTGGAGATTTTTCTTACCCTTTTTCCCAATCGGAAGGGTTTCTGGAGGTGTTGGAAGAGGGAAGAGATTGCTTTTTGCAATAGAGGGGAAGTAGAGTTATCCAGAAGGTAGACCCGTTTTAGATTTTGGATGGATTGGAGATTTGCCCACAATTTTTGGGTTAATTTCTCCATTCCTTGTTTAAATGGATATCCGAGCTCTGAGGTTTGGGGGAGAATGTATTTATTGAGCTGTTCGTCCTTAAGATTGTATTGAAGATATCCTTGGAAGTTTTTTATTTTTTGGGAGGAGCGCAAGGCGATAAGTTTTACTTGAAAGAAAAAAGGGTTAGAGGTGCGAATTTCTCCCACAATTAGGTAGTCCAATAGCAGAAGTTTCGCCAATTTATAGTTGTTTTCTATAATTTTTTTGGACAGCACAATCTGGACAGGTTGGGAGGTTTGAAAGCGCAGATGCCGGGCGATGTTCTCCACAATTTCCTTCCCAAGGTGGCTAAGCTGTTTTCGTTCGTTCCAAAAAGGAAGTAGACCGATGGTCATTTTGTGCTTTTGTGTTTTTAGGTTTGGTAGCACTTCGATGAGGTTTTGGACGATTTTTTGTGAGGCTGCTTCTTTGCTAAGAGGGACTGGTTTTGATTGAGGTGGAGGAGGGGAAGAGCAGCTAGTAAGAAGTACGAAAAGCCCAAAAATGCAGCAGAGATAACACGCTGGATAGGTGGAAGTGAGAGAGTTTTGTTCTACGGTCAAATTTGGTTTACGAACCAAGTGTAGAAATGTAGAATTCATTTTCAAATCCAACTAGGAATTTGTTTTTATTTTTCTCTTTCCGAGAAGACTGTTGGCCGCCCTCCTTTGCAAAGGAGAGCGGATGAGCTATAGGGAAGGGTTATTTTCGTTTCATTTGAAATCCTACGCCTTGACAGGTAGGGCATTTCCCTGGATTTTTCTTGCATTTCTGGCAATTCACTTGGAACTTGCCTTTGCCTTGACAGCTAGGACATTTGGAGACGTCTTCTCCGCCTTTTCCACAGGAAGTGCACTTCTGCCAGACTTTTCCTGCGCCTTTGCATTTTTGGCATTTACCACTTCCTTGGCAACTCCAGCAGGGATAGCCAACGTTATCCCACATCCATTTTCCTCGGATGTAGCGGAAAAAATAAGCAGAGAGAAAATTGTTTCCCCCTCTCACAATTACGATGGCCTGATTTTCTTTTTTGATGATTTTTTGAATTTTTACTTTGGCAATCCAGGGAGGAGTGGAAGGGATTTTGCGAGCTTCTTTCTTACACAATTGAATGAGCTCTTGAGAAAAATAATCCTTAGCGAAAGATCGTATTTTTGAAAAATAAACTTTGAGTTTGTCCAGAAATCGATTTTTTATCTTGTAATCTATAAAAATCACCGTTTGGATAGCGTTGCTAGGAGTATTTAAGTTGAAATAATTTTTGCTAGGAAGAGTTGGCAGTGGCTTAAAGGCCATACTAAAATCTCTAATGTTTTCTATCCATCCTTTGCCATTGCAGGAAGAGCAACTTCCTTTTGATTTCTTACAAGCCCAACATTCATAAGTTATTTTTCCAGTGCCGTTACAGTTATAGCATTTTATCGAACTAGTGCTGGATTTTTGATCCTCATCTTTTTCATCAGCTTTCTTGTCTGATTTGCTATCGTAGGTTTTTAACTTACCAGTACCTTTACATTTCCAACATTTTTCTTGGATTTTGCCAATCCCCCCGCATTCTTGACAGACCCCTTTGCCCTTGCAAGAGGAGCAAGAAGTTTCCCATTTTAGAATTTTCCAGATATCCTTTTCTTGACGCACAAGGATACGCAATTGAGTAGTTTTGTTCGATAGGGTTGATTTCTTTTTCGTATCCTTAGAAGAGAGATAGGGGACTTCTTTTCGAAGGCCATATACCCAGACAGTACCGTTTTTATTTTTGGAATTTTTTTTCCACTGATAAGAGATTTTCATGAGAAGATTTTGGAAGGAATGAGCTTCTTTTTTAAGAGAGAGCTGCTGGTCTGGAGTAGCTACCTTTTTCCAAAAATCGACACTTTTTATAATGACGGCTGCGGCGTCCTGCATAGCTTCCATTCGAAAGTTGGCCCATTGTTGGGTAACTTTTTCAAAAAATTTCTGCTGGGCTAACAGAGGGAATGGCAGAAATGAAATGGTTAGAGTTAAGATTGTTTTGAGAGAAGAAGATTGCATGACTCTACTCTTCCTTTTTAGGCTTTTTAAAATTCGAGCGTGGATCTTCCTACAAGATTTTTGGCCGCCCTCCTTTGCGAAGAGAGGGCGGACGAGCTATAGGGAAGGGTTATTTTCGTTTCATACGAAATCCTGTTCCCTGGCAGGTGGAGCATTTTCCTGGATTTTTTTTGCAGCTCCAGCAGTTTTTCCCTTTGCCATGGCAATATCTACAAACGCCTTTGCCTTTGCAACTCCAGCAGAGATAGCCGCTGTTATCCCATTTCCATTTTCCATCTGTATACAGAAAGAAATAGGCTTGTGTGTAAGATCGCGTTTTTCCACCAACAGAGGCATATTCTTCCACAAGCACTATCGCTCGGTTGCCCTGTTTTTGGACGTCTTTGATTTTTGCATCTTTGCTAGAGCCGGGTAGACGAAACGGTCGATTTTTCCCCTTTTCTTTGCAAGAATCGATAAGCTCTTGTGCAAAATATTTTTGAGCAAAGGCTTGGACGGCTTTAAAAAACTCTCCAATTTTTTCCACTGTTCTTTTTTTTACTTGGCTTTCTATAGCCAAAATAGTTTGGGCTGCATTTTTAGGAGTGCTTAGATCAAAGTAGTTTTTGGAAGAAACGGAGGGAATAGTAGAATAAACCTCTTCAAATTTATTTAGGATATTCTTCCAGCCTTTCCCTTTGCACATGGAACACTTCCCCTTTGTTTTTTGACAGCTCCAGCACTTATAAGGTTTGGTTTTACCTGTACCTTTGCAGACGAAGCATTTGACTTCCTGAACTCCCGCTTTGGTGTAGCGTTTTCGTTTACCAGTTCCTTGGCAAGACCAGCATTTTTTGGGTTTGGTCATTCCGGTTCCACCGCATTCTTTGCAGACGCCTTTGCCATTGCAGAAGGAGCAAGAGGTTTCCCACTTTAGGATTTTCCAGCCGTCGTTTTCTTGGCGCACAAGGATTCGCACTTGGGTGGTTTTGTCTCGGTAGGTTTTGGTTTCTTTTCCGCCTCGAAAGGAAAAGTGAGGGATTTTTTCCTGTTTTATTCCGTAGATCCAGAGAAGATTTCCTTGTTGGGGAACATTTTTTTTCCAAGTGTAGGAAGGGTGGGAGGCAAGATCTCGAAAGGCGCGATTGCTGGTTTTGAGAAATTTTAGTTGAGCTGGGGTGGCCACAGCTTTCCAGAAGTTATCGATTTCGCTAGCCGTGGGCAGATAGGCGTCCATGGCTTTGAGTTTGAGTTGATCCAGTTCTTTGTTCACTTTTTCAAAGAATTTCTGTTGAGCGAATAGAGGAGAAGATAGGAAAACTATCCCCAGAAAAAGTTGGGAGAAGAGACGTCTCATCATACATTATTCCTTTCAGAAAATGGGACCTAAAAATTAGACCTAATAGAACGAAAAAAAGTGAGATCTTTACACAAAGGAAAGTTTGTTGGAAGCACGGAAAATGAATGTATCACCGAATTACCCAAACCTCCAATCCTCCAATTCTCTGAGCTTTTGGACGATGACTTACCGAATTTATTTTCCACTTCTACGGGAGGAGGAGCACAGGCACACAAGCCGAGCAAAGAAACGCATATGCAGTTGTGGAGGCAAAACCGACTTCGTCGGAGGGGAAAGGATCCAGCTTTGAGAGACAAGCAGAAGGAGTATTTTCTGTAGTATTTTTTATGAATTGAGGTTATTGCGATTTAGTTTCGAAGTTGAGAGTTGGCGCAGAAAGGCGATGGCACTAAATTTAGCCAACTTTTCTAACATATCCAACGCTTGGCTTTCTTGGCGGGTTTCGGGGAGTTGAAGATATTCCTCCACTTCCTTTTGGATAGCCGCCAAAGACTGTTCCGAGGCCCAAGGTTTTAGCCTTTCCCAGAGCAGGGTATGGCTTTTTTTCCTCCGCATCACCTCCCATGCATCCAAGGCTTGGCGGTGGGGGGTGCCTTCCCAAATGGGGAGAATCATTGCTTCTCGGAGCAATCGTTCGGGGAAGAATTCCTCTAGGATGCCCAGTCCTCCCCAGACTTCCATTGTCCATTTCGCAGTCTGCACGGCCTGTTCTGCGGTCCAATACTTCGCCATATGCGCCACAAGTCGGAAATAGTGGTAGCGTTCGCTGTAGGGAGGGATTTCCTGCCAGACTTCTTCTAGAAGGGAGACCGCTTCCCAAGCGAGGGCAAAGGATTTCTGAAATGTCTCCAGTTTTTCCTCCCATTCCTTTCTGAGGAGGGGATGCTCGAGAATAGCTTTGCCAAAGGCTTTTCGTTGACTTGCAAACCGAAAGGCTTCCCATAGGGCCCGTTGAATTAGGCCCACACTGCCGATACAATTGGCAACTCGGGAGACATTGAGCACGTCTAGGATGCGGTAAATTCCTTTTCCTTCTTCGCCGAGGAGATAGGCTTCCGAATTTTCGAGAAGGATTTCGGCAGTAGGGACAGAGCGGGTACCAATTTTATTTTTCATGCGTTGGATGGTATAATTGAGTTGCCCTTTGCTGTTGTATTTGGGTAGCAGAAAGAGCTCTAGTCCTCGCACACCTAGGGGAGCGCCTAGGGGGCGGGCGGCGACCACGGCTAGCTCTGCTCCGGCGTTGCTTGCAAAGTATTTTTGACCATTTAGAAGCCAAACTCCATTTCCGCTCTTTTGGGCGGTGGTTTCCACTGCGGTTCCTAGATCGGAGCCACCTTTGATTTCGGTCATCCAGGTGGCGCCTTGCCAGGGGAGTTCTTCTTTTTTTCCGAGGAGAGGGAGGTATTTATTTTGAAGTTCTTGGGTTCCGTATTTTAGAAGAGGTGCAGCGGTGGAGAGGGAGACGGTGTAGGGGCAGGAGAGGCCCGGATCGAAGAAGGAGACAACGTACATCAGTTGGTAGGAGGGGAGGAGGCTACGTTCTTCTAGAAAGCGCCAGATAATGCCTTCTTGGTATCCTTTTTGGAGCATGGTCCAGTAATTGGAGGGATATTGGATTTCGTCGATACGTTCACCTTTGTGATTATAGTGTTTTAGCCAGGGTGTACGGGCGGCATCCACGGTTTGGCTGATTTTTGCGCCTTGTTGCCACCACCATTTTTCGAAGTGGTGGAGTTCTTCTTGGAGGGGGGTAGGGATTTGGGAGATTAAAAATTTGGCTGGAGATTGGATAGTTTCCATAGTAATTTCCTCAACAATCGCTAGAGGTGGAGGGATTGAGCACTTCTTTGGCCCATAGACAGAGGTGTTGGAAGCGGTGTCCAAATTCTTCTGGATCTTCGCTAAAAAGTTCTTCCAAACGCCTAGAGGATTGGTGCATGTTTCCTAGAGCCAAAAGGACTTCAGCTTGGCAAAGGCGTCCTTCCCAGTCTTGGGGGTCGATGTTTTCTGTCCATAGGGAGTAGTGTAGAGCGGTTCGCAGATTTCCGAGGCGTAGGTGAGTGCTGGCCAAAGTGGAGAAAATATAGAGGAATTCGATATCTTGGCGGAGTTGGGGGAGCATTTTATATTTTAGGGAGGCGAGGAGATGTTTTCTGGCTTGAGTGAGCTGGTTTTGTCGGAAGAGGGAGTAGCCTAGGTAGAGATGGGCTTGGGGATTTTGGGGCTCTAGGGTGAGGGCTTGCTGAGCGTATTTTTGGGCTGCGGAAAAATCCTGCCCAAGGATGCGGTCTTCCGCTTTGTAGGTTAGAGTGTCGCCTTTGCCGGAGGGGGAGGGGAAATTGTTCCGGCGCGCTTGGAGTTTTTGTTTCCACTGTTCGCTTTCCTCTTGGGAGGGGAAGGTCATGTTTTTGCTGTGCAAAATTTGGCGCAGGGCGTTCTGGAGTACTGCTTGATAGAAATTGGCTTGGAGTTCTGCATCGGGAACGAGGTTGAGGGGGTTAAAGGAGGGGAGGAAGGTTTGCGGTTGTTGGCAAAATTCCAGCAGTTTGAGGTAGTCTTTGGCTAGGGCGTTGTGGGGGTAGTGTTGCAATATTTTTTGAAAGTTTTCTTTGGCTTGGGGAAGGGAATTTTGTTTATAGAGAATTTTTCCTAAGAACAGGTGGGTGATAGGGGAGTGGGGGTATTGTTGAAGTTCTTTTTGGAGACATTCTTGCGCGGCATCCAATTCTCCCAATTTGGCTAGGGATAGCCCGTAGTAGAGGTGGAGTCCGAAGGGGGGGAAGGGGTGGCTAGCTAGTAGATTTTTGAACACTTGGCAGGCTTTTTTGTATTGTTTTTTACCAAAAAAGAATTGGGCTTTGTAGAAGGAATATTGGAAGAGGATTTGTTTCCAGAGCATATTTAGCCAAACTCGTACACAGAAAAGAGAGAGAAGTTGTCTTGATCTTTTAGGTCATTTATGGCGGATTCGGCGTCGGGGTAGGAGTTTTGTAGGGTTTCTAGGTTCATGATTTTAAATAGGGTTTTCATATCCGCAGTAGCGCTACTGATGGCGCACTTTGCGCCTTGTTGTTGGCAGATATGGTGGAATTCTAGCAGGCCTTCCATATCGTCGCCCCGGAGGGCTTTCACTTTTGAGAGGTCTACGAGGAGGTGTCGATAGCCTTGTTTTATGATTTTTTGGGTGAGATGGGGGAGTTGTTTGAAGTCCTTCATTTTAGTAGGGTAGAGAATGGCGATGGTTTTTTCTCGGTACAGTTGCAGGTAGGAGGAAAGTTCTTGGAGGGAGTGGAGGTAGAAGATAAAATCGCTTTTATCTTTGGGGAGCTGTTGGAGGGAGGGGGGAGCTTGGTAGAATAATACGTTGCAGGAGGGGGAGGCCACAGCGTTGAGAAAGCCGGTGATGAGTTCCTTAAGGTAGACGGAATCTTGGGCGGAGGCTCGGCTAAAATCGAGGAGAAACAAAGGGGTATTTTGGGTGGCGAGTTGGCTAAATTCTGCGCGCAGGGAGGGGAGGTTTTCTTGGTGGATTTCCCCTTCGATTTCGACCGTGAGAGCTTTGAGAAACGGGTCAAGTTGAACGGGGTAGACCAAGGCGGAAAAGTTATTTTGTTCGATGAAGAGGGTTTCTGGGGAAGAGGGGAGGGGAGAGAGAGAGGTTTCTAAGAGGCGTTTAGGATCTTCTTGGAGGGTGTTTTTCTCCATAATTCGCTCCAATCGCTTGAGCTGTTCGACGGACTCTTGGGCGTATTGGAGGATGATTTGGTGTTTTTGCAAGACGTCTTGGAGAGCTTCTTGGAGCTGTTGGATTTGCACCAATTGGTGTTGGATTTGTTGTTCTAGGGATTTTTGGCTCTGAATTTGGGCAATGAGCTGGCTGCGCAGGTGTTGAGTTTTGACGATGGTATCGTTATCTTCTGGTTTGGGGAAAGATTTTTCTGGAGATGAAGTAGTGGTTTTTGGAGAGGCGGAGGGTGAGAGGGAGTGAATCAATTGTAAAGCTTCGTTTAGGGATAAGCGTTTGTTGGGGTCTTTCTGGATCATTCCATCCACAGCTTGCACAAGAGGAGGAGGGAGTTGGGGGTTTTTCTCAGCGAGGGAAGGGAATGGGGTATGGTGGTCAGATAGCTCTTGAAAGATTTCACCCGGACTGGTTCCTTGGAGAGGGAAGCTTCCGCAGAAGCAGTAGTAGAAGATCATTCCGAGGGAGTAGATATCGCTGCGCTCATCGGGCTCTTGGCCGCTTTTCCAGAGTTCGGGGGGGAGGAACTTGAGTACTCCGCCGCCTTGCGGGGCTTTGGGGCTTAGCGGGCCTCCGAAGAGGCCAAGGAGCCCAAACCCGCGCACTTTGAAGCCGCCGGATTCTAGAAAAACGATGCTATCCGGGCGGAGTCCGCCGTGGATGATTTTGTGCTGGTGGCAAAACGCTAGGGTTTGGAGCAGCTTGGGGGCCAGTTTGACGGCCCAGTTCCAATCTTTTTGAGGGAGGTACTGGGCCACAATTCGGCTAAGTACACGTCCGTGTAGGTATTCGGTGCCGAGTATATAGCGTTGGGTATCTGGTTCATATTCGGAGTAGAGGATCTTGGTTAGGTGAGGGTGTTCGATGGAGCGCAGTTGTCGATATGCTGCTCGGAACCAGGAAGCGTCTTCTGGGGCTACATTTTCGATCAGCATTAAGCTGCAATAGGTGGGGGAGGGGGTCAGGGTTTGGAGTAGGGCATTGAGATGGGCGGTGATTTTCTCTTCTGATAGCTCAGTTGACCAGGGGTTTTGGCGGAGAGCTTCCTGGAGAGGTTCGGTTAGCTGAACGGCTTTCCAGACGCAAGCGTTTGGACTTTTTGCTCCGGGGGTAAGGAGCAGATAGCCAAAGAAGTTTTCACCAACTTTCATGAGTAAGTCTCAAATTGAGTGGAACAAAGAGAACTTTAAGCGGTTCGCGTAATTTTTCTTTTTTGCGAATTTAGTTGCGCATGACTCTTGAGCGGGATAGTTAAAAAATCGCAGAGGGCAAGCAAGCGGAGGTAGACTTTTATTCGTTTTGGAGGTGTTTCAGTTTTTCCTCGGCCCATTGGACGTAGGCGATTTTGCCTTTTTTTTGAGCATTTTCTTTGAGTTTTTGCCAGTTTTCTAGGGTTTGCGCTAGCTCGGCAAAGTGGCCAATTTGATCTAAGAGAAAAGCGTTTCCCTCTTCCACAGCTGTGGAGGCGAGGGAGAGAATTTTTTCCTCCGCTTGGGCTCGTTGATAATACAGCAGGGCGTCCCATAGATTACCTGCCTTTTTGGCGCGATCGCCTAGCTCTTCGATGGGGCAGTTCCAGGTGCGTTTGCCGTATACGATTTCTCTTTTGACAATGGGATCTGGCATATAGGGCATAGAGAAGTTTGCTCCTTTGAGGTTGTGGTTGGATTTACAATTTACATTTGGATGGCGGCGGAATTTTTGGCGTATTTGCAGATTCCGCGCTTGCTATCTCGGATAAATTCGATGAGGGTTTTGATATGGCCGTGGGGGCTTTCCATTTTTTCCAGCTCTTCTAAGGCTTCCTTTAGGGTGGAGTTTGATCGATAAAGACACTTAAAGGCTTTGCGGATTTCTTCGATTTCCTCAGGCGAAAAGTTTGCTCGCTTAAGGGCCACCACATTGACAGCTTTGATGGTATTTGGCCCTTGTGAGATCATAAACGGCGGCACATCCATAGATACGGCGCACCAGCCGCTAAGAAAGCAGTATTCTCCAATGCGCACAAACTGATGGATAGGCACTCCTCCGGAGATAAAGCTGTGGCTGCCAATGGTTACGTGGCCGGCGATCATAGCGTTGTTGGCGATGGTGACATGATCGCAGACTTGTACATCGTGGGCAATATGAGATTGAGCCATAATAAAATTGTGATTTCCTACTTTTGTAGGGATTTCCGGGTCTGTGGAGCGATGAATGGTCACGTATTCTCGGATGACGTTGTTGTCTCCAATTTCAACGTAGGTATCCAAATTGGGATCGAAGTTAATGGATTGTGGATCTGTTCCTAGAACAGCGCCGACATGCACGAGACAGTGGCATCCAAGGCGGGTGTATCGAGAAATATAGGCGTGGGCGTAGATTTTAGTCCCCTCACCAATCACCGCTCCGCCTTCGATGATGGCGTAGGGACCAACCTCCACATCAGGCCCCAATTCCGCCTGGGGATCCACAATCGCTGTAGGGTGTATCTTGGCCATAGACCCTCCTCTGGCGCTTAGGCACACACCGTCTTAAAGATTGGTTGAGAAGTGGCAACGTATCTTAGAATTTATTCGCAAAATTTACCAAGATTATATCTTTACTTTGGAAAAAAAAAAGAATATAATTCCAAAAAAAATAGAAATTTCTGCCATTAAAGAAAGTTGAATTGGAGTGAAAGGAAAGGACAGTGCGATGAGTTCGGATAAAATCGGATTTTTGGTCGCTAGTTCTGTGGTGGCCTTGCTTGTCGGGGTAATTTTTCGTCCTTTTTGGTCCGATGGCCCTACAGAGGCGCTGAGCAGCAAGGTCAACCGCTTGGAGCAGGAGCTACGCCGCCTTAAGTCCCAACAAAAACGAGAGTTTTACAATTGGAAAAATAAATATGCCCAGCAGCAGAGGGAGCTTCAAAAACTTCACCACCATTCCAAAGAGAAGGCGAAACTTATTCAAGTTCTGCAAAAACAAACAAAAGCCCAAGCTAAGCATATCCAAGCTCTTCTAAAAGAGCAAAAAAAATTTCAAGCCAAGCTGGAAGCGTTGCAAAAATCCTTTCGCAACCACCGCCACCACTTTCGTTTTCGTCAGCGGAGTTCGTCCCATATCTCGGGCTGGCGAACGCAGAAAAATCCCATTATCCAAGGCGTAGAGATTGAGCTAACCCCTCCGTCCAAATAGGGTATTCCGGAGGTATTGGCTAGAAGCGTCCCCAAAATTGATGTTTCGTTTGCTTTTCAAGCCTATTTACTATTTACCTGGAATTGGTCATATTCTTCTTGGCTTTTCCTATCGAGGGGTGTTTTTTTTCTTTCTTTTTGCCATAAGTGCCAATGGCGCCTTTTTGGTATGGGTAGCTCATTTGGAGAACACTCCTCACCAACCCCTTTTTTGGCTATTTATTTTTGGGGCTATCTTGATTTGGTTCTACGCAAGCAAGGAAGTTTGGCAAATCACCTCCTACCTTTACGTGGAAGCCTGTCAAAAAAAGGTGGAGGAAAAAATTCACCAAGCTCTCAAAGCCTATGTTAAAAATGAATTTGTCTTAGCCAAATCGATACTTCTTTCCGCTCTGAAAATCTATCCATTTCATCCAGACATTCACTTTTACTTAGGGGTGATCGCCAAGAAACAAGGGCAAGACAACCAAGCCATTCGTCACTTTCAAAAGTGCCTTCTGTTGGACAGAACTGCAAAGTGGAAAAAAGCCATAGAAAATCTCTACCTCTTCTGGGAGAATGGCTCCCGATTTTCTCCATAAGAGACTCTAGCAACCATAAAAAGGTCTTTTTCAATGCCTACAATTCATCGCATTATTGTGGGAACAGCTGGCCATATTGACCACGGCAAGACCTCGTTAATTCGGGCCTTGACTGGCATCGATGCAGACCGTCTGAAAGAGGAAAAGAAACGAGGGCTCACCATCGATCTAGGTTTTGCTTTCTTGGACCTACCAAGTGGCAAACGCCTTGGGATCATCGATGTACCGGGACATGAAAAGTTCATCAAAAACATGGTCGCAGGGGCAACTGGAATAGATATCGTCTTATTGGTGGTAGCTGCGGACGATGGGGTGATGCCTCAGACCAGAGAGCATCTGGATATTATGACTATTTTAGGCATCCAACGGGGGCTAGTGGCACTAACAAAGATTGACCTAGTGGATGAGGATTTATTGGAGCTTGCGCTGGAGGACATTCGGGAATATTTACAGGGTACTTTTCTAGCCGACGCCCCGATAATACCGGTCTCTTCCACCACAGGTGAGGGGATCGATAAGCTCCGCCAAAAGCTCTATGATATTGCTCAAGCTAGCCCTCCCCGCTCCGCGGAGGGAGTTTTCCGCATGCCTATCCAGCGGGTTTTTGCCGCCAAAGGTTATGGCACGGTGATCACGGGCATTCCTGTCTCTGGCAGCGTAGGGATTGGGGAAAGGGTGGAAATCCTCCCCGGTGGTGTGCAGGGGCGGGTGCGGGCCATTCAGGCGTACAAAGAGCCCATTGATCAGGCTTTGGCGGGGCACTCCACCGCACTAAACTTAGCAGAGGTGAACTACAAAATTCTCCACCGGGGGATGAGTGCGCTTAGACCAGGGGTTTTTTCTTCCACAAAGCTGGTGGAGGGTGAGTTTTTCTATCTTCCGCATCATAAGCGGACGCTTTGCAGCTACACTCAGATCAAGCTACATACGGGGACATCGGAAACTTTTGGGAAGCTGGTGATTTTAGATAGAAGAGAAATCCTCCCTGGTGAGAAGGGAATTATCCAAATTATTCTAAGCAATCCGGTAGTTGTTGGACACAATGATCGCTATATTCTGCGTCTTCCTTCTCCGCCACTTACCCTAGGTGGCGGTGTGCTTTGGGGAAGCTCTACAAAGCGCTGGAAGGCAAGAGCAAACTCTACACTAGCGTATATAGAAAAGAAAAAAAACGACTTTGCCACCCCAGAAGGACGGGTGCGCTTTCTCCTAGAGGAAGAAGGTATCGCTTTGGTCAAGATTTCCTCCCTACAACGCCTCAGCCTTCTGGATGAGAAGCACTTCCAACAAACGCTCCAGCAACTCCTCCAACGCGGGGATATTGTGGAAATCCCAAATTCCCACAGCTATATCGCCGCTTCCCAACTAAAAGAAGCGCAAGAAAAAGTGATTTCCCAAATAGAAGATTTCCATCACACTCACCCACTTAGCTGGGGTATAGGATTTAAACAGCTACAAAGCGCCTTTTCCCAATGGGAATCCACGCTTTTTGGGCATGTGCTCACCTCTCTTTTAAATGCCAAGAAACTCAAAAAAAAACACAACCTCTACTCCCTCTTCGACTTTTCTCCTAAGCTTACCCAGACTCAAAATGAACTCAAACAAAAAATCGAAGCAGATTTTTTGACCGCTCTTTTCTCCCCTCCTCGCTTCGAGGAAGTCTGCGAGAAGTACACATCTTCCCCTCAGCAAAAACGAGAATTCGCCTCCCTTTTCCAACTCCTATGCGAAGAAGGAACCCTAATCCCCCTTTCGAACAATCTCTATTTCCATCAACAAGCCCTTCAAAAAGCTAAAGACTTGGTTATAAGCTACCTTCAAAAACACCCCGTACTCCTCTCCTCAGAAGCCAAATCCCTCTTCTCCGCCAGCCGAAAATTTACCATCCCCCTCCTTGAATATCTAGACTCTCAAGGCATCACTTACCGGCAAGGCAATGAAAGACGCCTCGCTTCTACATGAGTTGCGGAGCGCTAGAATTACTAAACGCGAAAAGAAGATAGCCAACACAGCCTCCCAAAATCTTATAGAGCCCCTTCACCGTCTCTAAACTCCGACAATTTTCCAGTAAGTGTCCCAAAACGAGACAGGGTTACTTAAGAGTGTCCCAAAACGAGACAGGGTTGCTTAAAAGATTTTTACATACTTTATTGATGCAGGCTCCGGCCGTATTCCCCTCAAAAATCACCTCAATTTCTCCCAAGCTCCCCAACTAAGACCAACCATTTCTCTTCTTATCTCTTCCCCGAAAAAACAGCCAATAGAATAATTTCTTAATTTTTGATAAATATTTTCCAAATTCTAAATCAGCGTAATATCTTACTAATCAATAGATTACAAAATCTAAAGCAGCTGAGGAGAATAAAATAATTCCATTTTTTCAAAAAAAAGGTACGTTTTTTGCTAGTATCCTTTTCTAAAACATAAACGGGTTTTCTCCTCTCCCCTCTCCCTCGGGAGGCGGGTCGGAATAGGGAGAGAC
>RFKQ01000043.1 GCA_003694635.1 Planctomycetota bacterium
AAAAAAAATTTTTATTATTTTAGAATATTGGAACAGTATTTGCTAAGTTAAAAATAAAAAAATCTATAAATACTACGGGTTTTCTTCCTATCCCCTCTCCCTCGGGAGGCGGGTCGGAATGGGGAGAACAGGGCGGAAGAAAACCCCTTTAAAACTATAAGCCGCATTCGTCGATGTTTGCTTAAAGTGTGTGGTTTGTAGGAAAGGAGAGGGTGTGTGATGAAATTCCCCCACCCAGGGTGGGGAATTCAATATAGCCAATAAGTGAATATTTCCTTTTATTATTTGATGCAGGCTTTTCTTCTTTTTGTAAGAAAAATTTTAGCTCCCCAAGATTTTGCATTTCGTTATTCCAGTGTCAGTAATAGATTTGCTCTCATTTAGAGCGAAGTCTAAAAACCCCAAAGTCTCTTTCTCATTCTTATTGGAAGACTAGAGAGTCAGCGGGGTGGAATTGCAAAGAAAGCAATTCCCAGAGATTAAAATTTGCGGAGATGATTATGATGGAAGAGCATTCAGTGGTAAGGGTTTTTCTGGAGTGGATCAAATCTAAGATGATGATTGTAAAATCTATTTTTCTTCAAAGAAGAGGCTGTTTTAGACCTATTTAGGTAGTTTCAGTCTGATTGGTCCAGGTGGCTTTTCTTTGCAGATGGAGTAAGTGTGGATGAGAGTTTATGCTATGAGTTTGATTTTTGGCTAGTGATGAGTTTTTCACATAAAAGAAAAGCGCTGCTTTGCGCTTGCAGCACAGGCGCAAACAGCGCTATGGGGGTAAGAGAGGAGATGTAAATCTTTAAGAGGAAGAGGATTGGTTAGTAGAGGAGCTGCTTGAGCTATTGGAGGACGAGGACGAGCCGCTTTCGGCTTTGGCTTTTTGCTTGTAGGAGGGGCTACGATAGTCTGTGATGTAGAAGCCGCTTCCTTTGAAGAGCAGTCCGCCCCCAGGGCCGATCAGACGGCGTACTTTACCTTGGCAGACAGGGCACGTTTTTACAGGCTCTGAGGTGATAGATTGGAAGCGTTCGAAGGTATGTTTGCACTCTAGACATTCGTAGTCGTAAGTTGGCATAGCAGTCCTCCTTTCTGATCAAAACCTCTTAAAAACAATTACAACACTTCTCTGCTTCATAAAATGTTATTCTATGGAATAATAGAAGCGTTCTACTTCATTTTTGACGCGAACTCGCCATTGATTTTTAAAGTAATCCTCCTTCAAATCTAGATTGAGAGTACTCCAAATATTTTTTAGCTTTTCCAGGGCAGCCACATAAGATTCTCCGGCTTCTTTGGTTTTTCCCATTTGGGCGTATACCCGGCCTTGCAGATAATAGAGTTGCCAGAGAAGTTCGGCAAATCCAAGTCCTTGCACCACTTCCAGCTGGGTTTGAATAATATCGAGAGCGCCTTCTTGACTTCCGTTTAGGTGTTCTTGCCAGGCGAGCAGATAGCTCCAGCGAGCGTGCAATTCCTCTGATAAATGATGGACGATTTTTTTTTCCATCGATTTTAGGACGCGATCAAAGTTAATTATATCATTTACGTAAATATATGTCAAGGCCATTTCTTCTTCCACGCGGAGGTGGAGGCGTAGCAAGTGTAGGGATTGGGATATAGTGGCCGCCTGTTCAAAGCATTTGAGGGATTGGGTATAATTTTTTTTTTCTCGCCACAGAAGTCCTTCGAGTAGGTTTTCTAGAATTTGCAAGCGTTTTTTTCGGTGGAGAAAAAAGAGTTTTCTTGCGTTATGTAGGTAATTCCACGCCTGTTCACTTTTTCCTAGCAGATGGCAGAGATAGCCAATTTGGAGCATACTTTGCGCCAGGCTTTCGCTATTGCCCACTTCATCCTTGATAATAGCCAAATGCAGCTGTTCGATGGCTTGGTTATATTTGGCTTGTAAAAGGTAGCAGCGTCCTAAATTTCTGTATATAGAAGAGCTGTTGCCGCCTTCTTCTTCGGCTTTTTGGCGAGCTTGATGTAGATTTTCCAGCGCTAGAGGCAGCTCACCTTGGACGAGCCATAGTTCGCCGAGTAAGCTTAGGTTTTTCCACATGGGGAACAAGCTGTTTTTCTGGCTTTCTCTTACCAGTTGTATACTTTTCTCCAGGTTCTCTTTGGCCGACTTTAGGGAGCCGATCAAAAGGTAAATTTCGCCCAATTTTTGATAAATTTTGGCACGGGTTAGTATAGTTTCTTCCTGTTCTTTTGGTAAAGAGGCGAGGGATTTTTTCAGTAGTCCAATCCCTTGGTGGAAATTTTCTTTGTTTATGGCCCCCAGGGCTTTTTTCCAGAGCTCTTCCCAGGAGCTTTTGGCGAAGGCTGAAAAAAACGCCATTCTATTTCTCGCAGGCTTCAGAGGATTTTTTCCTCTGGCAGACCTTGGCTCCATAGTGCCCGGTAAGGGATGCAATGCCGGCTAGGGTTCCACCTAGAAAAGCGGGAAGTAGTACTAAAAACACTCCGTGGGGCAGCCCCATCATCACCCGCAATCTTTCCGCCAGCAGTTGGCCGCTTTCCCCTAGATAGTAGTAGAGGGAAACGCCTCCCCACATTATCGCTCCTCCTCCAAAGCTTACCCAAAATGCTCCGGAGGCGTTGGAAAAAAGAAAGGTTCCTAGCCCGAACAGCACCACCATAAACCCCCACCAGGGCAGCAGAAAGCCGCAGATTCCCACCAACAGTGCCACCAGGGCTGTGCTTATCAGCACGTATTTCGCGCCTTTCTTTTGCATTTTCATCTTTGACCTCCGTCTTCTTTTGGCAAAGGAGAGAGACGCCAAACAGCGGCAATTCCTTTTAAGTTTGTAGGAAGTTTTTGGAAAAAGCGCAAGCGCCGAAGCTTGCCTTTCTTCCAGTCTTTTATGCCATTGTCGTAAAAAGCGCTGGCTGGATTGCCGGACTGTCCGCCGGGATAGATGCCCCAAGCTTTTACGGGATTTTCTAGAGAGACTATCATACGCCAAGAGGTGCTAAATTTTTGCGTACAGGTTTTTAGTTCATGTAAATTTCCGCCCATTTCTATTCCTTTTTGTCCGAAGCCGGGCAGCTTTGCTATATGGGGGATGTGTATTTTACGAGCTTTTCCCCACTGCCAGCTATCTCCGATGGGGCCAAGTTGCTTTTTTAAGGCTTTCACAGTCTTTTGGAAACTGCGCCAGGCAATCTGAGAAAAATTTTCTCGTTCTTCTGTGCGAATGTCATCAAACCAAAGGGAATTTGGCGAAGTTAGCGCTAAATTTACCGTAAATAGTTTGGTTGGTAAAAAATGAATTTTCTTTCCAAACTCATCCTCCCATACTTCTTTATGAAAGAGGCGCCACCATTTATCAAACACCGTGGAAGCAATAGAATTGACGCGATCGTGGCAATCCCACTTGCGCAAAATTTGGTAAACTTTTTGCTCTTCGTGGCTCATCAGCTTTTTCTCAAGTGTTTTGAGCAATGCAGGCATTATCGACGCTGCGTGGAGATTTTTTGTATCCTCTTGCAAACGCAGGCAATCCTCCAAAGTGGCTTTTTGGATGCTCTCCATCAAGGTTTTTAGGCGCTTGTGGCGATAGGGTTCGTAATATCCTGTCAGAAAATAGGGGTATCCTTTTCCTACGGGTGGTTGGTTTACCGAGAAGACAAAGCCTTCTTTTGGGTTGCGGACATGGGGGAGGTGGGGGTGGGGGATAAAGCCTTTCCACTCATAGGTAGGATCGGAGCCGTTGGAGATAAACTTTCCTTGATCTGGCCACCGGATAGGGAAGCGTCCATAGTGAGAAATTCCAATATCCCCGTCTTGGGTGGCAAACAGGAAGTTTTGCGCAGGGCTGGAATAGTGTTTTAGGGCCTTGCGGTAGTCTTTGTAGTGGCGCGCTCGGTTGAGTTTCCAGAGTGCTAGCACCTCTTCTCCACCTTCATATCCCACCCAACGCAGCGCTAAACCTTTTGGGGGTGAAGTTCCTTTTAGTTTGTAGATAACCGGTCCGTAGTGGCTTAGGTGTATGGTGAGTTTTCGACTTTTTCCTCCGCGCACTCGAATGAGTTCGTGGAGGATTTTTACTTTGCGCCATTTTTTTCCATATTTGTATTCTTTATAGCTGTTATCTTTAAACTCTAACTCATACCAATCGGCCACATCTGTTTGTGCATTTGTCATGGCCCAGGCGCTGTGTTCGTTGAACCCGATGATTACAAATGGGGAGCCGGGGAGGGAAACGCCGTAGACATTCCAAAAAGGTGTGTGCATTTGAAGCTCGTACCATATCGAGGGGAGGGTGAGGGGTAAATGGGGATCTGAGGCTAGCAATGGGGCCCCGGTGGCGGTTTTTTTTCCTGAGAAAGCCCAGTTGTTGCTGCCTATACCTAATTCTGAGAGCGGTTGTGTGATTACAGAGGAGGGGACAAATACCGACGAAGGGGCTTTGGGTAGAGAGGGGGAAAAGTTCCAGGATACCGAGAGCGGGATGACAGGTGCGGGGTTGGGGTAGGAAGTAGGGAAAATTTGATTGGCCACTTTTGCTCCAAATTTTTTGAGAACTTTGCTTAGTTCAATCTCGCGTTGATTGTAGAATGGAAGGGTTAGCAGCCAATCCATATATTTAAGCACAAGAGCGCTCCGAAGGGGGGACCATAAGCGGGGGGCATAGTCGAAAATTTTGTATTCGAGGGGATACTGATGGGGGCGAAGGGAGCGAATGTAGGCATTTACTCCCGCGGTATAAGCTAGCAAAATTCGTTTGGCATCTGGATTTTGAAAAAAGATTTTTAACGATTTTTTCGCTGCGCGTAAAAATCCAAAACGTCTTTGACGAATGTCAAATTTCAGAGCTTTCTCACCCAACACTTCGGCTAGCTCTCCTGCCACCACGCGCGTCTGGAATTCCATCTGCCATAGGCGATGGTAAGCGGTGATATAACCTTGCATAAAATAGGCATCTTCTTCATTCTGGGCAAAAATGTGGGGTACCAGGTTTTTGTCGAAATATACCTCTACTCGATCTTTTAGACCGAGGATTTTTTTTTCCAGAGCTGGTGGATATTTGGTTCTTTCCACATTTTGCCAATATCCCCAAAAGGGGGAAAAAAATTTGCCTATAGGCGGGTACATTCCTATCCGGCGATTGCCTAAAATCACCAATGTCAATGAAAGTGTTGCGCAGATGCCAAACTTAAGTTTTTCCATTCTCTTCCTCGCTATCTTTTTAGGGGTACACGATACTTTTTGTTTTAAAACTTAGCACGAGAAAAGAAGTTTAGGAAGGCATTTTCGGAGTATAGGCAAAAAACTTGAAGACTCGAGTTCTGAGGTTAGGTGTTTATCATTTTTTTAGTAGATGCAATTGAACTGAGAACATCTCTTCTCAAAGTATACTCGGAGGAAAAAGGAAGTCAAGGACTTTTACTAGCAAGGGGAGAACGATGAGGTACAAATATATCCGTCATGAAATCTCTTTACGATATTTTTGGGGAAAATTTAGAAATTTTACTCTTTTTTTTGAGAGTTCAGCTGTTGGATTAAGCTGAAAATAGCTTTTTCTAATTTTGGAGCGGTACGAATTCCTATCGACATGGTTTCCTCATAGGCTCCAAAAGTCCATTGTTTTGGGGGAATGATATAGCCAAGTTCGTTGTTGGCTAGCCCGATAATAAAGCGGTGAGGTGAGGTGAGTTTAGCCATCCAAGCGTGTCCGAGTTCAGGAAATAACTCACCGGGGATGGTGAGGATTTGAAGATTACCTAGGCGGATTAAACTAACGTCAGCGGGAACATAAGGAAGCCATGTTTTTTGGGAGTATTTTCTTAATTTTTGCTTTGTTGATTGTCCAAAAAGACCCAAATGATAGGCTAAAATAAATTGGAAATTTGACATAAAAAGATGAACTCTTTGGGTAAAAATACGAATGGAGTGAATTTTTTGAAAAGGACTTTTTTCAAGGGAGGTCAAAGCCGCTTTTGCTAGAGTTCGTCCCACCCGTTTAGCCTCTTGGAAGGTGGAGGATTTGACTCTTGGGGTTTGCATTCCTCCAATAGAACCGACGCAGAAGATGGCTATCCCGGCGTTATTTTTTTCCAGGTACTCGCGCAGATAGTGGGCATAATCGGAAGAGATTAAGGTGTTTTTGCTGGAGAGTACCTCGGGGTGCATTGAGTAATTCACCAAGATTGCGATAGGTCGGCGTTGTTGATCCAAGGCTTGAATTGTACTTAGAGTGGAGTCGGTGATCACAGGTGGGCGGGAATCTTTAAGGACAGAATCCACAGAAACTTGCCCAAATTTGAGTTTTGCTTTTTTGCGGTTGTAGAATGCTAGTCGGATGGATTGCAAGGCTGCTTTTTTTAAGTTTTGGACAAATAGAGGATTTTTGCCGCTCTTCCATGGTGGTTTTCCCCAAATGCCAATGGTGTCTGGGGCGGAGTGGGTATGTGTACTTGCGATGACAATTCCGTAAGCAGGTATACCTAGTTCTTTTTCTATTTGAAATCGGATATCCCATGTATCGAAGTGCAGAAGCCCAATGCAGTCTACGACGCATAATACAAAGGTGTATTCATTCTTAGAAAACAGAATGGTTCTTGCCCACAGCGGGTCATGCACACCTCTCGAGCGTCGATTTGGGGAAAAGCCGGCCAGGTAAAGAGAGTTGTTAGGCAAGTCGATTTTGACTGCGGCAGCGCCCACTTCTAAGGCTTGTAAGGGGGTGAAAAGAAGGTAGGTTAGGATTAGGGCTACTGGAAACGGACAAAATTTTGGTTTCACGAAATTTACTCCTGGAGGGGTTAGTTGAAATAACATAATTTTCCATATAAGCACAATATATCTCTATCCAGCTTATATGCATGAGGAGGGGTATATATTTTAAATTACCCCACCCGGGTGGGGGTATAGTATTAAATAACTGAAAGTAGGTCAAATCAGAGGATTAATCAAAGAACTTTTGGTCTGCATTGATAATTTTCTCCCCAGTAGGGGTAGCGTCCGAGAGGGTAGTGAGATGGATTTGCACCAATCAGAAGGGAGGTTGGGTAGGGGAGTGAGGGGAGGTGATGGGGAGATATGCCGAGGAATTTTTCTAGTTGATTTGGGTTCTGTTTTTCCAGCAATTTCAGTAGTTTGGATTTATGGGAGAAGTGGGGAAGTTGCCAAGGATAAAAGAATTCTTCTTGGAGGCAGAGGATACTGAAATCTGGACAGATAAAGCCGTGTTGATGTAGGGGGAGCACACCTGCCAGTAGTACTTCGTTTGGGTAGATAGTTTGCCATAGTGAGGAGAATTGTTTGGCGTTGGCGGCCACCACGAGGCTACCCTTTCGGGTGGAATTTTGGTGATAGATTTGATAGGGAAGGCGCAGGAGGACACTTAGGATTTTGGCGAGGAGTTGAGAGTTTTCCTCTTCGAGGGCGAGCACACGTTGGGGTGGAGGGAAGAGGGATTTTAGGGTTTGGAGGGTGAGGTAGAGATATTCTCCAAAGGTAGGGATTTGGAAATGGTTAGGTTGGTGGAGTATATCGAGGAAGTCTATTCCGACGGCGCCGTAGAGGACGAAGTGCCAGTCCTGTTCGCTGGAGGGGGGGTGAGGGAGACAGAGGTAGCGTTGGAAGGCGTCTGCTAGTCGGGTGTAGGCGAATTCTACTTCTGTTTGTTGGTTAGGTGGAGCTTGCCATCGGTGTTCATCTAGCCAGGTGAGGGTATGGTGGAGGCTGGAGGTATCTTGGAGCAGGAGGGAGTTCCAGCCTTTTTCCAGCTGCACCCAGAAATTATGCTTTTGGGGGTGTTGTTGGAGGAGTTGTAGGGCTTCGTTGGGACGTCCTTCAAGGCGCAAGCAACGGGCTAGTTCGTAGAGGCTATCGGGGTGGTTGGGGGCGAGTTGGAGCGCTTTTTGGAGGGCGGGGATAGCGAGGAAGTGGAGATTTTGGTCGGCGAAGTAGCAACCGATGCGAAAAAGGGATTGGTGTTGGAAATTTTCTAGGGCTTCCAAGAAGTATTTGGCGGCTTGTTGTTGATTTTGCGCTAAGAGGACTTGGACGAAGTAGCCGTAGATTTCTTTTTTATCGATGTAGTGGGCGAAGTGTTTATAGAGGAGTTTTTGGGCATTTAGCCAGTTTTTGTTTTCGATAGCTAGTTGGACATCGGCTTCAAATTTTTCCCAGTTATGTTTTTGGAGGTTCTTCATTTTGTGTTTTATTTTGTGTTTTTTGTGGCATAAGGAGGTAGGAAAAGAGGCAGATGAGGCTGTAGATTTGGAAGAAGTATATGCTGTAGGGGTGAGGTAGGAAGATGCAGAGGAGGGGGATTCCTAAGAAGAAGAGTAGGATGAGGGAGGCGAGGAGGTAGGAGTTGAGTAGGAAATTTTTCATGGTGGTTAAGTTTGTTCTTCATCCAAGCAGAGGGCAACAATTTCGGCGATATCCATAGCTTTGAGTTGATTTTCTTTGTTTTGAGTGGTGATTGCATCTTCGAACATGGTCATACAGAAGGGGCAATTTAATCCGATGACTTGGGCATCTGGAGCGGATTCTTCTGCTTGTTGGAGGCGGATATGATTGATACGTTTTCCGATAGTTTCTTCCATCCACATTCGTCCGCCGCCGGCACCGCAGCAGAAGGATTTGGATTTATGGAGTTGAAATTCTTTAGGAGCTGTGCCTAAGGTATTGGCGAGCACTTGGCGTGGGGCTTGGTAGACGCCGTTGTGTCGTCCCATATAGCAGGAGTCGTGGTAGATGAGTTTATCTTTGATTTGGGCTAATTCTTTGGGGAGGTTGTTTTTTAGTTTGAGACGTTTGCTTTGGAGGAGTTCTTGGATAAATTGGGAGTGGTGAATAACTTCGAAGTGTCCGCCGAAATCTGGGAATTCGTGTTTGATAGTATTGAAGCAGTGGGGGCAGGTGGTGAGGATTTTTTTAGCTCCGCAATTTTGCAGGGTTTCGATACACTCGATGGCCATGGATTGGTAGAGGTATTCGTTGCCAATTCGTCTGGCGGCTTCGCCGTGGCAGCGTTCTTGGTTGCCTAGGATAGCGAAGTCCACTTTAGCGGTTTGGAGGATTTTTACGATAGCTTGGCTGACTTTTTGGGCTCGTTTATCGAAGCTACCGGCGCAGCCAACATAGTAGAGGATTTCGAAGTTTCCGTTTTGGGCTTGTTTGATATTGAGATTTTCTGCCCATTTATTTCTTTCTTGGGGGTTCATTCCCCAAGGGTTGCCTTGGTTTTCCATAGCCTCGAAGACGGTTATAGTTTCTTCTGGGAAGTCGCCTTCGGTGAGGACTTTAAACTGACGCATCCCGATAAATCTTTGGAAATTTTCGATCAAAAGGGGGCAGGCATCTTCGCAGTAGCCGCAGGTGGTGCAGGACCAGATGATATCGGGATGGAGGAGCTCACCCACGAGATTTTCCAGATTGGGATTTGGCTGTACTTTACCTTGTTTTCGGTCCATTAGGAAGTTTGCATTTTGGTTGATATGGTTTCGCAGGGTGATATTTACGTTCATAGGTGAGAGAGGTTTATCGCTTCTCCAGGCGGGGCAGTGGTCATGGCATCGTCCGCATTCGGTACAGGTATAGACATCGAGGATATTTTTCCAGCTTAGTTCCCAGACTTTACCTGTGCCGAAGCTTTCGGCGGTTTCATCTTCGAGGTTCATTTTTTCGATTTTGCCCATAGGTTTGGAATTTCTGGAGAGGATATTGGGTAGGGCTGTGATTACGTGGAAGTGTTTGGAGTAGGGTAGGTAGTTGAGGAAGCCTAGGATGACGAGGATATGGAGCCAGAGGGAGGTTTTGAATATTGCGAGCAGGGTGGTTGGGGGGAGTGAGGAGAGCAGATGGGAGAGGAGTGCGGAGATAGGGGAGTAGGCTTTGGTGGGGGAGTTAGGTTCGAGTTGGAAGAAGGCGCCTTCCATAGCGAAGTCGGTGAGCATGATGGTTGCGATCATACAGAGAATAAAGATAGCGTCGTAGGAGTGGTGGAGGCGGTCAGGACGGAAGACGAGTCGTCGGACGAGAGCGATAGTGACGCAGATGAGGACGATGAGGGCAAAGATATCTTTGACGAAGAGGTAGAGGAGTCCTAAGGGGGTAGAAAATAGAGAGTGGACAAAGGGGAAGTGGAAGCCTGCGGCGATGATGCTTACTGCGCGCAGGCTTAGGATGCAGAAGCCCCAGAAGATCAGGGCGTGCATTAGTCCCACGAGGGGGTATTTAAAGAGTCGTTTTTGGGCAAACATATAGACGAGTACATCTTTTAGGCGCTGGGATAGATTTTGGAATCGGTCTTCCCAGTTTCCTATGGTGAGGTTGTGGATTTTGCAGTAGAGGCTTACAAAGAAGATTTCCAGGGCGGGAAGGAGGATTAAGATTGCCAAAATCCATCCGGGGATACCGAAGAGATCTGAGTTGATTTTCATAATAACTTCGAGTGCTCCTTAAACTGAGATTGAAGAATGGAGAAGTTTTGGGTTGTTATGTAAAGTGTGGAATAGAGTTTAGAGAGGGGGGGAGGAGAGTGGTTTGAGAGAAGGTAGTTGTTTGTTTTGATGGTGGAGTGGGTAAGATTTGTTATGGAGATTCTTTGTGGTTGTGCGATGGATTTTAGGAGAAAATTTAAAATTTTCAAGTTAGTTTGGGATTTGGAGGATCGGGGGGGTAGGTTTTCCAGCCGAGTTTGGTTAGTTTTCCGATGGGTTTTCCCCCGTGTTTTTCGAGAAATTTTTGGTAAGGTTTTTGGATACGGTTAGGTAGGTGGGAGTAGACCATAGAGACGAAGGCGACGATACTATGGACTTCTAGACGTTTTTGTTCGGTGAGTTCTTCGTGGGGGAGGAGATAGGCGTTGTGGATAGTGGCGCGGTATCGTTCTAGGTTGGTTTTGGGGATACGGATTTGTCCTTTTTCGAGGATAAGTCCGGTGACTTCTAGGAGTTGTTGTCGTTTTTTGCTGAGGTATTTAATTTTGGAGGGGTTGATGGAGAAACCGCAGTTTCGGATAATTTGTTGAACTTCTTGTCGGAAGGATTGGGGTATGGTGGTAGGTGAGGAGAAGGTTAAGTCATCGGCATAGCGGCTATAGCGGATGGTATTTTGGTATTTATCGGCGATGAGTTTATAGAGATATTTATCCATTTTAATGCAGGCGATGTTGAGGAGGCATCCGGAGGCGGGGCTTCCCTGTGGGAGGCCGTTTTTATGGGTAAGCATTTTGGTGAGGATTAGGATAATTTCATCGAGGACTTCATGTTCTACGTGTTCGCCTAAGTGTTTGAGAGGGATTTTGAGGTAGCGGACGAGGAGGTGTTTTACCCAGAGGGTATTGACGGTAGGAAAGGCATCTTTGAGGTCGAGGTTATAGATTTCGTAGGCGGTGGGGAGGTGGAATTTGGCGTTGGTGACGATGGATCGGCCTTGGGTGAAGCCGTGGCAGGCGTTGGAGGTAGGGATACGATAGAGGAGTCTATCTAGGATACGGCGTTGGACGAGTTTTAATTCTTCTTTGGGGGCGGAGATTTGTCGAAAGGTATGGGGTTGTGTTTTGGGGATTTTGAATTCATCGTAGGCTTGGTTTTGTTCGAGGAGCTGGAGGACATTGCTTAGGTGTTCTTTGTTGAGATCGAGCCATCGTGAGAGGGCGAAGAGGGCTTTTTCTTGGAGTTGTTGGAGGGTTTCGGGGGGTAGGATGGTTGGGGTGAGGGGTTGTTTTTTTCTTCCGGAGTGGATAGTAAATCGGTATTGTTTGGGGGGGTGGAGGTGAAATTCTTTTTCTAGTTCTGGGGATAGTTCGAGTAGGAGGGCGGTTTGACAGTGGGGACAGAGGAGTAGGCTACCGGGGTAGGGGTTTTGGATGTGGTGTTTTTGGGAGCAATTGGGGCATTGGATTTGGGCGCGCATAGTGGATGTCCTGGATATTAGATTTTGGACTGGGGATTAAATTTTTAGATAGGTTGCTGTTTTTTTGAGAGAAAAAGGCAGCAAAGAAGAATTGATTTTTCTTCTTTACTGCCAAGGTTTGATAGGATTGCGCGCAAAGCCCTATCCAGCGCTTGATAGGGGGTATAGGAACTGGTCCATAACATAGCACCTAGATTTATCGATTGGTATAGAGGGGATACCCGTATAGGGGAGAAGGGGGGGTAGGTAGCTTTCTTTTACTCTATACCCTAGGGCCTTAGTGTAGTTGGTGGTACTGGAACGCTTTGCAAAAACCTTTCCCCTCCTCCACGGATGCCGTGGACTAAAGCGGGGAATCCATCCTTCGATGGAGCCAGAAGTGATCTGGCTAGGGGGCCAATCCTATCGGAGATAAAAAAATTTTCAAAGAAGGTGTCATGCTATCTGTATATAGGAAGGAGGCGCTGGCAAGAGTTTTGATTGATTTTAATGCCAGTCGACTCCGATTAAGGTGATATCATCTTGTAGGTTATGTCTTTCCATAAAGTTTTGTATATCGGCCATAATTTTATTGAGGGATTCTTTCAGAGGGAGGTTGGAGGATAGTCGTAGTGCTTCTTTTAGTCGTTCTTCTCCGTATTCTTCTTCTGCGGCTTGGATTTCGTCCAATTTTTCTCCGATTTCGAAGACGATTTCATCGAAATTTTTGCCGTTGTATTTCTCTAAAATTTTTTGTACAGAGAGAACAAAATCCTTTTGTTGATTGAGATTTACTTTTTTGGCGGCTTCTATTACTCCGTCGGTATAGAAGATAAGTCGGTCGCCTGGTTCTAGCTGGACGGAGTAGTTTTGGTATCTTGCATTTCCTCGGAGGATACCGCACCCGGGTCCTTTTCCTTCTAGGAGCCAGGGGGAGATTTTTTTTCTTCTATTGAAGACGATGGGGGGGGGATGTCCGGCAGAGGAGTATTCGAAGTGTCCGTTTTCTACGTCGAGTATACCGAAGAAGACGGTGACAAATTTTCCTCTTTCGGTGCTGGCTCCTACTTGTTCGTTTACATTTTCGAGGAGTTCGGCGGGGGAGGAAACCAGTTTGGAGGTCATTTTGATGGTGGTAAGGCAGATGGGCATGATATAGGAGGCGGAAAGGCCATGTCCGGCCACATCGCCTAGAGCGATGGCTATTTTATTGGGTTGTATTTTTAGGACGGAGTAGAAATCGCCGCCGACGCCTTCTTCTTCGAGGAGTAGGGGTTTAAAGATCATGGCGAACCTAGCATTTCCTTCGGCTTCGGGGATAGGTTTGAGCATTTGTCGTATGGTGCGCCCGGCTTCTTGGAATTTGCTTTTGAGTTTAGCGTCGGCTTTTTCTAGGGCGACGAGGGTATTGATTTCTCCGTCGACGGGGTTGGGTAGGTTCATATTATGGAGTCGTAGGATAGCTTCTTTTTGTTTTGGGGAAAGGTGGGCGTATTGGGGGGAGTTCAGCTCTGCGATGGTTATGGAAGGGGCTTGGGTTTGGTTGGCTTGTGGAGAGGGCGGTGGGGGGAAGTGGATACTGAGGTAGAATTGGGAGATACGGATGATATCGCCTGAGTTTAGGGCGCGTTCTTCGCCTTCACTTAGTCTTTGGGCATTGACGGAGGTGCCGTTGCGAGAGCCTAGGTCTTTGATATAGATTTGTCCATCTTTGTAGAAGAGCATGGAGTGGCGTTTTGAGACGGTTTCCAGTGATAGGGTGATATCTACTTCAGGGGATCGGCCGATAATTTTTTGGGAGAAGTTGCCCAATTCAATTTTTTTGATAAATTGATTATTTCGGAATATGTTGAGCATCGGTGAGGTAAGATTTTTGGGGGCAAATTTTTGTTGGAGACTGGAGTCGAAGGCGAATTGGGAATCGGTGATATTTCTAGGTTTATGGGCTGAGTAGAGGCGAGTGGTTTTGCCGATATTTAGTGAGGAGCCACTGCATCTTGGGCATTCTTGGTGGGGGGTGAGCAGGGGAGCTTGGCAACGTGGGCATTTATAGGAAGTGCTCATAGGTTTATATCCAGGGATAAATTTGGGTGGAGAACGAATAAGACTAGATTTAGGGAAAGAGCTATTTCTGACGACTTTGATAACTTGTTTTCAGGGTTGTTTTTTATTTCTTGTTTTATGTTTTTTCGAGGGGAGAGACTTTAGGACTTTTAGGAAATATTTCATTGAGTATTAGTAAAATATAGCAAATTTTAAAAAAAATTACAAACTATTTTTTTGATTTTTTAAAGAATTTTGGATTTTTCCTATGGGGCATTGTTGACAGTGTTCGCAGGGGGGGGTAGAGTTTGGGTTTTTGGGACAGCTTTTACGGATATGTCGAATCACGTAGAGGAGGGCGATAGCGATAGCTAGGAAGACAATAGCATTTTGGAGATGTTGTGAGCTGGAGGCTAAAATCCCCATAGTGTTCCCCCTTGATAGACAACGAGAGCGGCTAGGTAGGCAAGGGTGGTCATATAGACAAAGGCTAGGGCGGCCCAATAGAAGCTCCCGGTTTCTTTGGTGATGATGGCGAGGGTGGCCATACATTGGCAGCACAGGGCAAAGAAGACCATAATGGAGAGAGCGACGAGGGCGCTAAAGACAGGTTTTCCGTTTGGGTATCGGTCGTTTTGCATAGCTTGGCGTAGATTTTGGGATCCTTCGTCCACATCGGCGCCTAGTTGGTAGATGATGCCGAGGGTGGAGATGATCACTTCTCTGGCGGGGAAGGAAGCGAGGGTTGCCATGGTGATTTTCCAGTCCCAGCCTAGGGGTTGGAAGGCAGGTGCGAGGAACTGCCCAGCTCTTCCGAGGAAGGAGTTTTTTAGGTGGGCGGCGTTTTTTTGGTTTTCTAGCTCTTTGATTTTTTGGTTGTATTTATTTTCCAGCTGTTTGAATTCGTAGGCGAGGGAGAATGTGGGTCCGTGTTGGTTGAGGAGGGTTTGGTAGGTAGTGGAATTTTTTGGGGGTAGAGGTTGGGGCAGTTGTTGGTAGAGGTTGGTGAAGGTTGGGTTGGTTTGGATTTGTTGGAGGGAGAGGTGGGGGAAGTGGTGTTTTAGGAGTTGTTTGCGTTGGGTATGGAATTTTTGTTTGAGTTGGATTTGTTTTTGGTGGTAGAGTTGATCGATTTGGGAGGAGCGGGGAAAATAGGTGCAGGCCCAGATTAGGACAGACATGGCTAGGATGATACTTCCGGCTCGGAGGAGGAAGGATTTTGCGCTTTTGTACATTTGCATACCAACGGTACGGTAGTCGGGGATCTTGTAGGAGGGCATTTCCATGATAAAGGGGGGGGTTTTTCCTTTGAGGAGGGTTTTTTTGAGCACCCAGGCCACAGGTAGGGCCACGCAGATTCCGAGCAGGTACATGGCGAAGAGGGTGAGGGATTGGAGGGAGATCCAGCCGTTCCAGAGGTAGATAGGGGGGATAAAGGTAGCGATCATAATCACGTAGACGGGGAGTCGGGCGGAGCAGCTCATGAGAGGTGCGATGAGGATGGTGGTAAATCGGTCTCGGCGATTTTCGATGGTTCTTGTGGCCATAATTCCCGGGACAGCGCAGGCGAAGGAGGAGAGCATAGGCACGAAGGAGTGTCCGGAGATGCCTGCCCAGCTCATGAGTTTATCCATTAGGAAGGCGGCTCTAGCCATATAGCCACAATCTTCTAGGATGGAGATAAACATGAACAGGATGACGATTTGTGGCAAGAACACGATCACGGATCCAATTCCGGCGATGACGCCATCGACGATCAGGCTTTGGAGGGGGCCTGATGGAAGTAGGGTACTGATCCAGCTGCTTAGTAGGCTGATTTGGGCGTCCAGCCAGTCCATAAGCGGGGTGGCCCATTGGAATATGGATTGGAACACAAGGCCCATTACAATTAGGAAGACGCCAAGTCCCCAGAAGGGGTGGGTGAGGATTTTATCCACTTTTTCGGAGAGGGGGGGATGGGTTTGGGGGTGGATCTGGGTGCATTGGGAAATGAGGTTTTGGGCCCATTGGTAGCGCAGTTCGGGCTCTAGGGTAAGGAGTTCTTCGGGCTGGATTTGGTATTTGGGGAGTAGATTTTCCCAGAATTTTTGAAAATCCTCATCTAGTTGCTGTTCTAGTCGTTGTTTTAAGTAGCTATCTGGGTCGATAAGGAGGCGGACGATTTCTGCTCGAGAGAGTTTGCAGTTAAGATTTTGTTGAAGATATTCGTCGAGTTCTGAGAGAGCGTTTTCTATATTTTCTGGAAATCGTATGGAATAGGGCGGAGAGGAGGGGGATTGGAGGGTTTGGACGATGGTGTTTCGGAGCTTTTCTAAGCCTTTTCGTTTATTGGCCACCACAGGGACGACGGGGCAGTGGAGGGTTTGGGCGAGTGTTTCGAGGTGGATTTCGATTCCTTTTTTTTGGGCTAAGTCGTACATGTTCAGGGCTAGGATGAGGGGGAGGTGGCATTCAAGCAGTTGGCTGATGAGGTAGAGGTTTCTCTCGAGATTGGAGGCGTCCACGATAGCTAAAATCAGGTCTGGTCGGCCTTCTTGCCAGCGTCCCATGAGGGAGTCGATGGCGATCATTTCATCTGGTGCAGAGGCGCTGAGGCTGTAGGTGCCGGGGAGATCGAGGATTTGGCAGTGGTATTTGGAGCCTTTGTCTTCTACGGTAAATTTGCCAAATTTTTTTTCCACGGTGACGCCGGCGAAGTTGCCTGTTTTTTGCTGCAGGCCGGTTAGTGCATTAAAGAGGGTAGTTTTGCCTACATTGGGGTTGCCGATGAGGGCGATATAGGCTTCTTTTTTTGTGATGGAGACACTCACAAAGATTCCCCTTTTTGCTATGGACTTTTGGTTTCTTTTGGTTCTACGTAGATGAGCTCCGCTTCAAATTGTCGCAGAGAGAGATGGAAGCCGCGCAGGGCGATTTCGATGGGATCGCCTAGAGGGGCTCGGCGGATTACTTCCACTTCTGTGTTGCGGATAAGTCCCATTTCCAGGAGCCGTTGTAGTATGTTCGGTCGGTTGGATTGATAGCCGGAGATTACTGCTTTTTGGCCAATTTTAAGCTCGCTTAGACGCATAAAATTTTTACCCTGATAGGATGAGGATGCATTTTGAACGAGGATTTGTTTGGCGAGGGATTTTCCTAGGGCTAGGCGGCTGTGGTAGACCTGGAGGAGGATTTGCCCGCAGGTTTGTTGAATGATTTTTAGGCGGGCGCCAGGGAAGATTCCCATTTTAGCTAGGCGGTTTTTTTCGGTGGAATCAGCTTGGATCCGGCGGACAATCACGGCCTGGTTGGAGAGGGAATCGGCCAAGGGGAAAGTTTCCGATTGGGAGAGATTAGGGGGGGGGGTAAGGAAGGGGAGTTTATGGAGCATACAGAAACCACTTTCTCTAAAAAAGCTGGAAGAATAGAAATGTTTATTTTATTTTTTTTCTGGTTCTGCAAAATAGGGAAATGAAAGTTTGGTCTGTCTTGATTTTTCTTTTCTAGTGCTGGCGATTGAGAAGGTTAAGTTGGGGCGACCCGCGTATTTGTTGAATTTGTTTTCTTGCTAGGCCTCCCGAAGATGATATTGAGACGCAGTTTCATATAAAAACAGAAAAAATTTTAAGTGAATTTTTTTCCAGTTTCCAGTTTAGCGGTAAGAGCTTAGAGTTTTTGTTGGATGGGATCGTTTGACCGGGCGCCATTTTCATATCATTAATTGATTTTACTAAATTGGTTTTACTAAATTTTTTACTAAAGATTGGTTATCAAAATTTTTAAAATCGGGGCGCTTTATGGAGCTTTTCCATTTGCGGAGGATCTTTCGCTCTAGCTTATCATTGATTGCCTACATGAAGAGTTTTTTTGTGGTGGTTTATCACAGGTGTCCATACTGCATTACTGCATTGCTAGGGGAATTGGACTTATTTATCCAATATAGGGATTTGCAGTAAGATTACCAATCTTTTACGCGGATGTCAAGTCTATTTCTGGATATTTTTCTCCCAATTTTTCGTTGATGGTTGGAGGGGGTGGCGTTGGATTTGGAGTTGGATGGCTTGGGAGGTAGAGTTTTGGAGGCGCGCTTGGTGGCAGATGCCAACATTTTCGACGAAGAGGATATTTCCTTTTTTATCTTCTAGAACGCAGAGGTGATCTCGGAGTCGGCGGGGGATTTTTTTGTTGATGAGGATTTCTTTTAACTTTTTGGATTGTTGCATACCGAGGGGTTGGAATCGGTCGCCGGGTTGTCGTTGGCGGGCGAGGAGGGGGAAGTGGACGTGGTTCATATCTAGGGTTTCTTGTTTGCCGGTTTGGGAGTGTTGGGGTTGAGGGGGTGTGGAGCAGGTTTGGAGTGTTAGGGTGAGATTTTGGGAGAGGGTATAGTGGCCGGGTTGGGGGAGGATTTTGGGTGGCCATTGGGGTGGAGATTGAGGGGAGTAGAAGGCGACGTAGGGGCCTTCGGAGGTAGCGCAGAGGTGTTTGGAGAGGGTATAGTGGAAGGGGTGTGGATTTTGGGTGGTTTGTTGGATTTTGGAGCGGAGTTGTTGGATATGGTGTTGGGTGATTTGGGTAGATGGGAAGTGAAGTTGGTCTAGGATATGCATGAGCGTGAGGTTTTGGATAGCGGGGTGGAGTTGGAGGAAGTTGTGGATGGGGAGGAGGGTAGCTCCGAAGGGATCTTTTTGGAGGTGGTGTTGGAGCGGGGGGAGGTGTTGTTGGAGGAAGTCGGCGATTTCTTTCATAAGTAGAGAGAGGTTCCAGATTCGCTGTTGGATTTTGGGTTGGAATTTAGCCAAGAAGGGGAGGATTTGATGTCGGATTTTATTGCGATCGAAGTGCAGGTCTTGGTTGAGGGGGTCTTGGAGGTAGGGGAGGTTATGTTGGCGGAGGTGATGGAGGATTTGTGATTTTTCTACGTTGAGTAGGGGGCGCAGTAGGAGGATTTTTTCGCCTTTTGCGATGGGGCGCAGTAGTGGCATTCCTTGGAGGGTTTGTGGGCCACTTCCTCTTAGGAGGTGGAAGAGGACGGTTTCGATTTGGTCATTTTTATGATGGGCAACGGCAACGATTTCGCATTTTAGGCGTTTGGCGGTTTTGGTGAGGAATTGGTAGCGCACTTTTCTGGCTTGTTGTTCGTTGGCTTGTTGACGGGGGGATTTTTTCCAGATGGAGGTAGTTTGGGTGATCAGGGGGAGGTTATATTGGTTGGCCCATTGTTGGCAGAATACCATAAATTGTTTATCTGCTGTTTCGTTGGGTGTTAGGGGGTGGAAGAGGTGGGCGAGGTAGAGGGAGGCTTGGAGGATATTGCGTTGGGTGAGCAGATGGAGGGCGTGAGCTAGGGCGATCGAATCGCCGCCGCCGGAGAGTCCCACGAGGATATTTTTGGGGCAGAGGTGTAGTTGTTGGAAGACGTTGGCGACATGTTGGGCTAGTGGGGGGAGTGGTGTGCTGGTTGACATGGGGGGTTAGGGGGCGTAATAGATTTGGAAGTTATCGATGAGGAAGATCAGATTATTTTTGGGTGTTCCTCCATAGATTTCGATATTTTCTAGGACATCTCCCCATTGGATTTGGTCGTATTTGTTGTTGTAGCGGCGGAGGTTTCGCAGGGGGATATCGAGAACTTGCCAGCGTTTGGGTTGGGTTTTTAGGAAGACGGCGTAGGTGGTGTTTTGGGTGCGGTTAAAGATTTGCAGTAGAAGGGTGGTGGGGACGGGGGTATAGTAGGCGAGGCGGAGGTGGAGTTGGGGGTGGTATCGCAGACGGAGGAGGGCAGGTTCGAGAAGGATTTTGGATCCCCACCAGGGATTTTTATCGATGGGTAGGGAGCGGAGGGAGGCGTGGCTATTTTGGTAGGTATTTTTGTGGACGAGTGCGCCTTTCCAGTAGGTGACGGGTTGTTCGAAGTTATCGAAGAAGAGGGTTGGGGAGCGCCATTTCCAGATCCAGCGGGGTAATTGGTGGGAGGTGAGGTGGCGGGTTTTGATTTTTTTGGAGGAGATTAGAGCTTGTTCTAGGGGTTGGAGGTGGCGTTGTTGTTGTGGTTGGTTGATGGATTGGTAGGTGATTTTTCCGTAGAGGCAGGTGAGTAGAGTGTGGGAGGGGGTTTTTTGCAGTAGGAGTTCGCCGGTTTGTGGTGGGAGGAGGACGTTTTTGGTTTGGAGTGGTATGGAAGGGGTATAGGAGACGAGGTAGAGAGTGCCTTGGGTGAGGTGGAGGGAGGGTTGGGGTTGGTTTTTGGGAAAGGCGAGGGTGGTTTGTTTTTTGGTGCAGAGGATTTGGTGTTGAATTTGGAGATAGGCGCCTTGTGGAGAGTGGATTTTGTCGCCTGGTTGGAGGTGGATTTTGGTGGGTTGTTGGAAGATTTTGAGCTGTCCGTTGCGTTGGAGTAGGATTTTACCTTTTTGGTGGTAGAGGGCGATGGTTTTGGGTAGGGAGATAGGGGATGGGTTGTGGGCGAGGGTACGTTTGAGGGTGGGACGTGGGGAGGAAGTTTGTTTTTGTGGAGGGGGAGTTTTGTTTTTTTGTGGAGTTAGAGGTGCGTTTTGTATTTTGTTTTTTTTGGGTTTTGCGGGGGTTGGGATTAGGTTTTGTGGAGAAGAGAGGGGATGATTTGGGCTTTGAGGGTGGAGGCGGGGATGGGTTTGGTAGTTTTTTTTGGGTTTTGAGGGGGTTAGGGCCATGCTTTGTGGAGAGGGGGTGCTAGGGGATGTTTTTCGGAAGTTTTCTTTGGTAGTAGGATTTGGATGTTGGTGGGCGAGGGTAGGGGCATGGGAGGTTGGGATGGAGATGAGGAAGGAGAAGATGCCCGTTGCGAGGAGGAGAAGGGTAGCGGCGAGGGGGAGGAGTTGTTGGGGGGAGAGGAAGGGGTGGTTGTAGCGTTTTCGCTTTTTTTTCCGGAGTTGGATGCGGGTGGAAAGCTGTTTTCTGATTTTTTTATAGGTGTGGAGGGGGAGGAGTTTGGTGGTGATTTGGAAGTGAATTTTTTGGGTTTGTTGGAGGGAGGCAAAACTTTCTCGGCAGTGGGGGCATTCTAGGAGGTGCAGTTGAATTTTCTTTTGGCGGGGGTGGTTGGTTTGTTGGAGAGAGAGTTCGTTTAGTTCCAGGAGGCTGGGACAGGAGGAGCTAGAGGTGGGAGGAGGAGAGGTGAAGAGTTTTTTAAGTTTTTGGAGTTTTTGCTTTTCCTTATCGCAAAATTTGCGACATTTTGGGCAGTTGTGTACGTGTTTTTGGAGGGATTTTTTTTCCCCATTTAGGTAGAGAAAGAGTTCATAGTCTTTTGGACAGGATGAGGGTTTCACTGGGGATCTTTCCTCTTTCAGAAATTGAAATTGAGGGAGGAAAAATAGAGTTTTGTTTGGTTTTTATGGCCTCAATTTTTTCTCAAAACTTTGAGAGAGAGTTGGGGGGCGGGTATTTTTTAGATTTTGGAGAAGTATAGCCATTGGATTTTATTTTTCGTACGTGTTATCTTAGGAAATTTTTTCGTATTTTTTAGAATGCAGCGTTTCGTCTTTTTGTTGAGAAGGTCTTAGATTTTGATGAAAAGTATGTATACATATTTTGATGAAAAGTATGTATACATTTCGAATTTATATAGTATAATATATTTTGGAGTAATAGATAGAGAAGATTGGAGGTAGAGATGAAAAGCAATTCTATTTTGAGTAGAGAATTATGGCTGGGTTTGGGATTTATTTCTCTAGTTTTGGTGGGTTGCAATCGCCCGTATTTATTGTATGATCCTTCTTCTTCTGAGAGAGAACACTTATCATTGGCGCAGATTGTGGAGTTGAGCCAAGCCAACGTAGCGGATGAGATTATCATTGCCAAGGTTAAGGAGACGAATTCTTATTATCATTTGACCCGTCGGCATTTGAAATATCTTCGGGAGAATCGGGTAAGTGAGAGGGTAATTCGTTTTCTTAAGACTCGTAAGATGCCAGAGAGAAGGCGGTATTCCAGATCTACGAGTTCTTATGATGTGTACTACTACCATTATGATTATCCTTTTTATTCGTTTTATGATTATGGCTACCATTTCTACTCTCCGCATCATTTTCATTGGGGGCATTATCGCGGAGGTGGCTGTTCTTCATACGGTCATTAGGAAGTAGTGGGTACCGTGAAGAAAGGTTGATAAGGAAGAGATGGAGTTGAGGTTTACTAAGATGCAGGCGTTGGGGAATGATTACATTTACGTGAACTGTTTTGAGGAGAAGGTAGAGGATCCGGCTGCATTGGCACGAAGGCTTAGTCGTAGGCGTTTTAGTGTTGGTGCGGACGGGGTGATTTTGATTTTGCCTTCTGATCGGGCGCATGCGAGGATGGAGGTGTACAATGCGGATGGTTCTCGTGCGCAGATGTGCGGCAATGGGATACGTTGTGTAGGGAAGTTTGTTTACGAGCGTCAGATTGCTTGTTATAATCCGTTGGAGATTGAGACGGATAGTGGGATTTTGCGTTTGGAGTTGGAGTTGGAGGAGGGGAGGGTGGGTAGGGTTCGGGTGGAGATGGGGCAGC